>NZ_CP011402.1:1528906-1834687 GCF_001643775.1 Denitrobacterium detoxificans | reverse complement strand
GAGAAATCGCCGTCGATGGAACGGTGCTGCTCAAAGCATCGCAAGTGCAGTCGGCTGCTCGCAAGTACGAGCATGTTCCTGTAGGCCCGCGCTTTAGCGGCCTCATGGTCGAGGAACTGCACGATCGCCTGGATCGTAGGTTCGACTCCATGGCTCACGACGAAGCACTGCACGACGAAATGCTCTCGCTCGACGTCGACGACATGGTGCGCTATTTTGGCAGCGCCATTGCACCCTCCACGCAGGAAGAGACCGTCAACCTGGCTAAAGAGTACGTGCAGGCGCGTTATGCCGTAGCGCACGAGGCTATCGAGAACTTGGAGTGGCTGCGTTTCGATCGCATTGGCATGCGCGTTACGGGGCAGCCCACGGTGAGTGCCGTTGAGTGGCTGTATCTGAAGGCGCGATTTGCGGGCACGGGGTGCCGTAGCGCGCGCTACGTCATGGTCGACGAGGTCCAGGATTATACGGAAGCCCAGCTCATGGTCTTGGCTCATTGGTTTGGGAACGCGCATTTTCTGCTGCTGGGCGACGAGCACCAGGCCATTCGCGAGCACACTGCTACCTTCCCCGAGATTCGCGAGGTTTTCGCGCGGGCCAAAGGCGAGGTGAGCGAATGCCGCCTGCTCACCAGCTATCGTTCAACCCCCGAAATCACCAGCATGTTCTGTGGGCTGGTGCATGGCAGCGATATCCAGGCGACGTCGGTGCAACGCGAGGGGCAGGCGCCCACCATCCAGGCGTGTTCGCGAGATGCCGCTGAGTATCTGGCTGCGCTGCGTGCCCAGATCGAGGCTGCACGAGAGCGTGGTGGCCTTACGGCCATTGTTGCGGAAAGCCACGATCGCGTACGTTGGCTCGCTCGTGAACTGGGGGCGCGCAAGCCCGACGAGGCAGACGAGGGCGATATCGTGCTTATGCGTCCGAATGCCAGCCTGCCGGCCGCGGGTGTGGTGCTTATCGACTTGCCGCTGGCCAAGGGCCTGGAATTCGACGCCGTCATCGTGCCCGATGCCCAGGATTCGGTATATCCCGATACGCCGCTTGCGCGCCGCCGTTTGTACACGGCCATCTCGCGTGCAACTCATTTCGTATCCGTGCTTTCGCAGGGTCCCCTTACGCCGCTGCTGGCGTAAATCCTCCCGCAATCTATACCGTGTTTTGCGTTTTCGCCCCGGATTTTCCGGGGCGATTCTTTTGAGCCTCCCCAGGGGGTGGGAGGGGTGCGTTTTTACGAGTGGTAATCAAATCGTTATTTTCGTTGTTTTGACTTTTTCAAATTGGTGGGTATGGGAACGAGCTATCAGCGCATTTTTGTGAAAACGTGGGGGAGAGGGGAGGTGCCTTTCTTTTGGGTCATCCACCCCGCTTGAACCAAACATGCCTTCCCACCTGGTCTTTTGCCTGATTGAACCCTAGAAGCTCACCTTCGAATTTGATAGAATTGCGGTAGTAATTTCCGCATGTGCGGCTGTGTGGGGTGTATGCCGCAATGCGTTTGGGGGAATAGGGGGACGTAATGAACACGTTCGCTCATGCTGCTTCGGAAAAGTCGTCCGACGTGCGCAAAAGGCGTGGTCGGCGTCGATTGCGCCATGTTTCCTGTGCGAGCTATATCCCCGTGCGACCTGCGGCTTCGCATGGTTGTACTAGCTGTGAAACCGTGGGTGACTCCCTTTCGAGCCAGCGCCTTGTGCGTGCCATTCTAGGTGCGTTGCTGGCGATAATCATGGCCGTTGCCATGACGCCCATCGTTCCGGCGGAACGGGCATATGCGTATGTTGACGCAGGTCAGACGGTTACCGATAACGCGACGCAATTCAAGTTCTACACCATGACGTCGGGTAGCTCCGCGTATGGCGACATCGTATATTCGAGCGACCTTGCGGGCGAGCATCCCATTGCCGCTGCGGCCGCAGGCGAAGTCGTTTACATGCACGTAACGCCTACTCAGGGCTACACTTTGACCGACGCGTACGACTGCATCAGGGTCTCCTTCGCGGGCATGAAGGAAGCCACGCTGGATCCCCATCTGGATTCGCCCATCGTGAAGGACGCCACGAACCTCTTCCACTTCACGATGCCCGATTGCTACGCATTGCTTGGTAACAGTGCCGCAGATCAGGCGGCGGCTGGCTCCATTTACGCGATCGTTACGCCTACGTACATCCCGCGTACCGGAACGTCGTACACCATTACGTCGCAAGCTGGAACGGGCGGCACCATTCAGAATTTGCCCACGTCAGGTTATCCGGAAGATGACATTACGTTCTCCGTGGTTCCCCAGACCAATTACGCTGTGGATTCGGTTTCCGTTGCGGGCGACGATGTTGGCGCTATCGAGTGCGGGGTGAACGCAGTTGGCCTGTATGAGTTCTCTATGCCGGCCGATAACGTCACGGTGACCGCCACCTTTAAGTCGAACGCCACCAGGCAGATCGATCCTCCTTCCCCCAATTCCCTAACGTACAATGGCGCAGCTCAGGTAGGTATGAGCAGTGGCACGGGCTATACGCTTTCGGCTCCTGCTGGCGTAATGCCCCAGGCAACTATTTCTGGCGGCGATGCCATTGGGACGAATGCCGGCACGTATCCGGTTACTGCTACGTTGAGCTCGGGTTTCTCCTGGTCGGATGGGACGTCTGCAGCGAAGAGCCTCTCGTTCACCATTTCGCCTGCCGACATTTCCAGCTGCACCACTACGCTGGCCTCCAGCTACACGCTTGAAGAGGCCCAGGCTGCTGCAGCGCATGCTCCGCAGCTTACCTACACCACGGGCACGGGAACGCCCCTTGCGGTTCCCACCAGCGATTTCACAGTAACGTATACGACCAACAATGGTGCGGTGCAGTCGACCACGTTCCCCACGACGCCCGGTTCGTATACGGCGGTCTTCGTTGCCGACAACATTCAGGGCGCAACGGGCAACTTCAAGGGCATCAAGCAGGTGAACTTCACGGTCGCCGAAACGCCACCGACCATGTATAACGTGCGTTTAGCTGCGGTTTCCTATGGAACCATCCAGGCGAGCCCCGTGGTTGCCGCGGAGGGCGCAACTATCACGGTTGACGCTCAGCCGTATGAAAACTACAAGGTTACCAGCGTTACGTATACGGATAGCACGGGCACTCATCAGGTGACCGAAACGGCTGGGGCCTGGTCGTTTGGCATGCCCGCTAGCGACGTTACGGTGGGCGCGACGTTCGAGCTCGATAGCGCTCCGGTTGACGAGCCCAAGACGGCCCAAGTCCCCATTGCCGTGCGTGACCTCGTGTACAACGGTAAGGCTCAAATTGGCGTCTCCGCAGGTGAGGGCTATCATCTTTGGGCGGATGTCGATCAGGCGCATTACGTGACGGACCCTTCGTCGGGAAGTGCGGGAAGCTCCACGCCCTCCGCAAACGCCACGCTCACGTTTGACGATGCCGGCAATGCCACGGCGGTGAATGCTGGTTCGTACACGTTGGTTGCGGAACTCGATGAAGGCTACGTTTGGGCAGGTCAAGCAGGTGCCGCGGCAACTGCTGCGAAAGAGCTGACCTTCACGGTGTCGCCTAGGGACATTGGTTTGTGCACCATGGCCACCATCGCTCCCCAAACGTATGCCGGATCTGCAGTTACGCCGACCGTTTCCATTACCGATGGCGCGCTGGGCGCCCTGGGAGAAGGCGATTTCGAGCTTTCGTATGCTGGCAACAACACCGTTGGAACGGCTACGGTCACGGCTACGGGCGAAGGCAACTACACTGGTACGCTTAAGGGGCAATTCCAAATCGTTTCTGCAGGTGAATACGATTCGACGCCTGTCGCTTTGCACCGTTTGTACAACCCGAATTCGGGCGAGCATTTCTACACAGCCGACCCGCATGAGGCCGCTGAAGTCGAGGCTGCGGGCTGGACGTACGAGGGCATTGGCTGGACGGCGCCCACTTCGAGCGCCACGCCCGTATATCGCCTGTACGATGCCACGGCAGGCGAGCACTTCTACACTACGAGCACGGCAGATCGTGATGCGTATATCGCTGCGGGCTGCAACGATGAGGGCATTGGCTGGTATTCCGACGACGCGCATGGCGTAGAGGTGTTATGCCAGGTCAACCCCAATGCAGATGTGGGAGCATTCAATTACACGGTCTCTCAGACGGAAAACGACTATCTGCTGAGCATTGGCTGGCGCGCCGGTGCCTCCGTTTGGTACGCGCTCGCTCCAAGCTGATAGACGGCGCGGACGTGCCGCGCGGCCACCCTTCATCCGAATCCATGTGATCGGCGCGCAGGAGACGCGCCGGAATCCTCGTGCACTCGTTTTGCGTGCTATCATGGGCGCATTGCGTTCAACAGAGGAGTACACATGTCGCTTTCCATCGGTATCGTGGGCCTGCCCAACGTTGGCAAATCCACGCTGTTTACCGCGCTTACCAATCAGAGCGGTCTTGCCGCGAATTATCCGTTCGCCACTATCGAGCCCAATGTCGGCATCGTGCCTGTTCCCGACAGCCGTTTGAATCGTCTGGCCGAAATCGACCATCCTGCGCGCATCGTGCCCGCCACGGTGGAGTTCGTCGATATCGCCGGTCTGGTTGCGGGCGCAAGCCAGGGTGAGGGCCTGGGCAATCAGTTCCTGGCCAATATTCGCGAGACCGATGCCATCTGCGAGGTCGTGCGTTTCTTCTCCGACCCCGACGTCGTGCATGTGGCTGGCAAGGTAAACCCAGCTAGCGACGTGGAAACGATCAAGACCGAACTCATCCTGGCCGACATGGGCACGCTGGAAAAGGCCATGAGCCGCCTGGAAAAGGAAGCCAAGCGCGATAAGAGCCTTGCCCTGCGTCTGGAAACGGCCAAGAAGGTCTACGAGGGCCTGAATGAGGGGCATCGTGCGCGTACGCTGGGCCTTTCCGACGAAGAGGCCGACAGCATCCGCGATCTGTGCCTGCTTACCATGAAGCCCATGCTCTACATCGCCAACGTCGACGAAGACGCCCTCGATGCCGAGTTGCCCGAAATCGACGGCACGGTGCCCGTGCCTATTTCCGCGAAAGTGGAAGCCGACCTGGCCGAACTCGATGAGGCGGAGGCTGCGGAGTACCTGGAGGCCATGGGTCTTTCCGAAAGCGGCCTGGCGCGCCTGGTGCGCGAGGCATATGCGCTTCTGGGCCTGCAGAGCTTCTTCACCAGCGGCGAAACCGAAAGTCGCGCATGGACGGTGCGCGTGGGCGCGAAGGCGCCCCAGGCCGCAGGCGTTATTCATTCCGATTTCGAGCGCGGCTTCATCAAGGCCGAAACCGCCAGCTTCGAGGACTATAGCGAGCTGGGTGGCGAAGCAGGTTGCCGCGCTGCGGGTCGCTTGCGCCAGGAGGGCAAGGATTACGTGGTGCAGGACGGCGACGTCATGCACTTCAAGTTCAACGTCTAAGCGCGTAGAATCCCGTATAACACTAGCTTTTGGGCTGTCTGGTGCGTCGCACTGGGCGGCCCATTTTCGTGCCTCGTGCGCCGTTTGAGCGCCCTGCTTTTGCCGGGCGCACCGCATTGCGTTTGCGCAAGGCGCTTACATTGGGGCGATTCGCTGGATTTGCGGCGTTGGGCTGCCCTCTTTGCTATAGTTTCCACCGAATGTAATTTGCATCGGAGGGACATCTATGACCCAGCATGTCACGGAAAAAGACGTCCGCGCCATTGCGGAATATGCGCGCATCGGGCTAACCGATGAAGAGCTTCCGCAGATGACGCAGGACCTCAATGCCATCATCGAGAGCTTGAAGCCCATCACGGAATACGACCTGGACGGCGTGGAGCCTACGTTCCATCCCATTGGCGATCTTTCCAACGTGATGCGCGAAGACGTGGAGGTGCCCGGATTCACGCAGGAACAGGCGCTTTCTAATGCGCCCCTGCAGCAGGATGGCTCCTTCCGCATCCCCTCTATTCTGGGAGGCGAGGCCTAAATGTCGTTTTCTAGCATGAATATCGCCGAAATCCAGGCGGGTCTGCGTGCGGGTGAGTTCTCCGCCCGCGAGATTGCAGATAGCTCGCTCGAGCGCATCGAGCGCGTCGACGCTCAGGTGAACGCGTTCCTGGAAGTAACGGCCGACGCTGCGCGCGAAGCCGCAAGCGGCGTGGATGCCGCCATCGCCGCGGGCACCTTCGACGAGCTGGGTCCCCTGGCTGGCGTGCCCGTTGCCTTCAAGGACAACATGAACCAGCTGGGTACTCATACCACGTGCTCTAGCCGCATGCTCGAAAACTACGTGTCGCCCTACACGGCCACGTGCGTGCAGCGCGTGCTCGATGCGGGTGGCCTGCCCCTGGGCAAGCTGAACATGGACGAGTTCGCGTTCGGCAGCTCTACGGAAACGAGCGCCTTCGGTACCACGAAGAACCCCTGGGATCTGCAGCGCGTTCCCGGTGGAAGTAGCGGCGGTAGCGCGGCTGCAGTGGCCGCGGGCATGGCTTGTGTCACGCTGGGTAGCGACACGGGTGGCTCCATCCGCCAGCCCGGCAGCTTCTGCGGCGTCGTTGCCGTGAAGCCTACGTATGGCGTGGTAAGCCGTTACGGCGTGGTCGCCTTCGGCAGCTCGCTCGATCAGGTGGGTCCCTTCGCGCGCAACGTGCGCGATGCGGCGCTTACGCTCAATGCGCTTTCCGGCCGCGATCCCCTCGATTGCACCAGCCAGGAATGCACCATCGATTTCACGGCCAACCTCGAGCAGGGCGTGCAGGGCATGCGCATCGGCATCGTGCCCGCCTTCATGCAGGCTCAGGGCCTTACCTCGGAAGTACGCAGCGCCATCGAGGCCGCAGCTGCCAAGCTGGAAGCCGCGGGCGCCACGCTGGTGGAAGTCGAGCTTCCCAACGCTGCGGCGGCCATGAGCGCCTATTACGTGCTGGGTCCGTGCGAGGCATTTAGCAATCTATCTCGCTTCGACAGCGTGCGTTACGGGTATCGCGACCCCGGTCATCACGATCTGGGCAGCCAGTATGAGGCGAGCCGCGCGAAGGGCTTTGGTCCCGAGGCACGTCGCCGCATCATGCTGGGTAGCTACCTGCTTTCCTCGGGCGTGTACGACAAGTACTACTATCCCGCGCAGCAGGTGCGTACGCTCATCACGCAGGATTACACGCGTGCATTCGAGCAGGTCGATTGCATCCTCGCGCCGGTGTCTCCCCGTACTGCCTTCAAGTTCGGCGAGGTAAGCGACCCCACCACCATGTACCTGTCCGATATCTTCACCATCAGCATCAACATTGCTGGCAATGGCGGCATGAACATGCCCATCGGGCTGGGGGAGGACACGGGCCTGCCGGTGGGCGCTCAGCTTATCGCCCCGGCGTTCCATGATGCCAATATGCTGCGCGTAGCTTCCGCGCTTGAATCCATCTATGGCCCCGCTCCCGTGGCGCCTGCGTTCGCTGAAGAGGAGGGTGGTCGCTAATGAAGAGCATGGAAGAAGTGCTGCGCGACTGGGAAGCCGTAATCGGCCTGGAAGTGCACTGTGAGCTCACCAAGCTGGAAACCAAGATGTTCTGTGGCTGCAAGCTGGAATTCGGCGCAGAACCCAATACCCATACCTGCCCGGTGTGCCTGGGCCTGCCGGGTGCCCTGCCGGTGCCCAATAAGGCTGCTATCGAGAACATCGTGCTGGCTGGCCTGGCCACGAACTGCGATATCGAAAAGCACACGATGTTCTATCGCAAGGGTTACATGTATCCCGACATGGCCAAGAACTTCCAGACCACGCAGGGCCCCAAGGCCTTCTGCATGCGTGGCTGGCTCGACCTCGATGTCGATGGTCGCGGTGCCTCCGAGCGTTACAACCTGGAAGAGCTTGCGGAAGGCGAGCAGGTCGAAAACATCACGCGTACGGCCGATGGCTACCGTGCGCACGTGGGCATCGAGCGCATCCACATGGAGGAAGACGCTGGCAAGATGATTCACGTGGGTGGTGCGGAAGGTCGCATCGAGGGCGCGAAGGAGAGCCTGGTTGATTACAACCGCGCAGGTACGCCGCTCATCGAGTTGGTTACCAAGCCCGACCTGCGCACGCCGGAAGAGGCGCGTCTGTTTATGCAGAAGCTACGTCAGATCTTCCTTGCCATTGGCATTTCCGACTGCAGCATGGAAGAGGGTAGCCTGCGCGCCGACGGCAATATCAGCCTGCGTCGCCGTGGCACCACGCAGCTGGGTACGAAGACTGAGCTCAAGAATATCAACAGCTTCAAGAGCCTGCACGACGGCCTGGCTTATGAGATTTGCCGTCAGGCAGAGGTGCTCGAAGAGGGTGGCGTCATCTACCAGGAAACGCGTCATTGGGATCCGTCCGCCAAGCGCACCATCGTCATGCGTGTGAAGGAAACGGCCGACGACTATCGCATGTTCCCCGACCCCGACCTGGCTCCCTACGACCTCTCCGACGAATTCATCGAGCGCGTGCGCGCCAAGCTCCCCGAGCTGCCCGATCAGAAGGCTGCGCGTTTCAAGGAGAGCTTCGGCCTTTCCAGCTACGACGCCCGTCATCTGGTGGAGCATCGTGCCACCACGGCGTTCTTCGAGGACTGCATGGCGCTGCCGGAATGCAAGCCTGAGTTCGCGAAGCCCCTGGCCAACCTGCTTATCAATGACATTGCGGCCCGCCTGAACAATGGCGAGCAGATTGACGCGAGCGTACTCACGCCCGCACGTATGGTTGCACTGGTTGGCATGCTTGCAGCCGACGAGCTGTCTAGCAAGCAGGGCAAGGAAGTGCTGCAGGCCATTCTCGACGAAGACGCCGACCCGGCTGCCATTGTGGAAGCGCGCGGCATGAAGCAGGTAAGCGACACCGGTGCCTTGGAGGCTATTGTCGACGAAGTGCTCGCTGCCAACCCCGACAAGGTCGAGGCGTACCGTGGCGGAAAGACGGGTCTGCTTGGCTTCTTCGTGGGACAGTGCATGAAGGCAACGCGGGGGCAGGGTAACCCCAAGCTCATCAACCAGCTTCTCACCTCGAAGCTCGGTTAATGTAACGGTTTCCGCAGATAGCGGAATTGAGATAGGCGCGCAGCGTGCGGGAATAACCGCGGCTGCGCGCTCTGCGTTTGAAAGGAGCGCATATGCGCGAAAAGGAAATTGAGGGCATCACGCTGCTGGGTAACCAGGGCACGAAGTACGCCACCGATTACGACCCTTCGGTATTGGAGACGTTTGAAAACAAGCATCCCGATCGTGACTACATGGTCACGTTCCGCTGCCCGGAATTCACCACGTTGTGCCCCATTACGGGTCAGCCGGATTTCGCCACGCTTTACATTAACTATGTTCCCAACGTGCGCATGGTCGAGAGCAAGGCGCTGAAGCTGTACCTGTTCAGCTTCCGCAACCATGGCGATTTTCATGAGGATGTGTGCAACATTATCGTGAACGACCTGGTAAAGCTCATGGAGCCGAAGTACATCGAGGTGCGTGGCATGTTCTATCCGCGTGGAGGCATTTCCATTTACCCGTTTGCGAACTGGGCTCATCCCGATTTCGGCTATCAGGAAATCGCGCGTGAGCGCATGTTTGCGCAGCTGTCCGACCTGGACAAGGGCGATGGTGCCCGATGAGTCCTGCGGCGAAGCGGGCGCTCGTTCTTTCTAGCGGCGGGGTAGATTCCACTACGTGCCTGGGCCTGGCGGTAGAAAAGCTGGGTGCTGAAAACGTGGCGAGCGTCTCGTTCTTCTATGGGCAGCGCCACGATCGCGAGCTGCGTGCAGCCGATGCTGTAGCCAAACACTATGGCGTGCGCCATTACACGCTCGATCTGGCGGGTATCATGCAGTATTCCGACAGTGCCATGCTGGCTAATAGCTCGCAGCAAGTGCCGCATGGCACGTATGCGAAGCAGATTGACGAGAATGGTCGCCCGAACACCTACGTCCCCTTCCGCAATGGCCTTATGCTTTCTGCGGCGGGTGCTCTAGCCATGTCTTTGTTCCCGGATGAGGCGTGCGATATATACCTAGGCGCTCACGCAGATGATGCGGCGGGGGATGCCTACCCCGATTGTTCGCCCGCGTTTACCCAGGCTATGGACGAGGCGCTCAGTGTGGGTACCTATGGTAACGTGCATTTGGTTGCGCCGTTCGTTAATTGCACGAAAGCCCAGGTGGTCGAGCGTGGTCTGTCGCTCGACGTGCCGTATGAGCTTACTTGGTCATGCTATGAAGGTGGGGAGGCCCCCTGCGGTACGTGTGCCACGTGTCTCGATCGCATTGCCGCTTTTCGTGCTAACGGGACCGAGGATCCCGTTCCTTACGCAGAATAAGCGATGCAAAACGACGCCCGACTTGCAGTAAAGCCGGGCGTCGTTAGTTTATAGCAACAAAAAAGCCCCTGCGAACAGGGGCTTCACAATGCTAAATGGTGCGCCGTGAGGGATTCGAACCCCCGACGTACTGATTCGTAGTCAGTCCCTCTATCCAGCTGAGGTAACGGCGCAAGTAAATCAGCGAGGAATATAATGCCCGTTCTATCCGCTTGTGTCAACGGCTTTCGCCGATTTATTCAGACCTTCAAATTTCCGACACTTCCCAAGGGTCCCCGCGCATAAATTGCGAACAGCGCCCGCATGCTAGGAGGCGAGGCGCCACGCGCCGAGCGGGATGGAGTCATACCGCTGCCCTCCGTCCCAGCATGCGCCCAGGTCCGCCATCAGGACATTGTGAAAGCAAACCAAAAAGTCGCTTGGCTCAGCCAAGCGACCATATAAAAGCATGAACCAGCGCAGCGCACGAGCGTAGGGCAAGGCCCGTGCGGGGCCTTACCCACGCGAGCAGCGGAGCGATGTCCAGATGGCGGGCCCGGGCGCATGCGCGAGCGGGATAACCATAGAGTGGGAGGGGAGCACATAGCGCCTACATAAGCGAGTGCTATACTTCGCAGGCTCGTTTCGACGAGCAGCTGTTCGCAATTATCCAGCTACATCAAAACTAAGGAATGAAAAGTGAAGAAGACGAACAAGAACCTTATGCTTTGCGGCATGGTGTTCGCGGTGTCGCTCGTGGTGAGCAACGTCGTGACCGCAAAGACCATTCAAACGGGGATTCCCCTGTTCGGTAGCACTATTACGCTACCGGGCGCAGCGCTCTGCTACGCCATTACTTTTCTCATGACCGACGTTATCGGCGAAATCTGGGGCCGCAAGGCCGCTCAGACGGTCGTAAACTGGGGTTTCGTGTGTCAGCTTTTGGCAACGGGCCTTATTCTGCTTACCCAGTATCTGCCTGCGGCAAATGCTGAGATGCAGGTATCCTACGACATGCTCCTCGGCCAGAACGTTATCTTCGTTATCGGTAGCATGACGGCGTACTTCCTATCCCAATCCTGGGACGTGTGGGTCTTCCACAAGATCCGCGACAATGTGCTCGCGCGCACGAGCAACGAAAAGCTTCGCTTCATGTGGAATAACGCCTCTACTATGACGTCGCAGATCATCGACACGGTTGTCTTTGTGGGCATCGCTTTCGGCATCGGCTTCGGTTGGCTCTTCGACCCCGCCATGCTCCCCGCTCTGGGCGCCATGATGGTGGGCCAGTACCTTATCAAGCTGCTCCTTGCAGCCTGCGATACGCCTTTCTTCTACCTTCTTACGCGTCGCATGCCCACTTCCGGCGCCATGCAGCAAGCAGAGGCGTAGCAATCGCGCACCTGCCAGCTCGCCCTTTAACGCCCTCGTCACCGCGACGAGGGCGTTTTATTTGTGTCTGCGATGTTCCGTCCAGGCTTCCACCGCGATCGTCCCTACCCGTGACAGCGACGCCGGCGCAGCCGGCCAGCTCACACACTTTCCCCAGGTCCCCACAAGTCGGCGGGGGTTCGAATCCCCGCGTTCAGTCAGACTTGCAAGCTCCGTTCCCGGGCTTTTCTCCGATCGGGTTGCGCTGGGGGCGTGGGCCCCGTAGGAGGCACTGTGATTGGCATGAACGGGTCGCGCCCGCCCGCATGCGCCCCGCAGGACCACTGTGAAAACACTAAATAGCGCTGAACCCGGGGTTGCCGCGGAGAGCGGGAGGCAAGGCCTCACGCAAATCCGCGGACAACCCCGGGCAGCGCAAAGTAAAGTCATGAACCAGCGAGCGCACGAGCGTAGGTTTCGGCCCGTGTGGGGCCGAAACCACGCGAGCAGCGGAGCGGGTGTCCGGCGGGGCGCATGCGGGCGGGCCCCGGCCGATGGTGCTCCTACGGGCCCATGCCCCCAGTGCTGTCTGTGAAAACAAAAAAGCCCCTGCGAACAGGAGCTTTACAATGCTAAATGGTGCGCCGTGAGGGATTCGAACCCCCGACGTACTGATTCGTAGTCAGTCCCTCTATCCAGCTGAGGTAACGGCGCATTTGAAGCAGCAAAAGGTATATTAACAGTTCGCGAAAAGGAGTCAACACGCTTTTTGGAAATATTTGCTGCACTTCACAAGCGCATCTGTTACAGTTTCCTGCGCGGGTGCGAACCGCACGTCGTCTTGCCAGGTGGTAGGCGGCACGCGATTATGGCAGCGGCCTCTAGGTAGGGGCTCAATGCTCATACCTGCATGTATTGGAACAATGGAAGGTTATTACTTGAAGGTTCGAAAATCCAAACCTCTTAGTAGTTAGCCGCTCCGGCACGCCCTCCGTGGCTGCCTCAGCGGCAGCCGCATAAACGACATTTGGAGGAAGCGTGCTCTATCTTTCTCAGATGCTGGGTCGCCCTGTCTTCGATGAAGATGGCGAGCGTATCGGATCTATCTCCGATCTGGCAATCCAAACGGGCGAGGTATTTCCTCGCGTCACGAGTCTGGCTTTCAAGGGGCCAGGTAACGTGCCATTCATGATTAGTTGGCGCAAGTACGTCGATCGCTACGATGGCGACGCTGTGCGCCTTGCCGTGCCTTCTACGGGCATTCGCTTTAGCTATCTGCAGCCTCAGGAAGTGCTCTTAGCGCGCGACCTCATGGACCGTCAAATCGTCGACACGCATGGCATGAAAGTCGTGCGCGTAAACGATCTCAAGCTGTCGGAAAGCGGTACTCAGCTTCGTCTCCTGGGTGCTGAAGTTGGCATTCGTGGCATTCTTCGCGGCTTGGCCCCCTGGATCGAACGCGCGGCCGCTGGGTGCGCGAAGCTCGTGGGTAAGCGTATCGACGAGCACATCATTGCCTGGAATTACATGGACCTGCTCGATCGTGACCTTTCGAAGGTGCAGCTCTCCGTTACGCACACGCGTTTGAACGAGCTGCATCCCGCCGATGTGGCCGACATTCTAGAACAGCTCGATCCTGCTCAGCGCGCTGCGGTGTTCGAGCATCTCGACGACGAGCGTGCTAGCGATGCCATTTCGGAAATGGAAGACGAGTATCAGGCCGACACCCTCGACGACCTCGATGACGCCCGTGCAAGTAAGCTGCTGGGCAGCATGGAGCCCGACGACGCCGCCGATATCGTGCGCGATTTGCCTTACGAAAAGGCCGAGCGCTTGCTGCGACTCATGGGTATGGAGGACGCCGCCGATATTCGCAACCTGCTGGGCTATCGCGATGAAACCGCAGGTGGCATGATGACTACGCAGGTGGTTGCCATGCAGGCTGGCGACACGGTGGCCGATGCGATCGAAGCCCTGCGCCATCTGCCCGAGGATTTTCCCAGCATTCACTATCTGTACGTGAACGACGAGTACGGCAAGCTTGCAGGTGTGCTTTCAGTGCGTAGCCTGGTGCTTGCCCAGCCCGAAACGAAGCTCGCTGACATCATGTTCAGCGACGACCTCATTACTGTTTTACCTGATGAATCGGAAGACGAGGTTGCCGAGAGCATTTCGAAGTACAACTTGTGGGCTATTCCTGTGGTCGACGAGCGCGGCGAAATGCTGGGCATCGTTACCTTCGACGACGCCATCGACGTCATCGAGGACGATGTCGAGGAAACCAAGAGCGACAATTTCACCCGCGGTGCGCTTCTTTCCATCATCGGAATCGTTGCGCTTATTGCATACACCCTGGTGGTGCTGCATATCGCGGGATATGCGGGGTAGGGTATGAGTGCAAGCAAGACTACGGAAGAAGTACTGGCCGAACGCGCTGAGCGCGGCGAGGAAATCTTGCGCGATGCAAATGCGCCTGCTTCTCCCATAAAGAAGAAAAGCCGTCTGGCGGTTGTTCTGGCCGCCATGGGCCCGGGCATCATTACGGCTATGGCCGGCAACGATGCAGGTGGCATTGCCACGTATAGCACGGTGGGCGCCGAATTCGGCTTCGCTTGCCTGTGGATCATCCCCGTCATGTGCGTGCTGTTGGTGGTCGTGCAGCTCACGGCCGGTCGCATGGGCGCTGTAACAGGCAAGGGGTTCGCGGCCCTCGTGCGCGAGCGCTTTGGCATTCGTCCCACGGCCTTGGCCATGCTGGCCCTGCTCATCGGCAACGTGTGCACCACGTTTTCCCAGTTCGCGGGTATTGCTGCCGGCTGCGGCATGTTCGGCATCCCCACGTGGGTGTCGGTTGTCGTTTCCGCGTTGGCGGTATGGCTGCTGGTAAGCGGTGGTAACTATCAGCGTGTCGAGCGCATCTTCCTCATTATTTCCTTCGTGTTCGTCACGTACATCATTGCCGCGTTCATGGCGAACCCCGATTGGCCCAGCGCATTCCTCTCTACCGTGCAGCCGCAGATCGTCCAGTCGCAGAACTTCATTAGCCTGGTCATCTCTACAATCGGTACTACCATTGCTCCGTGGATGATGTTCTACGCGCAGAGCAATATCGTGGAAAAGGGCACGGGCACGGAAGAAGACGAAATGCTCGCCATCAGGGCCGATGCCGTTAGTGGATCGGTGGCGGCATGTATTGTGGCCTGGTTCATCATCGTAACTACGGGTGCGGTGCTGTTCCCGGCGGGCGTGCACGTGGATAGCGCTG
This sequence comes from Denitrobacterium detoxificans, assembly GCF_001643775.1. Taxonomy (NCBI): domain Bacteria; kingdom Bacillati; phylum Actinomycetota; class Coriobacteriia; order Eggerthellales; family Eggerthellaceae; genus Denitrobacterium; species Denitrobacterium detoxificans. Next base: position 1,819,786 of record NZ_CP011402.1, on the reverse strand, counting down.
CCGATGCGGCAAGCGCCCTGGTCCCCTTCGCCGGCCAGTACGCTCAGATTCTCTTTGCCGTGGGTTTGGTGGGTGCGAGCTTCCTGGCGGCTTGCGTGCTGCCCCTCACCAGCGCGTTTGTCGTGTGCGAGGCATTTGGTTGGGAAGCGGGCGTGGAATTCAGCTTCAAGGAGGCACCCATCTTCAAGGGCCTCATCACGGGCATCATTGTGTTCTCTGCGGCCATCGTGCTTATTCCCGACCTGGATCTAATGGGCGTCATGATCATGGCTCAGTTCATCAATGGCGTCATCCTGCCCATTCTGCTGGCGTTTATGGCCATCATCGCCGCCGATAAGTATGTGATGGGCAAATATGCCGTAGGTCCCGTTATGCGGGTGCTCTTGTGGCTCCTGGTGGCCATCGTTGTGGTGCTTACCGTAATTCTGCTGGTCATGCAGGCGCTTGGCTTAGCGTAGCGCTCCATTCGCCTGCTTCTTTTGCCCCGCCTAGAGTTTCTCTAAGCGGGGCTTTCTGTATCTTCGTGTAGCATTGTTGCGTTTTACTATAGTGCGGTAAAGTGCGCCGGGAAACGGTTAGAATGGCTTGAAACGCTGGCATGCGCGGTGCAAGGGAGCGCCGTAGATGAAGGGATGCTTATGGGCGAAGATCAGAAGCTGGAACTATACCGCCACTTCACGGACATTAATTCCATTGACCCGTCGTGGTACACCAGGTACGACGTAAAGCGTGGCCTGCGAAATGCCAACGGCTCGGGCGTTGTGGCTGGCATTACCAACATCTCGAACGTACATGGCTACGTTATGAGCGATGGCGACAAGATCGCCGACGATGGCCGCCTTACCTTCCGTGGCTACAATATCTACGACCTTATTGGCGATGCGGGCAGCGAACGTCGCTACAACTACGAGGAAGTGGCGTATCTGCTGCTTATGGGCAAGCTTCCCACGCAGGAGCGCCTCGACCAGTTCATTGCCGCGCTCGATGCGAACCGCGACCTGCCCAATGGCTTTACGGCTTCAATCATCATGAAGGACACGCCGCTCGACGTCATGAACGTCCTGCAGCGCTGCATTCTGCTGCTGTATGCGTATGACGAGCATGCGGAAGATCGCAGCTACGAGCACGAGATCGCCACGGCCATCTCGCTTATTTCGAAGCTTCCGCGCGTCGCCGTGCTTTCTTACTATGCGCTCCGCGCGCGCTATCATCACGAGTCGATGATTATGCATCGTTTTATCCCTGGTCAGAGCACTGCTGAAACGTTCCTTTCCATGCTGCGCCCCAATCGCGAATTCACGCCCCAGGAAGCGCGCATGCTCGACATCATGCTCTGCCTGCATGCGGAACATGGCGGCGGCAACAACTCCACGTTTACGTCGCGCCTGCTTTCCAGCGCCGATACCGACCCGTATTCTGCGTATTCGGCGGCTGTGGGCTCGCTGAAGGGCCACAAGCATGGTGGTGCGAACCACAAGGTGCGCGCTATGCAGGCCGAAATCAAGCAGAACGTTTCGAACTGGGAAAATGACGACGAAGTTGCCGATTATCTGGCAAAGATCGTCAACAAGCAGGCGTATGACCACAGTGGCCTGGTGTACGGCATGGGTCATGCGGTATACACCAAGAGCGACCCGCGCGCCGTGGTACTGAAGAAATATGCTTCCGAGCTGGCTGCCGGCACCGAATTCGAGGCTGAGTTCAAGTTACTCGAAGCCATCGAGCGCCTGTCTCCCGAGGTCATTCTTCGCGAGAAGGGTACGCGCAAGGATATGTGCGCGAACGTCGATATGTATTCTGGCTTCGTGTATAGCATGCTTGGCATTCCGGAGGACCTGTTCACGCCGCTGTTTGCCTGCGCACGTATGGCGGGCTGGAGCGCTCATCGCTTCGAAGAGATCGTAAGCGGCAAGCGCATCATTCGTCCTGCTTACAAGAGTACGCAGAAGACCGAAGCGCCCTACGTGCCCATTCAGGAGCGCTAGACGACTTCGTTTCTGGGTCGATAAGATGCTCGGACGGTTCTGGCCGTAAATAAGCCTTTTCTCGCTCCCTGAAGCGCATCAAGAAGTCTTCTTATGCCCCGCGGTTGCATTCCGCGGGGCTTTTTGCGTTTCGAGGGGGTAGGGGAGGGTGTTTCCAATTGAGGGAATATTGAAATTGTCAATGAAAACATCATGCATGAAACGATACAAAATCCTGTGATATCCATCGATTCTAAGCCCATGTTTTAAGTAAAAACGGGTACGTATTCGCTGCGTGGGGGTTACGGCATGTTAGAAGCCGTCTCATAAAGAATTTGGATAAAAGGCCTGTTCAGAAGCATAGTTGAAATGAGATAGTATTTGCATCAAATTTTACTTGTCATTTAGTAATCAGCAATGTATCATCTACTTGTGGCTTAACTATCGCTTATTTATCAAACGCGGTGCTTGGGGTCCCTGAAATGACAACCGCCCCAATCACCCGGTTGGGTAGATAGCCCGCATCCCACTTGCAAATGGGCGCACGCAAATAGCTCATCGGGGGTTGGTGGGGTGCACCGCGCACATACAAAGGCCTTCTCGTCGTTCCTACGGGCTATTTCCTTGTAGGTACGATGTGCTAGACCTTTTTACCTAAAAACGGGCCTTAGAACGGCTCTGGTGGGTTTGCGCACGTATCTACTCGAAATGTCTAGGTGCAGGAACGCCGCAGGGGGTTATATCGTGACGACGACTCATGCAGAGGACCTTCTGTATTCGCTTGTGGGGTATCCCAGCAATACGGAATGGCTGGCCTTCGTTGGCTCGGAAATCGACGTTCAGCAGATCGGGAAAGACGTGTGTGCTGTCGCCAATTCCGCGGCCTTTCATGGCCGGGGCAATGGCTATTGCGTCTGGGGCGTTAGTCCGAATTCGCATAAGTTCGTGGGCACAACGTTCAGCCCTACGGAAACCAAGTCTCCATCTGGGCAAAGGATCGTTCCCTGGCTCAAGGCGAACCTTTCGGAAGGCACCCGCTTCTCGTTCGATGTGCTCGATGCGTGGGGTAAGCGATTCGTTGTGCTCAAGGTCAACGCTGCCGCAGGTCATCCCGTACGTTTCAATGGGAAACCCTATCTGCGCCATGGCAACAAGACGAAGAAGCTGCAGGTGGGAAGCCCGCGCGAGGTAGAGCTATGGCATCGCGTTCAAGGGCCGAATCGTGAGCTCTCCGTTGCCATGGAAGGTGTATCGCCTAGTCAATTGCATGAATTGCTGAATCTCGAGGCCTATCGAGCGCTCATGCGCAGCGGGCGCACCAATGGCGGGCTCGCGTATGTGGGGAACCTCACCGGTGAAGATGCCTTGCTGGCCGACCTGGAAGAACGCGAGATCATCCGCGCTCAGGAAGGCGGGTCGTATGCCATTACCGTAATGGGTGCCCTCTTGCTTGCCACGAAGCTCAGCGCCTTTGATGAGCTGGCCCGACGCATGATTCGCATCGTGCGTTTCGCCGGGCGGGGCGCATATGAAATCGCAGATCAGGAAGTATTCGACGAGGGCTATGCCACGGCGTTGCCCAAGGCCGAAGCGTACATTGCCAGCAATACGCCCACGGGCGATCTGGCTGAAGGCGGCGTTTACCTGCGCGTGGGACATGCATATCCTCGACGCGCGGTTCGCGAGCTGCTGGTCAATTCGGTGTTGCACCAGGACATTCAGGCGTTTACGCCAGGTCCGCTGGTGAGCATCTACGACAATCGCATCGAATTCAGCAATCCGGGCAGCAGCCTCGTTCCTCCTAATCAGATGCTTAACGCCCGTCCGAAAACGCGTAACGTAGCCCTCTCGACGCAGCTTCGTGACATGGGTATTTGCGAGGAGTGGGGTGTTGGCTGGGATATGGTGGTCCAAGCGTGCGAAGAGGCGCATATGCTGCCACCGAAGACGGTGAGCACCGAAGAGGGCGGTACCGTGGTCACGCTTCGCCGTTGTGGTGGATATGAAGCAATGACCAGGTCAGATAGGGAATCTGCCGTGTATTGGCATGCGTGTTTGCGTTACGCTCAGGGCGAATCGTTCAGCAACACCACGCTCCGTGAGCGCTTTGGCCTGCCCAACGAGCAGAAAAACGTGCTTGCCATGTCTCGTCTCATTCGCGACTGCCAAACCGTGGGTCTCATCAAGGTCGAGAACGAAAAATCGGGCGCTAAATTCCGTCGTTACGTGCCGGCCTGGGCATAGTTCGATAGTAACCGCCAGGTTTCAAATGAATCACCTCGGGTAGCAATCCCTTGTTATGCTACTGCAAATGTGCTAATAATCAGCATTAACCATCTATGCATGCGTGCGCATAGGTTGGGGTCCAAACATCAGTTGCAGCGTAAAAGACCAGTTAAATCCAATAGCTGCACCGATCGAGGGGGTTGTCATTATGGGCTCGCAAAAGGGAGCGGCGGCTTCGTGCGCCGCAAAAACCGGCTACGCTTCTACGAAGAAGTCGAATTTCGAACGCCGGAAAAAAATCCGCAAAACTGGATCGAATGCGTTAGCGTTATTGCTAACGTTGGTGCTTGTTTGGCAAGTGCCTTCATTCGCATGGGGTGACGAAGTCCTCCAGAATAATCTGGAAGCGGGTGGTGTCACCCTACCCACAGCCGCTGACATATCCTCTAGCTCTGATACGGGAGCGAATGCGACGGATGAATCCGCTGAGTCAGGAAACAAGGACTCAGCGGATTCTTCGTCTTCTGGCAAGAATGGGGGGTCTAGCACCCAGGGTCTGAATGCGAGCGCAGACTCTGACGACGATGACTCCGCTACGACGGGGGAGGGTACCTCCTCCAGCGCCAAGTCTGGTCTCTCGGCGCAGGGCGATGAAAATGGCGGTCTTACCCCCCAGACCGATGATAATGGTGATGGCACGTATACGTGGTACTACACTCCATATACTGAATATGTAAGTGAGAATGATGGCGATACGTACATTCTCTACGGTAGCGATACCGACGTAACGCAGGTCACGTATGATTCCACTTCAAAATTCGGTACGATTCTCAGCACGAGTGACGGATCGATTTTGAGTAGCTCTTCTACGTATGTGGCCACGGGCGACGAATCGCTGCTGGTCCTTGACGTAAGCGATACCCCGTTTTGGATGTTGGGGTACACCCTCACTGCATTTTTAGGCATCATTCCTCAGGATATTTACGTAGATGCTGGAATGGGCGACCAGGATGGCTGGGTTTCTGACATGAGCCAGCAGGTATACAACACGGGCACTGCTCTTGTAGATAGCAACTTGCTGTCGGGCGATATGGATACGGCAGTTGCAGGCCAAGCGTCCGTTACGGGCGCTTGGACCAAAACGTCGTATTGTATTGTGTTCCTTGATGCCCTCGGAACAACCACGGGTTATAAGCTCTCCCAGTTGAATTGGGACAGCGAGGTTCCCTATTTTGGGGATGCAATGACCGGCGATATCGTTACGGACGTTGCATATAACTCCTCTATTATTAAGCCTGCATATCAGAACAATGCCGTATGGTGGGTGACTGCCGACGGAAACCATGCGGCTCAATTCCTTTCGGGGAGCCCAACGCATTTCTGGGAGTTCCTCGCTGACGGTACTGGTTCGGTTCCTGCGTCTCTAAACAGCGACCCCCAGTACACGGGTTCGTTCCATAAAGATGGAGCGCTTGGGCATATCTCGGTGACGCCCAATTTCATGCTTAAGTATAAGGATACGTCTGGTGGTTCCGCCAGCGTTGCTGCAAGGGTTTCCTCGTCTTCGACGTCCACGCCTGATGCCACTGTCACCTCACTGACATCGAGCGCTTCCGAGCTGGGTGGTCTCAACCTCACCGGAATGACCGCCTGGACCATCCCCACTACCTCTGGGGGTAAGGTAACCATCACCCCCGGTGATACCCTGACGATTTCCGCCGATTCGTCCGGAAACGTTACGGTTAACGGTTCGGCAATTGTGCTTGATGGCAATAAGATTCCGCTCACCGCTTCTTCGGATACTCCGCCGGCTGCCACGACCGATGACTATCGCGTCGATTTTTCAAGTGATCCGGCGGCTGCCAGCGCTACGATCAGCCTGAACGGTGCCACTGGCGCTGCTACTCCGACGTGGTGGGTTGCCGAGAATGAATCTCTCAATAGCGCGAATAATACGGGCACGGGTACGAGGTCTGGCGGCGCGCTGTCAGCCCTTACCTCGCTGAGCGAATCGCACAGCGCCGCGTACGAGTTCGACGGCTGGGACCTCGATATCGGGGGTACGGTAACCTCGTTTGACGTTGCGACGTACGGTTCGCAGTCTGCGGCGACGACGGCTCTGCTTTCTGCGTCTATTACAGGAGACGCAACGGTGACGGCGAAGTATGTGCCTGCGGTGACTACGTATGACGTTTCGTTTGCGGCTCCTACTACGCCCAGTGGGGCGGGTACTCCCGCACCCTCGACTGCGCTTACTGGCATTACCTCGACGGATATGCCGATTGATGCGTATCCCGCGGCTACGCTTTCCGTTACGGATATAAGTGGGAATTACATCTTCACCGGTTGGGAACTTTCTGAAGATGGCGGTTCCACGTATGTCGCGCTGGACAATTCGAAATACGATGACACGACCAATCCGTCTATCCTCAACGAGCCCCTGTATTACACCGGTGGCGTTGACGTGACGTTCCGTCCCGTTTACACCGAGGCGTATGCTGTGACGTTGGCCGCTAATCCTTCGAGCGGCGTGGGTGGCACGATTACCACCGTCAATCCCGATGATGGCGTTTCTACTCCGAGCCAGACCAATATCGTGCGCTACGTAACTCCGGGTAGCAAGTTGAGCACGGCTAGCGGAACGAACGTCTATGCGTTTGATTCTACTGCTGGCAATCACGTAGCTGCCCCCATTTCGAGCGCAACGGCTGTCGCTGCTTCTGGCTATGGCTTTACTGGTTGGACGGCTGGTGGGTCTGCCGTGACCGATCCTGTTAATGAGACGATTACGGGGCCGATTACCTTTACGGCTAACTTTGGCGCTGAGTATCCCATCTCCTGGACCTCTGGTACGGGCGTGACGAGTTTGAGTGGTGGTAGCACTTCGTGGCTGGCGGGGGATGCGACCTCTACGCTTACGACGCCTACCATTACGGCTACCAGTGGGTACGATGATACTACCCCCACCTACACCATATCTTGGGGTGGATCTACCCAGGGCACGGTGACGGTTGGTAGCGGTGGCGTTACTACGGCTAACGCTGGCGATGCTATCCGCGACATCGTTAAGAACGCTACGGGCAACATCACCATCGAGGTGTCGCTGCCGGCGCTCACGAACATCGGCTACACCATCGTGAAGCACTTCGAGTTGGCCGATTATCCCTCGGGTACCACCAGCAACGCCGTTGCAACCGCCTATAGCTCCAGTGTCGTAAGCGAAGCGGGCGCTCAGACGGGTTCCGTGGGCGACACCATCACGCTGACGGCTGCTGAACTGGCGCTTCCCGCCGCTGGCACTTCGGGTCTGCCGACCGGTTATGCCGTTGCTAACTACACGGGCACGACCAACAGCGGCATCACCAACAACACGGGCAATGCGAACCTGCAGAGGACGATGATGGGCCTGGCGGCTCTGGATACCGACGTGAAGGTGACGCTTTCCGACGCTTCTGCAGCTAACAACGTGGTCCATATCTACTACACGTTGAACACCTACACGCTGAACATCGAGTATGCATCGACCGAATCCCCGGTCCTGAAGCAGGTCGGCACTGCGCCGAGCAGCCTGACGGCTCTGGGCGGCACGAAGCGCGTGGGCCAGACCATTGCGGCATTCCCCACGCCCATCAACAAGAACAATCCTTCGAATACTTCCGCCGTTGATCCCGAGTGGGAAGGTGCCAACACCGCTACGGGCAATGCGCCTACGGTGAAGGGTGCCGACAGCACTACGTATTCCGCCACGGGCTTCACCATGCCCGCGCAGGACGTGACGGCGACCTACACGTGGATTCCCGTGACGCGTGCGATTACCTATGCGGTAGGCACGATGTCGGGCGGTAGCACGACGATTACCGAGACTACGAGCACCAACCCAGGCAACAGTGTGACGATTACCGATCGTGTCGACACCACGGATACCTCGCTGACAACCTCGACGATTACCGACCAGGCAGGCACCTTCACGAGTGAGGAATACTACGGCGAGCAGCACGATAGTGGCCTGCACGACACGAGCCACTATACCAGCGGCACGATTTCCTACACAACGACGCCTGCCTCGAACTGGCAGTTCAAGGGCTGGTACAAGAGCACGCGTACGACTCCTACGGGCTCCTGGAGCACGCCTACCTCCATTTCTGGCAATCCTACGGGCGAAACCATCACGGCTTACACCAAGTTCATTGCCGTGTTCGAGAAGATTCCCGTAACGACTTCGTATGGCCTGTCGGGCTCCACTACGGGCTCTGATGGCGCGGGCGGCTCTGACGCGCGTGGCACCAACGACTTCACTGGCACTGGTACGCTGACCTCCACCTCGGGCTCGGCAGAAGCCGGTACGCAGGTAACGCTGCCGGGGTATACCCCCAACAGCACCAGCAACAACGACGATATCTACAAGCCTTCCACGACTGCGTCCCCCACGGGTACGTGGTACGTGAACAATGGCGGCACCTGGGTTGCCGTAACCGACGAGGATACCTCGACGCCGGGCATCCAGGTCACCGTCACCGATACGAAGAAGGACTTCGTGTTCGTGCCCGAGCTGCAGAAGTACACGGTCACGTTCCCCACGGCGGGCGTGAATTGTACGCTGACCTCGGCGCTTACGTACGAAGGTTACTATGGCCAGCCGCTGACCACCTACACCAGCACGGCTGATGGCAGCGCGTATAGCGACACCGCCGTTGCCTATACGCCCACGGCGGGCCAGACGCTTGACCAGAATGGTTGGGATATGTCGACTGACGGTACGAACTGGACGAACCTGGGTACCTCGGGAGGCGCGTTCGTGGCTCCGGGTAGCCAGACCATTACGCAGGATACCTGGTTCCGTGAGAACTACACCGCAGGTGCCGTGACGTATTACGTGCAGCGTTACTATCAGGATGCTCCCACGAGCATTGGCGCTACGCCTACGTACACGGCCGAAGGCAGCCCCGTGGCCATTTCTACGGCCACGGTGGGCAGCACGGTGACCTACAACGATATGGTGACCGCTGGGCTTTCCACGGCGCGTCCTTCGGGCGAGCCTGCTGCCGATACGTCGGCGTTCAGCACGGTTACCAATCCTGCGTATGCCAGCTATGGCGCGCAGAGCAATGGCGCTGCCGCGGGCACGAGCCTGAATGACTTCACCAGCTTTACGGGGGCCAACCCCAGCCTGACCATCACCGACGTTGTTTCGGGCAACCCCAGCAACAACGTGATCAACCTGTACTATGATCGCCCGAGCGGCCTGAGCATTACGTACAACTGGGTTGATACCGACAGCACGAATACCTCGCTTGCCGATCTGGCTACGAATACCACGTTCGTGACCACGTCCGATCGTCCGCTGCCCACCAACCAGTCGGGAACGGTAACGGTGGGCACCACCATCGAGCTGCCGTACTACAACAGCACGGGCACTACGCTGAGCACGGGTACGGAAACGATTCCCGCTGGTCTGCCTGGTGGTGTTGGCGGCACCAACTACGTGCACTTCCTGGGTTGGAAGGTTACGCAGAATGGCACGGACACGGTAATTCTGGCTAGTAATGTCGCCTCGAATCATCAGGTGACCATCACGGCCGATACCGTCATCAAGGGCTATTGGTATCGCGATAACATCGACGTTGTATTCCAGAACTCCACGCTGGGCTCGTCGAACGCTACCTTCAGCAGCATTGCGGGCCTGACCACGCAGACGATGAAGTATGGCGAGAACGTCATCAAGACGGATGGCACCAACGACGTTGACGATGCCATTACCGTGAACGCTGGCAGCCCGTACTTCTTCCAGGGCTGGATCAATGCCGATCAGACGGCCGCGGGTACGGTGACCACCATTTCCTTGCCCAAGGCGTTGAACACCACGAACTTCACGTTCACGAGTGGCGGTACGGTTTCCGGCAGCGTAGCTACCGTGAACCTGTATGCCGCCTTTGGCAATGGCAACCAGGTGAAGTACGTACGCGGCGATTACGCCAACCCGTCCTCCGCTTCCGATGGTAAGACGGGCACCACGGTGACCGTTGGCCTGTGGAACGAGACGAACCATACGCATTCGGTTCCCCCCACTACGGCGGCGGCCGATATGCCTCTGTACGATACTGACAACACGCCCGATACGGGCGACTACCTGACGGGCTACACGTTCCTGGGTTGGACGTGGCCGCAGGGGACCACGAATTACATTACCAACAGTGCGGGTTACGTACCCGGGGGTACCCCCACGGGGTATACGTGGTCGGCCACTCTGCCCGACGGTAGCGCCAATCGCGACCTGACGGCTCTGTGGAAGCCTGTTGACCAGAGCGTTACGTTCTTAGCTTGGGGTACTAAGACGGGCAACGACTATCAAGGCGACCCGCTAGTGGCCAACGAGAGCTCCATAAAGATCGATTCTGGTTACACGGCTCTTGATGTTACGCTCTCGGCCTCGGGTATGCCTACTACGGTTCAGCCCGATACGTGGTATACCCTGCCCACGTCTTCCGAGCTCAAGCGTACGGGTTATACGCTCGTGGGCTACGAGTTCATGGAGAACGCAACGCAGCTGGGCGATAGCGCTCGTGTGGCGGCCGACGGCACCACGCCGCTGAACACGCACTTTGATGGAACGGTCACTGGTTCGGAAATCACCAGTGCAAATCCCTGGAAGGTGTACGTGGGCAGCCCGACTAGCTGCACCATCGTGCCCATCTGGTCGCATGACTCCTACGACGTGGACTTCACGTATGCAGGCGATAGCGGCGACAGCATTGCTGCCCTTACCGGCAACTATAGCTCCTTCACCATTGGCGGCAGCAACGCCAATGCTGGCACCACCATGGATGTGGATGCGCTGGATGCCACGGGCCGGGCCTTCGGCGATACCATGAACATCGCCGATAGCAATGGCGCTGGCAGCTACGTGGGCGTGCCCATCGTGGGTGACGTGGCTACGGGCACCGTGGGTGGTACCTCGTACAGCTACACCTTCGTGGGTTGGAGCACCGATGACTCCACCACGCCCACCACGGTTACCGATGGCACGGCTGCTTCGCCGGTGAACACGTACACGGTTCCCGCGAAGAACCTGGTGATTACCGGTACTTGGAAGATCACCGAGTACCAGGTTGATTACGCAGCTGCCATGGATACCACGCTCATTGATTCGAGCGATACCACCACGGCTAGCGTGAGCGGCACCACGAGCGAGCAGGTCGACCACAATGGCAACCCGACCATGACTGGCCTGGTTACTAGCACGTCGAACCCGGGCTACGCCATCGACCACTGGACCATTAGCACGTATGATGGCACCACCTGGTCGGCCGAGACGCCTATTTCGGGCAGTCCCACGGCTGAGGCCATCACCGCTCCCACGAAGTTCACGGCGTACTATGGCCCCTCCAGCACCATCGACTACACGGTGAAGGTGCATGTGCAGGTGGCTGACGCGGCTGGCAACCTTACCTATAAGGACAGCACGCAGACGTACAGCAATGGCGTTGTGGGTACGCAGATGAAGATTGGCGATGAGGCGTTTGCCCAGGCCCGTACCATCCAGAACACTGAGTTCGGTACGAGTGGTTGGAACGTGAGCTCCTACTTCGACAACACGCTGACCGACGCCGACTTCACGAGCACGACTCCCACTATGCCCGATGGCTACGCTGATCCGCGTACCAACAGCAAAATCGAGTTCCCCGATGGCTCGCACCCGACCTCGTTCGTGACGCCCACGATTACCGCGACCACCTCTACGAACGTCGTGGAAATCTGGTTCGACCTGGTGCCCGTGCAGTACCAGATCGTGCGTTACTACCAGAGCGCCGACGGTACGGCGGCTCTTATGGATGCCGCGAACCCCGGTGCCAATGACGGGACGGCTGATGCGGGCGTCGTGGATACTACCGACGGTGCCAGCGCGTACGCCACCAACGGTACGAGCACGTACTACGCCGACGGCTACGCCTTCCAGCCTGTCAGCCTGACGGGTGCGAAGGCCGAGGCCAAGGATTCCAGCGATGCTACGGCTGCGTCTTCCTGGACGAAGGCCGCGAACATCACTGCCGACGACAAGACGGCGGCTGGTAGCGTGGCTCCCACGAGCCTGTGGACCATGGGCACTCCCTCCGTGGTGGATGGCGGCGTCGTGATGGCTGGCGGTGGCATTACAGGCGATGGAGCCTCCGTCATTTGCGTGCCGTACACGCGTCCCACGTTCGAGATCACGTTCAAGCCTACGTTGGCCACGGGCGTGTCTGCGAACCCGTATCCGACCATTCCGATTGATAACGGCTCTACGACGTCGTTCTACACTGATAAGGCGCGTTGGGGCGCTCCGTTTGCCGCGGGCACTGCTAATGGCGGCAACGTGAACTACAGCTCTTCCTCTACGCCCGTTGGCGAAGGTGGCCTGCCCTTGAAGTCGGGCTACAACGCCGGTTCGTACTACTTCAGCGGTTGGAGCGATGCGGCTACTACCGACAAGGTAACCGTGACGAGCGCTAACTACATTCAGGTTATGCCCGCACGTGCGGTAACCCTGACGGGCGAATGGGCCTTCCAGCAGTACACCGTTACGTATGCGGCTTCCCCGAGCGACGCTACGGGCGTTTCCGTGAAGACTACGAGCCCGTATAGCGCCACCGAACTGGTTTCGCAGGGTGGTACCCCCACCAAGGCATCCTATGGCGACACGAGCCAGGATGGCACGAATGACTACGAGATCGACAGCTGGACGTTCGTGGGTTCGGTAACGTTCCCCGGCGATAGCTCGCCGACCACGGTGACGTCGGAAACGTCCATGAGTGGCAAGAGCCCCACCGATGTGACCATCAATGGCGATACCACGTTCTACGCTACGTGGAAGCTCAAGGAGTACAAGGTCACGTATGCGATTGACAATACGAGCGCGTATTCTTGGTCATCGGGCGGCGCGCCGTTTACGGCAAGCGAAACCGCCGAGTATACGGGCATTGCCAGCGGCACCACGCTGGGTACCGCCCAGATTCCCGACTGGAGCACCACTACTACGGGTGCCGGCATGACGAATGCCGTCCCCAAGGCCGGTTCGGGCTACCAGTTCGTTGGTTGGACGTGGACGACCTCTGATGGCACGACGTATGCCACCAGCGACGGCGACGACACGACCACCAGCACGGCAGAGCAGAACTTCATCAACCTGATGGGCACCTCTACCGCGAAGGCGGCGTACGATCCCTCGAGCGCTTCTGCCACCTCGCAGTGGGCTGCGGTCCTTGCCAAGATCACGTTTGGGCGTGGAACGGGTAATCAGTCGGCTGACATCACGTTCACCACGGTTACCAAGCAGCTGAAGTTCAGCGTTGAGTACCGCGTCCCGGATTCCCCCAACAGCAGCTCCACTACGTGGACGCAGCTGGGCACCGCGGATGGCGTGACGCAGGGTTCTGGCTTCGACCGCGACCTTACGTATACCGATAAGATCTTCGCTAACTCCATCACAAGTACCGTGTACACCAACGGCGTTTCCAAGCCCGGCTACACGTTCGATGGCTGGTACAACTCCGCCGATTACACGACGACTAAGATTACCGAAGTGTCGAAGCCGCATGCTACGACCACGGTTGAGGACATCGTTAACCTGGGTACCACGGGCGTGGGTAGCACCGGCGGCATTATCAAGCTGTACGCTAAGTACACTCCCAAGACGCTCGACATCACCTACATTGACTCGCTGAATACGGCGAACACGTATACCGACAACGGCTCGGCCATTGTGACGGGCGCAAGCTACAACGTGCTCGACAAGGCAACCACGGGTGCGGCAACTTGGGAGACCGACAGCACTCATGCGGGCCGCGTATTCGTGGGCTGGACGAAGACGAACATTGGCGATCTGACCGACGCGTATATCGCCGCATTTGGCGATCCTAGCCACGTGAGCGCTTCGGGCGAGGTCATGGACTACGCGGTGAACGATGTGTACACCATTCAGCCCGATCCTTCCGATGACAGCACGAGCTCGGGCAATACGTTCTACGCGGTCTGGAAGCCTGTTGAGTACAACATTCAGTTCTCCTCGGGAACCATTCCCTACACGCCTGCTGTGGGTAATGAGATTTACAATGCTACGAACACGCCTGGCACTGAGAATTACAACATTGATTCCATCACTGATATTGGTTACACCACGGGCATTACTCTGGACGCGATTCCTGCTCCGCTGACCGCAGCGGGTGCTGCCGCTGGCAAGAGCTTTGCTGGTTGGAACGTGTCGCTGGGCACGGCTGGCACCACCGCGAACGTACAGGTGGGTGGGGCTACCCAGACCATCACGGGCGCTACGCTTGCCTCTATCATTCAGGCGGCCAGCCCCACGTGGCGCATTACCGACGGCACCACGTTTACGCTGACGGCTATCTGGAGCGACGAGCTTGCCGTGAACTACCACGCGAATGCCAATGATGCCAAGATCCAGGTGGGCACGGCTACGCCGCAGACCGTTGCCGACATCATTGCCGGTGGCGGAACCGACGTGGTGTTCAGCGAGAACATCATGAAGAACGAAAGCTCTGGCTCGTACACCATGGACGTGCACAATGGCAGCAACAACACCACGTATGGTCTGTACGACGAGAGCACTGGCACTGCCGTTGGCATTACCATGACGCGTCCTGGCTATGTCTTCAAGGGTTGGGATACGAATGCAAGCGCTACGAATCCCACGTACAGTGCAGCTGGTGTGGCCGATACGGCGTACATCAACACGGCTCGCACCATTACGGGCAACACCGACCTGTACGCCATTTGGGAGCCTGCGGCCGCCCAGGATGTCAATGTCGAAGAGTATCTGATGCTGGCAGATGGCACGTATCAGACGAATCCCGATAACACGGTTCCCATCGAGAAAGAAAGCGATGGCTCCACGGCGCTGAAGACGGCTACGAGCTACACGGTAGCCCCCTCGGCAAGCAATACCACCGAGTACACGGCGTCGTCCGTAGTGACCAGCGATTACTCGCTCGATACGGCCCAGAATGCCGATTGGACGAAGACGCTGGCTGGCTCGGGCACCACGTTCAAGGTGTACTACAAGCGCAATACCCATACGGTAACGTACGAGTATGGCAACCTTGGCACGCTGTCTGGCCTTACTAATCCCGCGTTTCTTACCGATACGGGCGGCATTGCTGGCGACAACACGTATCGTACGGGCCAGACGGTTAAGGCTCTTGACATGCCTACCGAGGCCGATATCACTGCGTATTACGCTGGTAAGGGCCTTGATGTCTACGACCTGCCCACGGGTACCGCGCTCGTGTGGGTGGACACCGATACGGGTGCCACTACGCTGGGCAACGTGGCAGGTCTGAGCCCCTTCACGATGCCCGACCGTGACGTGACCCTGCGCCTGGAGCTGGTGCGTCATCCGTTTACGGTGACGTATGTTGCCGATACGAACGGCTTCCTTACTGCAGGCGGGCAGAAAGCTTCGGCTGGTACCGTTGTGTACCAGGAAACGGTGCGTGCGTTTGACAAACCCACGTTGGTGCTGGATGCGGGGTCTACTATTGGCGGCGTGGACGTAAGTGGCCAGACGGTGTCTGCCACGGGTGATACGGCCGCGACGGGCTCGGCAAGCGACTTCGCATTTACCAACTGGACGTGGACGGGTTACGATAGTGCCACCAAGTACTCCACCAATCCGGCCACCAGCGCCGATGCGATAATCCTGCAGGATACCCTGCTCACGGCGAACTTCGACGAGATCTTCACCGTTACGTACAACAACGATAACGTGGGCGACGACTTCACGCCCGCGAAGGTATATCAGAACCTGCGCGTTTCCGATACCATTCCGTATCCGGGCACGAGCGTAACGGGCAGCGCTTCGGCTACTGAAACTACGCCGAAGCACAAGACCGGTTACACCTTTGTTGGCTGGCACGTGACCAACACCGATCGCGTGGATTCCAGCTATGCCCCGGTAACTCCCGATCCGTACTACTACACCACGTGGGCACTCGATCCCGACGGCGGTACGGCGGCCGAAGTGGCGGCTGGTACCAAGAAGTACGAGATCATTAGCATGTCCGACCTGTACAACATGAACGTGCTTGGCAACTTCACGCTCGATTCCGTGTACGATGCCGAGAAGTTCGATGCCGAATTCGACGCCAATGGCGGCACTATCACGAGCGATGGCACGGCGGTTTCCTCTTCCGCCACGCTCACGCGCGGTACGGGTGACACGAAGGTCACCTGGAACGATGGCGTGGGCAATAGCCTGAGCTCTCAGCCCGTTGCCGCGCGCACCGGCTTTAAGCTGACCGGTTGGGAACTGGTGGAGGAAAATGGCGCGGCTCCCGCGGCTGCCAAGACCTTTACCACCACCGAGGTCATCACCATGCGCTACGGCGGCATGAAGCTGAAGGCCGTGTGGGAGCCCGCCGATGCCACGTATACGTACGTCGTGGATTCTGCATCCCTTACCCCTGAAGCTCGTGGCACGGTGGCCATGAACCTGGCCAGCGTGAGCAATCCTGAAACGGTGCACAATGATGGGGTGACCGCTCCCACGAGCCCCACGGGCGCCTACGCACTGCCGAACTACGGCTACGAGTTCGAGAAGTGGACGAGCGCGAGTTATCCCGCTAAGGACCTGGAGACCGATGGCTGGTCCACCGCCTCTGGCCTGGTAATGGGCGCACAGAGCATCATCCCGCAGAAGGTCACGGTTACGACCGACCCGGCTACGAGCACGACCGTTCAGGCGTACGAGAGCGATACCTTCAGTGCGCACTTCGTGCCCAAGAACTACACGGTCGAGTTCCTGCCCGACCTTGCCGGCCTTGCCACGGTGGGTGGTCTGGCCACCACGCAGACCGTTGCCTACAAAGGTTACCCCGTGGCTATGACGGGTAGCTCCGCCAACTACGAGGTGACGAGCGTTGCCACGGGTTACGAGCAAGATGGCGGCAAGTGGGAATACACCATTCAGATTGGCGATGCGAGCATGAGCGGTTTGGCGACTGCGGCTGAGACGTGGCATGCCGACACCAAGACCATCACGGGCGAAACCACCGACCCGAGCACCATTGCCATTCGCGGCAATACGACGTTCCGTCCGGTAATCAAGGCGAGCGTGCATACGCTTACCTACGATTACGACATCTCCACCTCGCCCGATGTGGTGAAGAATAACGTTGCAACTGGCACGGTGGATACAGTGCCCGAGATTCAGGCCACCGATATTCCCGATGGCTACACGTTTGGCGGTTGGAAGTACACCGACCCCAGCACGGGTGCGGTAACCATCTACAATGCCAACGACACGGATACTACGAACGATACGTTCACCATGCCTGGCTCGGATGCCACGTTGGTGGCCGTGTGGGTGGGCAAGACCATCACCATTACGTACGTGTGCAATGGTGGCTCGGGCAATGCCAACAACGGCGAGACGCCCGCCGGCCAGACGTCGTACACGCAGACGTACACGTATGGCAGCGGCTCCGGCACCTCCATGGACGATGACACGTTCACGCCGAGCCCCGGTACGAACAGCCATGGTGTGGTACCCCCGTACGCGCGTGAGTTCGACAAGTGGGCGAGCAATGCTAACGGTACCGGTTCCATCCAGGTAGGCGCCAACAGCTCCTTTACGCTTCCCACGGAGGACACCACGCTGTACGCCATCTATAAGAACCGCCAGTACACCGTTACGCTCGATCGCAACATGGGCACCGATGGCGCATGCACCACGACCACGGCTACGTACAGCACTTCGGGCGTGTGGCAGTACGAGACGCCGCTGCCCACGTACGAGTACGGCGATACGCTTACGCTGCCTTACATCTTCGATTACGACAGCTTCGGCAATATTGAGACCGATAGTAATGGCAAGAACCTGTACGACTTCTGGAATCCGCCCAGCAGCAACTATAGCTTCCTGCATTGGAGCGATTCCGCTACCGGATCGGGTGCTACGGGTTCGTACAAGGGTCTGTGGAATAACGGCATTACCGTGACCGTTGGATCCGACCCCGTGTTCAAGAGCGTCCAGGATTCCGCTTCTACACCTTCGGTGGATGAATCGGTTGCCAAGGAAGACGTTACCCTGTATGTGAACTGGGATTATGACAATATGTCGGGTGAAGGTTACTACGTTGTGTACTACAACGAGGATGGCGCGAACCTGCTGGATTCCACGGGAACCGGCGCGGAAGTGTACGCCACGCCCACCAACTACGGTGCCTTCGCCAGCGACCAGAACATCTATCGCAGCCGCGCTGACAAGACGCTTTCGGGCCATCCCTACGCCTTCAAGGGCTGGGCGGAATACGATCCGAGTGACCCGAACGCCAATGCCCAGGGTGCGGTGTGCGATGCCTCTGGCACGCCGATCCTGGTTGCCGCGGGCAATACCACCCTGGCTTCGGCCGTGGCTGCTGCCAGCGAGACGCTGAACGTAAGCGTTACGAATGGCCTGACGAGCGCCACGGGCACCGATGGCAATAGCTACACCATCCCCGCGCGCCCGCTGCGCCTGGTGGAGGTTTACGAACTGGCCGACTACACGGTGAAGTTCGACCCGAACCTGCCCGTGGGCACCACGATCTATTCGGGTAGCTGCCCCGACCAGGACTTCACGTGGGGTACCCCCGAAGACCTGAACAAGAATATCTACAGCGTAAATGGCTACACGTTCCTTGGCTGGTCGAAGAACCCGCTGGCCAGCGCACCTGATGCGAACCTTTCGGCTCCGTCTGGCGTGGTGAGCTACAACACCGGTACGCATGGCGAACTGACGAGCTATAGCGGGCCGGCTGAGGTAACGCTGTACGCGGTCTGGAGCGAGGTGGACAACTACAAGGTCCGCTACATCGCCGATTACGATCCGTCTGACACCACGGGCGCAAGCGATGTGGTCCACGCTACCGACCAGTACTTCAAGTGGACCGAGAATCCCACGGCCATTACCACTATCCCGAGCAAGTCGGTGGGTACCGATACCAGTACCTACACCTTTGAGGGCTGGTACACCGCCAAGGATGGCGGCGGCGTGAAGATCGAAGACGCCGATACCAGTGGCAAGTGGGACAAGACCATCCAGGAGATTGCCGCGAGCAGCGATAACTATGCTGCCTACAATGCGCAGTCTGACAAGAGCTACGTGTACCTGTACGCGAAGTGGACGAAGACCGGCTGGAGCGTGAACTACCAGGTGGCTCCGGGTACCGACCCGAAGCCCGTGGGCGACGCGAATCGTGCCGAAAAGAAGATCTCGGCTGCATCCAATGTGGACATTACCTCGCCGAGCACTAGCTTCGTCACCTATGATGGCTTTACGCCTGACGGCTGGGTCATCGACACCGATGCCGATGGCAGCTTCGACTTCTCGTTCGATAGCGCCGGCAATTACAATGGCACCGATACGTACGTGCCCAGCAGTGGCGTGGTGGCGTACAACGACCCGGCCATCCAGAGCGCTCTGGCAAGCGCGCTCTACAGCGGCACGCGCACGTTGGAAGCTCGCGTGGTGTACAAGGAGATGGAATACACCGTCAACTACAACCTGAATACCGGCAGCGATCCTGCGGGCCGCTACAGCTACCCGCAGAACACCGTGAGCACGCCTCTTGGCGACGTGATTCAGAAGACCGGCCTGGACTGGAATACCGATACGTACATTGGCGCCTCCTACGATGTTGGCCCCACGCGTGACGGTTACACGTTCGACGGCTGGTTCGCGGGCAATGGCTCCGTTGCCTTCAACTACCCGGCAATCTATGGCTACAACGCCAACAAGAGCACGTGGACGGTAAAGCAGCTGGCCGACCTGCAGGCTGCCCTGAAGGGCTCCGGCACCGGCAAGTACACCACCACGAGCTACGATCTGTACGCCAAGTGGATTGAGAACAGCAACTACACGGTGAAGTACGACCTGAAGGGCGGTTCGATCGCCGCGGTGGCTGGCAACCAGTTCCTGGGTACTGATGAAACGCCGCTGAAGTGGACCGATAACGCTACTGCAGCAGGCTATACGCTGGTTCCGGGCGACTACGACGTCGACCGCAGCGGTTACACCTTCGATGGCTGGTGGCTCACGAGCGACTACAAGGCGGGCAGCCAGCTTACGAGTGGCGCTACGATGAGCTATGGCGATCTTGCTGAGGCTCTGAAGGCTGTCGACGCCGCTTCCGGTGCCGCCGCCATCGCCGATGGCGGTACGGTGACCATCTACGCGAAGTGGAAGGAAGTCACCACGCCCATCAACTACGCGGTGGACGATACCGCGCATGCTCAGCTCTACGACGGGGCTACGGCAAGCGGTACGGCCGTGAGCGGCGTTACCCAGCTGGTTGGCGGAGCTACCGGTGCGGGCTTGTCTCCCGTTACCGCAATGCCTCTTACCGGCTATAAGATCGTTGGCTGGAAGGCCACGGTTGTGGGCGCTGCTAGTGAGGAAACCTATACGGTTGGCACCAGCAGTGACAACAATCCCTCTGGTGTGCTCACCGAGAATTCTGATGGCAGCTGGACGCTCGACCTGTCGAAGATGGCCAGCGTTGGCAACCTGAACGGCGGGTGGGTGAGCGCCACTTATACGGCTCTCACCGAAGCGGAAGACGTGAATTACACGGTGCAGTTCTACAAGCAGCTGCCCGATGGCACCTATGCCGCCGTGCCCGACGAGACCGAAACGCGTACTGCCACCACGGGCAGCACGGTGACCTATTCCACCAGCAGCCCCGATGATGTGAATCGCTACATTGCCGACGGCTACATGCTGAACACGGGCGTTACCGGCACCATTGCCAGCGCAACCGTGGCAGGCGACGGCACTACGGTTCTGAAGCTCTACTACGAGACCAGCCCGTTCACCGTTACCTACCAGTTCAGCAGCGACCCGGACGAGTGCCCGAGCCCCGCGCCCACCATCACGAACCCCATCCAGTCCGTGGCCCCGGGTGGTACGCATACTCTGCGCACCGATACCCCGGCAACGGTATTCGGCTGGACGTTTGACGGCTGGGATTACGCCCACGTAACCGTGGATTACACCCCGGCTGGCACGAGCACGGCGCTCACCCTGCCCAACGATGCGTGGAACGCTACCCACACCTCGTTCACCATGCCCAAGGGCAATGTGGTGGTAACGGGCAAGTGGACGCGCGAAAAGCAGCCCGTCACCTACAACAAGGACGTCAAGATCGATCCTTCGGTGTCGGGGCCCATTAGCCCCACGCCTGAGGTGCAGGTAAATGGCGCTTCCATGAGCGGCACGAGCTATATCCAGTACGTGCCCACCGACCTGTACCCGAGCCTGAGCGACGCCAACTACGACGGCACCGCCAATGACCCGATTACCGTGGTGAATCCCGATCCCACGCGCTATGTGGTCATGTGGGAGTACGAGTACACCGATGGCCCCGATAAGGGTGTCACGGGTACCACCATGGATCCCGAGAGCATCCAGGTAACCGGCCCGCTCACCTTCACCGCAGTGCTGGTACAGAAGCAGATCATCTCCTATCTGCGCGGCACGGGCGTGAATGGCGAGACGGTTGGCGATTGGACCGACGTCTCGAAGGCCTACAGCGCCACCGATAGCTCCACGCTTTCCGGTGCTACGCGTTACGTGGCCGTGCCCTCGCCCTTCAGCGTAAACGGCACTGACTACCAGTACGGCGCTGAGACGGTATGGCAGAGCGACATCGGCATGTACGTGCCTGCGCACATCGAGGGCTACCTGTTCACCGGATGGGTATGGGAGAACCTGGATACGGGCGATACCGGCACCATTACCGGCACGTCCAAGACGAACGTGAGCACCCCGTTCACCAACAGCAGCGTCACGTTCACGGCGCAGTGGACGCCCACCAAGCAGACGCTTATCTTCGATACCAATGGCGGCAGCTGGACTACGGGTTCCACCGACCCGTCGGGCGAATACGCTACGGGCACGCATGTGGGCATTCCCAATAATGCTACTGCCACGGCCGAGAAGGATGGCTACCAGCTGGCAGGCTGGAAGCTCGATGGCGACGAGAGCGGGTACATCTACCCGTCGGGTGGCACGTTTACGATGCCGGGCCATAATGCCAAGCTCATTGCGGTGTGGGAGCCCGTACCCGTAACCATCAAGTACGAGCCCAACGATCCGCTGTTCGGTTCGGTCCTGCCCACGAGCGAGACGGTCATCTCCACGTCCACGAACGTGCTGGGGTCTACCCCCACGGCCAATACGGGTTACCACTTCGTGAATTGGACCATGAAGGATGGCAGCACGCTGCTGGGTACCGTGGATGCAACCACCAACAAGATCACGCCCACGCATAACGCTGACGGTGTGTTCGTGGATGGCGTGACCTACGTGGCCAACTTCGAGCCCAACGAGTACCAGGTCAACTTCGTGAGCGCCACGGGTGGCTATATCGATACGAGCAACCCGTACGTGAACGTGCAGACCGTGAAGTACAACGACACGGCCGACAAGACCATCGTGAACGCCGTTTCCAACAACCCGGCAGAAATCGTTCCCAAGTCTCCGTATCCGTGGAGTTACGAGATGTGGCCGGTTCAGGCTGATGGCTCCATTGCCACCACGCCGGTTACTGGCTGGGTATACGAGGTTGACGACCTGGCCATCCTTGGCCCCACTACCTTTACGGCGCAGTGGGATGCCTATGGCACGTACTTCGTGGAATACAACACGCATGGCGGCACGCCGCTGAACCGCAAGGCCGTTCTGGCCCTTACGGACACGAATCTGCTGCCGAGCGCCAGCACGGTGCGTCCCGGTTACACGTTCGTGCGCTGGGATTACCAGACGCAGCTTACGCCGAGCGCCATGACTGATGACCAGGTGTACGATGATCCGTCGTTCTGGGAAGAGGCGCTGAACACCTACACGTTCCAGAAGATGAACCTGCCGGATAGCACGCCCAACGTCCTCACGCTGCACGCGCGTTGGCAGGAGCGTAGCGACTACCAGGTCATTTACGATGACGGCGATATCGACGGTACCGACTTGCCCGCGTATGTGATGAACTACGGCTGGACGTATGACCAGCCCAGTCAGACCATCAGCAACGTGGCCTGGACGAACGACAAGTTCGCCGATGGCAAGAATGCCTGCGCGGTGGATGTTCCCACCAAGGCTGGCTATACGTTCGATGGCTGGCAGGTGAAGCTGGGCGATGGCACGCTTTCGGTCGACGCGAACGGCGACCCGGTCTATGCCACCATTGGCATGACCTATGAGGACCTGGTTGGCATTGCCTACCCGGACAACCCGAACGCCGACCCGAGCAGCATCACCCTGGTTGCGCACTGGACGCCTAAGACCTACACGCTGGTGTACTACGACGTGGATGCCGACACTCCCACGCCTGTGGCCACCCATACGGAAACGGTCACCTGGGATACGCCGGTGTACGCTACCTACACGCCGACCGACGGAACCACGCGTCAGTTCGACCGCTACGACTTTAATCCGTCCAACCTGACGGATACCAATGCGGGAACCATGACCACCAACGTGGCCACCACCGCAACCTATGGCGACCTGGCGGTTGACGACACGAACAACGAAGTGCACGTATACGCCAAGTGGCTGAAGCTGATTCCCGTTTACGACGAGTATCATCTGCTCAACTACAACGGCACCACGTATGTGGACAGCTACAATGCCGCTACGGCTGAAGCCGACGGCTACCTGGTGACCCGCCGCATGGTGGAAGGCACCACGGCATATGCCACCACGCTGCCGAGCTTCGCGGGCTACACCTACGCAGGCGATACGTTCGACGAGAGCGGCTACAAGACGGGCATTACGCCCACGAGCAGCTACGGCACGCTGGGAATCAATGATGGCGTAACGCTTTCCGGCACTGCCGCCGAGCCGCACTTCGTGCGCTACTGGAAGGAGAACACGAACTACATCGTCGAATACAACGGCAATGCCGACGACCCGGTGAACCTGGCCAAGGGCTCTGCGGTGGTTCCCTCGAGCGTGAACCCTGGTTACACGCCCGGTACCAATGGCGCCACCACGGTTCCCGACCAGACGGTCCAGAGCTGGACGAGTGTCGACCACGTTGACAGCTGGGTTGATACCTACGTCACGCCTGAGCGTACCGGCTTCGACTTCATCGGCTGGAATACTGCAGCCGATGGCTCCGGTACTGTTGACGGCGTCACCGAGGGCAACGCCGACGACACCAACCAGTATGGCGACCTGACCTATGCGAAGGACGCCGACGGCAACTGGGTGAAGGTAGACCCGCTTTCCAGCTCGTCTACGGTGAAGCTGGACAGCGCGGGCGAGTACCGCGGCTACACCACCCTGTATGCGCAGTGGGCTCAGAAGCGCTCGCACATCATCTACCGCGTGAATGGCGATAGCGATGGCACGGGTGCCGGTTCCTACGGCGGCATGATTCGCTTCAACAAGAGCGAGACCGCCAGCGACCTGAGCGTAACGCAGCGCGAGGAGTTCATCACCTCGGTGGATGGCGAAGAGTACGACAACACGCAGAGCGCGCTCACGTATACCGGCAATAGCATGGAGGGCGCGCAGGCCGTGGCTCTGCCTGGCTGGCACTTCGTGAACTGGACCGTAAACTACGAGATCTCTGACGCGCTTGCCGACGATGCTGCCGATGACGTGCAGTTCGTGCAGCCGCAGCGTCCGGTGGGCAACGAGCAGCTGGAGCTGAGCCCGACGATGGAGAGCAATGGCGGTACGGTACCCAGTGGCATGATCACGCAGAGCGCTGGCATGACCACTCAGGCGACCACCATTGCCAATGGTGCGGAGTACTCTACTGAGACGGCTATCCTGCCTGGTGTTGGCACGAACTCCAGCCTGTATATCACGGCTGTGTACACGGCTAACTTCGAGAAGAACGATGACGGTATCATCCACTACGATGAGAACCCGCCGCTGAAGCCGGGTACCACCGAGAAGCAGAAGGTCTACAACGGCCCGGTGCCCGATACCGTAGCCCCGTGGGGTTCCAGCGTGAACCTGTCGGATGGCACGGGCGAGAAGGGCTCCGTCCTGACCACCGCTGGCTTCGAGATTATCGGCTGGGATAAGGAGCCTCATGACCCGAGCGATGCCGATTACCCGTCCACGCCGGATTACTGGCTGGAAGAGGGCGTCACGATGCCGCAGGGCGAAACCACCCTGTACGCGCATTGGGCTCCCAAGAAGTACTCGGTAAGCACCGAGAATCCGCCCACGGGTGGCACGGTGATTGGCGGCACGGATCCGCTGCCGTACGGCACGTACATCCCTGAAGGCTGGATCACGGTTACGCCGGAAGACGGCTACGAGCCCACCGGCTGGGTTGTGGAATGGATCGATCCCGAAACGGGCGAGAAGCACACCTACACCACCTACGATCCGGATTACACGAAGATCCCGATTTGGGGTGAGACCACCCTGACCCCGATCTTCAAGTACACCGGTACGAAGGGCGGCGAGGAGACCACCACCACCACGACCGTCGTGACCACCACTTACGGCCGCGGAGGCGGCCTGCCGAAGACGGGCGACGAGGAAACCACGTATCCGTTCATCATCGCGATGTTGGCGGCCATGGGCCTCATGGCGCTGGCGGCAGCCAAGCGTCGTCGCGAAGAGGATGACGACCCCACTACTCCGGGTGGCTCTGGTAACGGGGCCAGCCCGAAGGGGCCGGGCGCCATGTTCGCCGTGGGTGGGGGTACCCCTACCCCCATGGCCGCAGCGGGCGCAGCGGTAGCCAAGCCTCAGACGATACCCAATCCGCTGGATGGCGCGTCGGAGGCCATGGGCGAAGTCGTCCAGGGCGCGAAGGAGCGTGCTGCTCGCATGGCGGAAGCCGTGCGCGAGCGTAGGGATGCCCTGCGCGATGCGCGCGAGCGCGCGGCCGAGCGTAAGGCTCAGGCGAAGCGGATGACGGCCGATTCCGTGGCGCGTCCCGTTGGCGTAGCCAATCCCGCTGCGGGTTTGGCCGATCGCATCAGCGCGGCGGCAGAACGCATGGCCGATCGCATGAGCGCTGCGGCGGCTGGCGGCAAGCGCGCCGCCGACGAGACCGACCGCTTCCGCGCCATGCTGAGCGCGGGCTACGAGGCCACTGCGCCCGTGGCGCCGCAGATGGCTGTGTACGAGGAAGACTCGTTCGCTGATTATGCAGGCGATGTGGCGTGTGCCCCTGTGGGCGCGGCGGTGACGCAACCGTCCGTGCATCACTACGGCATGAAGAGTCTGCGGTAGCTGAAGAGGTAAAACGGCGTGGCGCGTACGCTTGTGCGCGTCGCGCCGAGGCCGTGCCGTCCATCGCGTGGCGGCGTGTGGCGTATGAAGGTTTACAACCGGGGCCGAAACCACCCGCCGGGCTCATTTGCCCGGCGGGGCGGGAACCGCAAGGGCGCTCATGCGTGCCTTGCGCATCGGCCCCGCACACTGAGCGATGCTGGAGGCTGGCTTTGCGGTTTTGGCTGGCCTTGGAGCATAGGGCGTTCGACAGGCGGGGAGACGTGCAGCCCCCTTTTCCCCGCCTGTCTGCCCAGTTTTGCGGCGTGCAGCTTGCCGTGCGTTGCGAAGGTGCGGATGGGGTGTCCGCATGGGGCTGGGGAAGTGGCGTAGCCGTTTTGCTGCTTTTCGTTGTGGGGCCGTTTCCCGCATACATTGCTTAGGCCAGGTCCGCCGATCTGTCGGCGTACCTAACCTGCGCAATGCGTTGTGCCGGGCGCTTTTGGGAGCCTGGCATGTCCGTGGAATTGGGTAGGTTTTTAAACCGCTAATGTATCAGCGGCGGTTTAAAGGGTAGCGCGAAGGTGCCATATTATATAAAATGGTTCTATTCCACTACCAATTTAAATGCACCACGGAATATCCGCGACATCGCTTTAGGGCGGCGATGTCGAGGTCGCGTACGCGACTGCGCTTGCAGGTTTGGGCGCCTGCGATCGCGGAGTCATATTGGGGACCGTTATGGGGTCAGCTCGTATATCGGAGGTATCGATTATGGGCACGAAAAAAATGTATGGGGTGTTTTGCGCTCATGCGCAAACGGCTCCGCCACGTAGTGTGCGGTGGGCGGCGGTAGCAGCCGGAGCGCTTGCCGCGATTGCATTGGCGTTGCCGGTTTCAGCCTACGCCGACAACGCAGAAGACAAAGGCGAAACTTCTCCCTCAACCACCACGGTAGCGGTGGCTGAGGTTTCTGCGTCTTCTGCACCTTCCGCCTCCACGAGCGATACCTCCGCCGCGAGCGCCTCTTCCTCCAACGATTCTGCCGCTGCTGCCCAAGCCGCGGCCTCTTCCTCTTCGACTTCCAGCGCGGCTGCAAGCGATACCTCCGCTGCGGGTGCGTCTGAAAGCAAGGCCCGGGAAAGCGCATCCGCTGCCGACGCCGCTACCTTCACGGTGACGTTCGACGCCGGCGCGGGCGCGCTCTCCGGAAGCGCCACGCAGCAGGTTGCTGCGGGCGCAACGATCACGGCTCCCGTAGCCACGCTCGAAGGCCAGACCTTCGAAGGCTGGGCTACGGAAAAGGGCGCCACGAAGGCGTCCGTGAAGCCGGGCGAGACTATTACGGTAAGCGCGAACGTAACCTATTACGCGGTGTATTCTGCGAAGTCGGCAGGCGAGGGCGCTGCGGCTTCGACGTCTTTGCAAGGCGACAAAGCCGCTGGTAGCACGTACGCTACCAGCGAAGACGCGGCTCTAGATGCACTCGAGGCGGCGCAGGCCGCTGCCAGTGCGGCTAACTCCGCCAAGGCAACGAGCCTGAGCCCGATGGCCGACACCATTTACAAGAGTGGTACGTTTGGCGACAACAACGCGCTTACGTGGACGCTGCAAACCGATGGCGTGTTTGGCACGCTTTCCATTGATGGCGTTGACACGGTGAGCACTACGTATTCGGCGCTGCCGTGGTACGCGTATCGCAATGCCAATGCCGCTGAGGATTGGGTTGGCATTACGAAGGTATACGTTACGGGCGCTATCAAGCCTTTGGGCAATGCGTGTGCCTTCTGGTTTGCCAATTACGAGGAACTTTCGTACTTCGATGGCGTGGGTTTCGACATGTCGGCGGCTACCAGCTTGGAGGGCTTCTTCAAGAACTCCACGCGCTTGGATACCGTCGAGGGCATCCAGTATTGGGATGTCTCCCAGGTTACTACCATGAAGGAGATGTTCCGTTACACCACGTTGCTGAAGGTTGATAACTTCAAGAACTGGGATGCCTCGAACGTCACCGATGCCAGCTACATGTTTGCGGAAACAACTGCGCTCACGTACTGGAATAGCTCATTGGACGAGTTTGCCGGCGGTATGAAGCTGGGTAGCACGTCTACGGGTGGTGCCAATCTGTCGTACATGTTCTACAAGAGCAACCTGATCACCTTCGCCTCGGCGAAGTGCTCGTGGGTTGCCAACAACATGACGCATATGTTCGACATGGATATGGCGCTTTCCAATGTGGGCATGAGCGGTATTGACACGTCGTTGGTGCAGGATATGAGCTACATGTTCTACTTCTGCTCGGCTCTGGTGCTCATGAATGGTTCGGGCTACATTGACGGCGGCACGTATCCGGGTTGGAATACGAGCAACGTCACCAATGTTTCGCACATGTTCGAACATTGCGAGATGCTTACCGCCAGCGCGCTAACTACGGCGTTTTCGCAGTGGGATACCACGAAGATCACCAATGCGAGTTACATGTTCGCCGACTGCTATGCGCTCGAATCGGTATCCATGCCCGACTTGAAGCTGTACAACTGCAATAAGAACTACATGTACGCTAACTGCACCGAGTTGAAGAACTATGCGTGCGATGGCGGCGTGTTCCAGGGCGGCACGGCGGCGTACATGTTCACCAATTGCCCACGTCTGCTGGTGTGGAACGGCAACGGCATGACCATTACCGATGCCAACCTGTCGAACATGTTCAACGGCACCAATGCCACCTTCATCTGGCTAGGCGATGGCCTTACGTTCAAGAACAACAATACCGACAGCATGTTTGCCAACTGTGGCGGCTCGGTGACGGCTAACTTCAATGGCATCACGGCCTCGGGTTCGCTGTATCGCATGTTCTACAATGCCAACGGCCTTACCACCTTCATCGCGAATGGCGCCATGAACACGAGCGGGGTGACCTCGCTGCAGGGCATGTTCCGCAGCAGCGGCCTGGTTTCGGCCGACTTCAGCGCGTTCGACGCCACGGGCGTAACCACCACGTACGCCATGTTCTACGACTGCGATTCGCTTTCCAACGTGTGCATGGACAACTTCGATGGCAGCAGCGTTTCCGACGCGCGTTACATGTTTGCGGAAAGCGCGCCTGCTACGCCGTTTAGCCTTACGGGTATGAACTTCACGCTGGGCGCTCCCGATTGCACGGTGAACATGTCGCGCATGTTCGAGAACAGCACGCTTGTTTCCCTGAACACATCTACCTTCAAGTGGTATCCGAACAATATGAACGGTATGTTCAATGGCGCTACGGGAATCACCACGTTCGAGGGTTCCGGTATTTCTACTGCGGCGCTTACCAATATGGACAACATGTTCAAGGACGCCACGAACCTCACCACGGTTTCGGGCATTTCCGCTTGGGACGTGAGCAATGTGACGAGCGCGTATTCCATGTTCGAGGGCTGCACGAGCCTTACGAGCATGGGTGCGCTTACCAGTTGGGATTTGCGCAAGCTCACCAACGCGCAGCGCATGTTCGCGGGCTGCACGAGTCTGGCAAATATCACGGTTACGGGTATGCGCTTCTACAACTGCAACATGAATTACATGTTCACGGGTTGCACGGCACTCGCCAACTTCGATGGCGATGGCCTGATGGTGACGGGCGGTAGTATGCAGTACGCATTCCAGAATTGCCCGTCTATGAATCTGTTTACTGCGAATGGCATGGTGCTTTCTGGCGTGGACCTGCGTAACATGTTCACGGGCATTAACGCTAACTGGACGTTCGATGCGACGGGTATGACCATCGCGAACTGCACCACGGGCGAGACGTACGAGCACATCAACTACAATCGCTACGGCATGTTCAACAATGACGGCGGCAGCCTGATCTTCCAGGGTTCGGGCGTTACGCTTTCGGGTAGCCTCATCCGCATGTTCGGCAACTCTACGGGCCTGCGCAAGTTTATCCTTACCTCCAGCGATACCGCAGGCGTTACGAGCATGTACGAGATGTTCCGCAACGCATATAACATGACCGACTTCGACGGCAGCGGCATGCAGGCCGTTTCCGTTACGAACATGACGCGTATGTTCCGCGATTGCTCGCGCTTGATGAACGTGAACATGAGTAACTGGAACGCCAGCAAGGTAACTGACGTATCTCAGATGTTCGTGTCTAATTCCAGCCTGAGCAACTTCGTGGCTCCGGGCTTGAAGATTGGCACCGAAGCGGCTCCTGCTTCCATGGCGTCCATGTTCCGCGGCTGCACGAGCCTGGGTAGCTTCAACTCCATGGGCATGACGCTGTGGGCGTCCACCACGTATTGCATGTTCAAGGATTGCACGGCTCTCGCCTCGTTTAACGGTAACGGCTTCTACATGGGCAAGAACGGCACCTTCGCGATAAACGACGCACGCGAGTACGACGTTCCCGATGGTGGCTGGTATTGGAGCTACCCGCATTACTATCAGGTGCGTGACGCGAAGATGATGTTCATGAATTGCACGGCGCTTGCTACCGTAACGGGTATCAAGACGTGGGACATGAGCAAGGTGCAGAGCCTGGAGCGTATGTTCTACAACTGCCAGAGCCTTACCTACACTACGGGCCTGGCGTTCGATAACTGGGATTTGGCTTCCTGCCATACGCTCGACGAAATGTTCGCCCTCACGTATGCACTCACCGAATTCCATGGCTATGGTCTGAAGCTGTACGGCGACGCCACGCTGGCGTGGTTCTTCCGCAGCAGCGGTCTGCAGAAGTTCTACGGCGATGGCATGGTCATCGATGGCAGTGCTTCGCGTTCCACCACGCGTCCCAGCGGCAACTATGGCGTGGATGGCATGTTTGGCGTGCTGACTAACTTCCAGGAATTCATTGGCAATGGCATGACCATCAAGAACCGCTCCCTGGCGCATATGTTCTGGCGCACCACGAGTGTGAATTGGCTCTTCAATGGCAAGGGTCTGACCATGATTGGCAATAACGTGGCCGAGATGTTCTGCGGTACGAACGATGGCACTACGGGCAGCTTCACCTTTGACGGCACGGGCATGCACTTCGAGGGTCCCGCTGCGTACATGTTCTATTCGTACAGCCAGGCGACCGGTTCTGGTACGTGGTACGAGGACAACAACGTGAGCATTTCGCATAACAGCGGAAAGTGGAGCAGCTCGCTGTATCACTGCCTGTACTACACGTTCTGGAATCGCTCGAGCTACGATCACGTACATTGGAGCGGCTACTGCGGTATTACCACGTTCAAGGTGGATGCCGATGCGCAGACCGACTGGAATGGCGTAAGCGATACGCGTTACATGTTTGCGAACGATTACTTCCTTACGTCGTTTACGAGCAACGCATGGGATGCGTCGGGCGTGCAGGACACCATGGATTACATGTTCTTCAACTGCCCGAACCTGCCTTCCTTCGATGGCAGCACGTGGAATACCAGCAGCGTTACCAGCATGACGCGCATGTTCGAGGCATGCACGGGCCTTACGAGCCTTACCAACTTGGCATGGGACGTGAACTACGTGATTAGCACGTATCGCATGTTCTACGGCTGCACGGGCCTCACCTCGTTCCCCAGCTTCAGCACATGGGACATGAAGGCCAACGCCGATGCGCGCTACATGTTCAGCCACTGCACGGGCATTACTACCTTCGACATGCAGGATGTGCATTTCTACGATGCGGCCATGGACTACATGTTCAGTGACTGCACGTCGATGATCATGTTCAAGGGCTATGGCATGCAGGTGGACGGCGCCAAGAGCATGACGTACATGTTCAATGGCTGTACGGTCGGTGGTCTTGGATGGCAGTTTGATGGCAATGGCATCACCATCAACGACAGCAACATGGACTACATGTTCGCAGCCACGGCGGCGGGGAAGACGACCCTGTACAACTTCAGCTGCAATGGCTTTACGGTAACGGGCTCTCGCATGCAGTACATGTTCAAGAACACCACGAAGTACATCGGCTTCTTCGCCTCGGGTGCGGGCTTCACCCTTACCACGAGCGACCTTTCCTATATGTTCAGCGGCGCGCTGGGGCTGCAAACATTCAATAGCGCGGGTGTGAACAGCGCGGGCTGCACCAACATGGAGGGCATGTTCTATAACTGCCCCGAATTCAGGACGTTCAATGGCGGCAGCCTCATCGTGAACCAGGTACTCAGCATGAGTCGCATGTTCGACCTGTGCCCGAAGCTGCTTTCGGTGCAGGGCATCACCATGTGGAGTGCCGATAGCTGCCGCGACATGAGCTTCATGTTCCGCAATTGCTCGCAGCTCAATTACATCGACGCCTTTACCGATCCCACGCTTTCCGCGAACATGACGCTCGAATACATCACCACCATGGAGGGCATGTTCTACGGCTGCTCGAGCATCACGAACTTCTATGGCAAGGGCCTTACCATTACCACGGGCGTGGTGGATGGCTCGGGTAGCCTGGATAACGTCGCCGACATGTTCAGCGGCTGCAGCAGCCTGGTGAGCTTCGAGGGCAAGGGCATGGTCATTTCCGGCAAGGCGAACCTGGCTAACATGTTCCGCGGATGCGATGGTCCCTTCACGTTCAATGCGGGCGATCTGCGACTGACCGGTTCGGTGGGCACGGGCTTGCCCGTTGGCACGTCTACCACGGGCATGGCAACCAACGAGCCGCAGATTACGGCGGCGTACATGTTCAATGGCTGCCCTGGTCTTACGATTTTCAATGCCGACGACATCGTGACCACGGGCGTGTACGACATGAGCTACATGTTCAATAACTGCGCGGGGCTTACCGAGTTCCATGGCGAGGCGTTCGATACCGAGAACGTGCTCACCTTCGAGGGCATGTTCTACAACGATCCCAAGATGGTGAAGGCCGATGGCCTGGCGCGCTGGAATGTGGAGAAGGTCACCACTACGTACCGCATGTTCAAGAACGACTACAAGCTGAAGACCATCGATGCGTTTACGGTAATGCCTTCCGATCGTGCGCTCTATGGGTATCAGACGACCGTCTGGAACCTGAATGCCATCAACAAGATGGACGAGATGTTCATGAACTGTTACGAGCTTGAGCGTTTCGAGGGAGACGGCATTACCATTGACAGCCCCGAGGGCACCACGGTGGCGAACATGTTCGCGAATTGCCACAAGCTTGCCCGTTTCGATGGCGTGGGTATGATCGTCAAGCTGAATGGTCCGACCGACTTTAGCTATTGGTTCCAGGATTGCGATGGCCTGGTGTACTACAGCACGGCAAGCATTACCAGCCCCGGCGTTGTGAACATGCGCTACATGTTCAATCGCTGCACGCGCCTGACGCATTTTTATGGCACCAACCTGAACACCTCGCTGGTTACCAGCATGGAGGGCATGTTCAATGGCTGTACGTCCCTTGTGAACGTGTACGACATGAAGCAGTGGGACCTTTCCAGCTTGGAGACGGTCGAGTACATGTTCCAGAATTGCTCGAGCTTGGTCCGTTTCGACCTGACCGATTGGGGCATTGGCAGTGGCTTCGATGCCGCTGGCAATCCCTACACGTATACGGGTGGCACGAGCAATATCGAGAATATGCATGCCATGTTCAATGGCTGCACCTTGCTGGAAGAGGTGACGGGCATTGGCACGTGGCAGCTGGATAGCCTGTATACCACCGAGTCGATGTTCAATGGCTGCGCGAGCCTGCTGACGCAGGACTTCAGCAACTGGACCCTACCCGTCATTAACAATATGGACTACATGTTCCAGGGCACTACGGCTATGACGACCTTCCGCGGCAAGGGCATGCACATTACGGGTACCGCGCGTAACGGGCGCCGCGCCAGCGTGAAGTACATGTTCAACAACAGCGGCATGACCGATTTCTACGGTGACGAGATGATTATCGATGGCGACATTGATCTCATTTACATGTTCACCGATGCTGCTAACCTGCAGAATTTCTGGGGCAACGGCATGCTCATTGATGGTGGCCTGTACACCGACCCCGACACGGGGTCTACCACGCCGGGCAACAGCGTTCTCACGTACGATATGTTCTTCAACAACACCGCTCCGTTCTACTTCCACGGTGGCGGCATGGAGATCCGCAACAATACGATGGAATTCATGTTCCAGGGTTGCAAGGGCGCCTATAGCTTCGACGCCGAAGGCACCATGAACTTGAATGGCGTAACCAGCTTGTATGGCATGTTCAACGGCATTTACAGCATCGAAGGTGGTGGCACGGGCCATAACATTGGCGGGTACTACTACACCGGTCGCGAAGATGGCGTTACCCGTTCCTGGCATATGGGTGGCTACTATGGCACTCAGATCTTGGACAGCATCGGCGCCACGCAGGGCTTGGTGTACTTCAACGGTCTGGGCATGGACGTTTCGAAGGTCACCAACATGGCCTTTATGTTCAACCATGCGCGCGACCTGCAGCGCGTGGAGGGCATTAGCCTGTGGGATATGAAAGCCGTGCAGTACCTGTATGGCATGTTCAATGACGCGCGTACCCTGACGTACATCGACGCCTTCACCGCAACTACTCCCACGACGACGTGGGATCTTGAATCCGTGAAGGACATGCGCTCGATGTTCCAGGATACCTGGGCGCTTCCCGAGTGGAAGGGCTGGGGAGTTACCATCACGGGTAACTACTACGACACCACCACGCGCGCCATGACGCGTTACATGTTCAACCATAGCGGCATTCAGACATTCTATGGCGACGGCCTTACCATCAAGGGCTACATTACGTTGGCCGACATGTTTAACGATGCGAATAATTTGGTGGACGTGTACGGCAACGGCATGCTCATTGATGGCGGCACGATGACCGTTACCACGAGCATGGCGCTTTCGCCCATGGCCACGGAAACCGTTCCCGCCGAAACGGTGGTTACCGCCAACTGGTTCCGCAACAACTCGGCGGCCTTCACGTTCCATGGCGCGGGCTTCACGGTGAAGAACACGCCGCTCGACTACATGTTCCGTGACGTGAAGGGCGCATGGACGTTCGACGCGGAAAACACCATGGACATCACCGAGGGCGTCGACAGCATGATCGGCATGTTCATGGGCTCTGATGCCCAAATCGAATTTGCGAGCGGCAAGTACTACTGCACGCAGGGCATCGTTTCCTTCAATGGCCGCGGCATGGTGGATTATGACACCGCCATCAAGTACATGAACAACATGTTCTATCGTGCTCATGCGCTTACCACAGTGGACCAGATTTACAACTGGAACGTGACCGAGCTGCTGAATGCGGAAAACATGTTCCGTGATACCACGGTGCTTTCCTACATCGATGCATTCACCGACCCCACGGTGGTCACGGTGCTCAACTTCGACAAGATCCAGAACATGAATTACATGTTCAGCGGCGCCCGCGCGCTGCCGCGCTTCCTGGGTCAGGGCGTAACCATCAATGGCCAGAACGGTGACACTTCTGCCGTTGCCACGGTGGCGTACATGTTCAACGCCACCGATTCCATGCGCACATTCGTGGGCAAGGATATGATTATCAAGGGCTCCACACGCCTTGAGAACATGTTCAACGATGCCACGGGCCTGGATTACTTCGTGGGCAAGGACATGCTGCTGGACGGTACGGGCGTTACCACTTCGAACATGTTCCAGAATTGCTCGGGTCTGTATAACGGCGGCGGCGACATTGCCTATTCGGGCACTGGCTGGGTCTTCGAGGGCGAGGACATGGTGCTCGACAATGGCTGCACGCTTGTTGAGATGTTCCAGAACTCCTACGACATGGATGGCCTGGATTACACGCAGGGTCTGCAGGCGTTCCACGGCATCAACTTCGACATCGCTGACGTCACGAGCATGGACAGCATGTTCCAGAACGCACGCGGGCTGAAGGCAATGGACGGCGTGAACATGGACACGGGTAACGTGACGTCCATGCATGAGATGTTCCAGAACTGCTATACGCTTACCACCATCACTAACATCTACAACTGGGATGTTTCCAGTCTTACCGACGTATCGTCCATGTTCCAGAACTGCCTGGTGCTTCCCACCGTGGATATGCACGGATGGCAGACCAACAACGTCGAGGATCTTTCCTACATGTTCCAGAACTGCCCCGAGTTGGTGTACGTGGACGGCCTGACGGCTGGTACCGCCCATCCGGGTAGCGTAACGGGTTCCAGCTGGGAATTCGACAGCGCCACCACGTTGGCGTACATGTTCGCCGACTGCCCGAAGCTGCATCTGCCCGACTTCACGAACTGGTACCTGCCGGTGGCCACGAACCTGAACTACATGTTCGCGCGTTGCCATGGGCTTGAGGAATTCAATGGTGCCGGCTTCGAGATCGTGGCGCCTGCGGCTACGGTTATCGGTATGTTCTGCGGTATCAACCTGACCAAGGGCGGTTTCGTTTTCAACGGCGACGGTATGAAGATTCACGACTCCACGCACCTGGCCGACATGTTCTGGGATCCCGCTACCAATAGCCAGCATTGCACGGGCCTCACGGTGTTCAACGCCAAGGGCTTCTACATTAACGCGCGTGCCAGCTTGAAGGATTGGTTCCGCAATTGCGGCGGTCAGTTTATCTTCAACTGGGATGGATTCCTGGCATCACATACCATCGACTTGGGCTACATGTTCGAGGATTGCTACGGCCTGGAAACCTTCAACGCTAAGGGCTTCACGGTAAGTGAGACGAGCGCTACGGGTTGGGATACCGTGCAGAACATGTTCGGCGGCTGCGCAGGTAGCTTCGTGTACCGCGCCGAGGGCATGCGCATTTGCTCCGATGCCGATATGTCCGAGATGTTCACCAACTGCTATTCGAACCTGGACTTCGATGCCACGGGCATCATCATCGATTCGGGTGCCAGCTTGGCGGGCATGTTCAACAACTGCGGCAACTACACCAGCAATGGCTCTACCACGCAGAAGGGTTCGCTTACCTTCTGGGGCAACACCATGAATGTGCCGTATAGCACCATCGAGGGCATGTTCGGCACGAGCGCCGACAAGCTCACGTATGGCTTGGTGAAGTTCGTGGGCGCGGGCATGACGGTTACCAACGCCACCAACTTCTCTCAGCTGTTCAAATACGCCCCGCACTTGGCTAAGTTCTATGGCGTGTATGCGAATGGTACGTATGGCACCAACACCAAGGGTGGCACCGCGACCACGCCGCCTACCACCGATTTGGATTACGTGAACCGCACCATTACGCTTTCCTCGCTGGCCATGAACGTGCTTGGTTGCACCGACGTGAGCGGCATGTTCCAGAATCAGAGCTATCTGAATACGTTCGTGTGCTGGCCCGTGCTGGGTTCTGGGTCCAGCCAGGTGACGAATATGGCGAGTATGTTCGAGAATTCGTCTGCTCTGACGTATCTGGATTTCACGTGGTGGAACACCACCGGTTGCACGACCATGTCGGACATGCTGCATCGCGCTTGGAACCTGACTACCATCATTCTGGGCGATGGCTTCAAGTTCGTGGGCGATAGCGGCTACGCTACGCAGCGCGTTATCCAGACGGCCGAGTGGAACGATGGCAGCACCGCGAACGGCACGTATGGCGCCTACCTGGACGGCTGGCTGCCGGGTAAGAGCTACTGGTATACGGGCATCACGGGCGCTACGCAGTTGGCTATCGTGTTCGACCAGAACAGCAGTCTGGAAAACGACACGGTCTACATTTACGACAAGAATTGGGTGCTGCAGGCGGCCCTGAGTGGTACGTCGATGCGTGCCTACACCTCTACTGCTCCGCTTATCGTTTCGGGTGATACCATTTACGTGCGCCTGTGCACGGATGATTCGCGTTACGGCTCTGGCTTCAAGCTGACCGTGTTCGACAATAGCACGAGCGCCTATATGACGCCTGACTGGGCGAAGCTGCGCGGCTTTGGCTATGGTAGTTGGGTGCATTACGTGCTCGATCCCACCACCAATACCTGGGTGGAAGACAATCACGTTCCGTACACTGGCGAACAGCTGGCGTACTACTACAACCCCGCGAACAGCGCCATGGTGGGCAAGTACGTATGGACGGATCGCGTGGGCTTCCGCTTCGTTTCCAATGACGATGCCTGGTGGGCTCTCGACGATAACCGTACGTACACCTTCCAGTATGCGCCGAACGAGTTTTGGAACGACCATCATTACGCAACGCTTCATGGTGGCAACTTCACCGTGGGTGCCACGCCGTGGGCTACGAACAAGGTGGTTACCGAATACGGCACCGACGTTCCCTGGAATGGCTCGTACAACGTGAGCACGGCCAACCACTATGCGTCCGATGGTTCGGGCTGGGATGGTCGCTTCCGCGTTGGCTACTGGGACAAGGGTCGCCCGAACGATTCCGCTACGAGCGCCAACAATTCGGTGCGCAGCAAGATCATCACCATTACGGCGTACAACGGCCTGAAGGCGCTGCGCCTGGAGGATTGGTTCTCCGGCTGTCGCCAGGATAACGTGGAGTATCGTCATCGTGGCAACTACGGCACCGTGTGGCATACGCGCGGTTTGCTGTGGGCGGATGTTACGGGCCTCGACCTGTCCGACACGCAGAGCACCCGTCGCATGTTTGCGGATGACCTTACGCTTACCAGCATTACGGGCACGGGCGGGCAGAACACCGTGACGACGGTGGTTTCCAGCAGTACGGCCACCAACAGCACCGCCTACACGCTCGATACCACTATGGGTACCACGAGCACCGACTGGGAAGGCGACGGCAAGTACGGTTGGCATACCAACAGCCTGGAAGACACCACGCAGATGTTCTTCTACGACGAGAAGTTGGATAATCTGGATATGAGCAGCTGGGACACTCGTTCCGTGCTGAAGATGGGCCAGATGTTCGCTGGGGATACGAGCCTGAAGACCATGTGGGTTGGCGAGCATACCGTATTCGACAAGGGCACCGTCGATGACTGGTCGAATAGCGACATGAACATCATCAGCCGCTATTGGGAGTCTGGCTCGATGATCAACAAGGATGGCCATGCGGGCGGCTACGACTCGGATATGAATTCCGATAGGAACAAGTACAACCTGTATCCCGGTACGCTCATGGCGAAGACAAACTATGCTCCTACGTGGACCACGAGCATGCGCGGCATCTCCTGGTGGCATTTCCGCAAGCAGAATGCGCAGAGGGTGACGCTGCGTTTCGATATCCAGAGCCTCATGGACGGCGGCGACGCCATTGTAGTGTGGGATAAGACGCGCCAGACGATACTGGATGTAATCTGGGGTGATAGCATTTCGGGCGCGACGCGTACCTACGCGACCGACGAGGTGTACCTTAGTCTGTACA
This sequence comes from Denitrobacterium detoxificans, assembly GCF_001643775.1. Lineage (NCBI taxonomy): Bacteria > Bacillati > Actinomycetota > Coriobacteriia > Eggerthellales > Eggerthellaceae > Denitrobacterium > Denitrobacterium detoxificans. The sequence continues at coordinate 1,780,104 of NZ_CP011402.1, read as the reverse complement.
GCACGTGGGGCCATGGCATTCCGCGTGGCTTCATTGGCAATGTGACGTTCGACAACGCCGAGTACGATTGGGCGTGGATTCCCAATCATGACACGTATCTGCACGATACGGGTCAGTGGGTGAACCAGACTACCGGCCGTGCGTATTCCGCGGGTGACTTCGCGCGCTATGTGGGCAAGAGCGCCATCGATGCGGGGCAGTGGGTCTGGACGCCTGGTATCACCAGCGGTTCGTTCCCCAGCAATAGCTATGCGTGGTGGCAGCTGGATGCTGATGGCGTGCTTACCATCTGGTTGAACGATGGTGCCTCCACGTTCGAGGTAACCGAGCATAATACGGGCGACTCCGACGCCGACAAGCTTACGTGGACGGTCCCGTGGCGTACTATCAGCAATAACATCGCCGGTCATGTGACCGCCATCAAGGTGCAGACCGATTCGGCGGGCAACAAGATTCAGCCGCTGAACTTGGATGGCTGGTTCGACGACATGGGTTCCATGGTCATTGCCGACGTGGCGAACATCGATACGAGCAAGGCGACCAGCGCGGCGAACATGTTCCGCAACGACAAGAGCATGGTTACGCTGCTGGGCACGGGCTATGACCCCGATTACGACGACGAGGCGGTGGACAAGTACTTGGATCCCGATTACGTGTCGTCTTCGAGCGTCGTGGGCTGCGCGGGCTGGGATACCAGCAGGATAACTAACATGGACAGCATGTTCGATGGCTGTCGTAGCCTGACGCGCTTGAATATGAGTACGTGGGATATGCTTACCAGCACGCCTTCCACGAATAACATGTTGCGCTACACCGATAGCCTGGAGCTTATGGACCTTGGTCCCGATGTGCGCTTTAATCCGCAGAACAACGCGGTAGCCCCCAATTCCATCCACACTCAGTTCTGGGGTAGGAAGAATGGCGGCTATGCGCGTGCCCTGGATGGTACGGTTGCCGACAAGAGCTACTGGGAAATCAATGCTCCCGCGGGGTCTTCGGCTATCGTCCTCGACTTCAACAAGCAGATCGAACAGATGACGAGCGGCACGTTTACGGGCGGAAGCACGCTTGGTACAGGCGATTACCTGGTGGTAGCGGGCAACAACGGCGAGACGTATACCTTCTATAGCGATCGCTATATCTATGACGATGGCATTAGCAGTCCCGTGACCACTTACCGCAACCAGCCGCTTTCCGGCCTGGATGATAACTCCATTCTGTCGCTGGAGTTTGCAGGCGCCACGCGGGTCACGCTGCGTCTGTACAGCAACGAAGACGCGAGCATCGGCAATGGCTTCCAGGTGTTCGTGAGCTACAAGACGTCTATGGGTACGGTTGCCAGTGCCGCTCTGGCCGAAGCAGGCCTGTACATGTGGCGCCGCAAGAGCGACCAGGCGTACGTGCGTGGCGTGGATAGCCTCATGCGTACGTACGATGGCTCCGCGGCCGTTTCCGTGGGTGCCAACATGTCGGGCCAGTGGGAGCGTGTGGGCGTGTGGGTCGTGCACTTCGAAACGCTGGCCGGCACCCCGGGCGTTACGGGCACCATGGACGACGTGTACCTGCCGGCGGGCGAATCGCTCATTCTGCCCGGCGATGGCACGTATGGTTCCCTTACGTCGCCTTCCTCCGACTACGCTTCGCGTACGGGTGCGTCGAACTACTTCTATCGCAACGGTTACGTGCTGCGTTGGTGGGTAACCGACCCCACGTACATTCCCGATGCGCAGGATCCGAATAAACAGCCTACGGGCGAATATCGTGTGGGTCAGACGTATCCGAAGGTGCTAAAGAGCGAGCCTGGTTTGGAAACGCTGTACGCCATTTGGATCGAGGCTATGGATAGCGTCGTGGAGTTCTTCCCCGGCGATTCCACTGACGACCCGGTGGATCCCATTGTCGCGTCGCCTGCAGGCACGACGGCCGTTATGAGCGGCAGCGAAGTTGCCAGCTATTACATCTCGTACGCTCCGTACATGTCGGGCGCCGATGTGACCGTGCCTGCCATTCCCTGGACGCGTCTGGGCTACACCTTTGTGGGTTGGCAGCTGGAAGATGCGGATGGCAATCTGGTGGGCGTCATTTCGCCCGACAGTGGCTTGTTCCGCATGGCGAACCAGGCGGGTCGCCAGATCATAGACCTTTCCGCGTATGGCCTTACGGGCACGACCGGTCGTTATTACAAGCTGGTCGCCACCTGGAAACAGAAGACGGGTTATACGGTTACGTACGATGTGAAGGGCGGAACGCCTGCGAAGGCCAGCCGCACCAACGTTGCCTGGAACGACACCAACCTGTTTGGCTGGGACGGCGTGTGGCCGACCAAGCATGGCTATCGCAATGACTACAAGGTGATGTTCACCGATATTTCGGGCATGGACCACGTGGTTACCACCACGACGCGCCTGGGCGATCTCGCGCGCTTCAATGGCAGCGATAATGTTGCCGATACCATCGTGCTGTGGATCAACTGGATCGAACGCGACGCGTCCATCAACTTCGTTGCTGCGGGCAAGGGCCTCATCTCGGTGGATGGCTCTACCGACCCCAACCAGATCAACCAGCAGCTCATTCGCACGCTCGTGCCGTGCGTGAGCGGTTCGGTGTCCTCCGTCTCGGGTGCCGTTTCCACGGGCTATCACCTGGTGTACTGGATTAACTCGCTAAATACCACGCGCTTCTATACGCCTACGCTTTCCGCGGCGGACATCGCGGCCATATCCCTTGGTCCCGATGGGCTGTATCGTTCGGTGACGTTCACGGCCGTGTTTGCGCCGAACGTCTACCGCGTGCAGTTCCATCCTGGTACCGGCACGGGCGTCATGGACGACCTGCTGTGTGTGTATGACGTATGGACGCTGGCTCCGGTTGCCGCGGGTAGTATGAGCAAGCCTGGTTTCGTGTTCAAGGAATGGAATACGGCGCTGAATCCCACGGGTGCAGCCAGCGAGGTGCGCATCGGCGAAGGCGACTGGTTCCGCAACCTGACTACGGTGGATGGCGGCGTGGTTACGCTGTACGCTCAGTGGGAGCAAAGCGTTGTAACCTACACCTTCAAATCTGAAAACAGCAATGGCCACATTACCTGGACCGATGGCGCGGGCACGCATGAGGCGTCTGAACATGACTTCACCACGGGTGTTGTGACGGGTACGTTCGATCCGGTCACGGCTGTGGCGCATGACGGCTATCACTTCGTGAGCTGGATCGACGAGCAGACCGGCGATATCATGACCACCAACCCCACGCTTCTGCTTTCAAAGGACAGCGACAAGATGTGGGAATACGGCCGCGTGTACGTGGCCCGCTTCGCCCCGAATACCTACACGGTGCATTACATGTACGAGGGCGAAAGCACCGGTGGCGCCATGACTGAAGACTACTTCAACATGACCAACCAGACGTTCAAGTACGGCATTCAGGAGCGCCTGACCACCATCGACGACGACAGCTCGACGCCTGCTGTTTCCGAGGGTACCAAGAAGAGTGGTTACATCTTCCTGGGCTGGAAGGCTTACCGTATGGTGGGCGGTGTGCGTGTGGATCGCGATGGCCTGCTGGTGAACGCGCAATACGTGTGGAATCTGGCTACCGACGAGGGTGACACCGTCTACCTGGAGGCACGTTGGAGCCCGGCGGTGTACTACATCGTCTACCATGACAATTCCGCTCCGGAAGGCATCTACGCGGGCGTCATGGAAAACCAGCCCATTGCCTACGATGACTTCACGCAGACGCTTACGCCGAATACGTTCAAGCGCGTTGGCTACGACTTTGCTGGTTGGAATGACAAGCCCGATGGAACGGGTACCCTGTCGTTCGCCGATGCCGGCACGATTACCTTCAACCTGACGAGCACCCCGGGCGATGAAATTCATCTGTATGCGCAGTGGACCATTGCTACGTACAAGGTGCAGCTCATTAGTGACGAGATGCACTATCTGTACCCCGTACGCAATGGCTCGCTGAACCATGCCGACTGGGGTAAGCTGGCTGGCTCGCTTTCGCAGCCGGGTGCGGTGGCTTCGCCCGATAAGGTGCAGGTCATGTACGAGGGTCTGCCCGTACGCGACTACAACAACGACCCCGTGTATGCGGCAATTATCGAAAGCTATTGGACGTACAACACCAAGATGACGCAGCCCGTCACGGCTACGCCTACGGTTATGACCGACGCCAATGGCAATGTGGTGACCATGTCGTTTGCGTATTATACGTACGAGATGACGCTGGCCGATGGCACGGTGTATACCGGCTATCTGGCCGACCCGACCACGCTTACCATCCTGGGCGACACGAAGTTCTACGTGCATTGGGCGCATGATTCCTACACGGTCATTTACGATCCGGGCGATCATGGCCAGTTCGTGGTTGCCGAGGGCAAGACGTATTGGCTGAGCGTGCCGGGTGGCTCGGCGACGACGCTGTACTACTTCTATGACAACGACAAGACGAATGTCGATGGCTACGATACGACGGAAACCAACATTAAGAACTATGGCAATCCGCGTGCGAAGCCGGGTTGGGAGTTCCAGTACTGGCAGATTACGCTTTCCGATGGCACGACCTACCAGCTGCGCAATATGGGCGAGATCTGGTCGAACATTGGCACCATCAACGAGAACCTGACGTTCTACGCCGTGTACCGTGCACGCATGCAGACGCTTTCCTTCGACGAGATGGGCGGCTGGGCCACGAACAGCACGGCTCTCATTACCCGTGCGTATGCGAGTGACGACGACGTGACGTTGCCTACGGCTTCCGACGTGCGCAAGTACGGCTACGATCTGGATGGCTGGATGGAAGATCCCACGGTCGAGGTGCTGTATGCGCCTGGCTCGACCATTAAGATGTTCGGCTACAATGCTACGCTCTACGCTCACTGGGTGCCGCGCACGTATTCTGTGGTGTTCGACAACATGGGTGGCGCGTGGCCGGCTAACGGCTCGTACACCTTCACGGGTCGCAAGGATGGCTTGAATTGGAATAGCAATGAGCTGTTGGACGGCGTACCCGATCCCGAGAAGACGGGTTATACCTTTGCGGGTTGGTACACCAATCTGGATGGCGGTTCCACGTCGGCCAAGATTTCCAATTCCATGCTGTTCGAGGCCATTGCTCCCATCGACCTGATGACGGGCGAGCCCATCGATACCGACGGTACGGTGGTAACGCTTTACGCCAAGTGGGTGGAATCCTACACGCAGATCAATTACTACATCATCACGCCCGACTTGCAGGATGCGCCTGAAGGCGGCATGCTGACGCTCGACTCCGAGACGGTGCGTTCCGTACATGGCGTTCCCACGGGTACGTCGTTCACGGCGAATCCGGGGTATGACTTCCTGTATTGGTACGATGCTGACTATCAGATCGTTTACCAGTACACCGATGCCGCTGGGCGTATTACCACGGTTTCCGAGGATACCGACCCGGTGTACGAGACGGGTGGCACGGTACAGAAGAAGTTCGAGGAAACCATTACGCCGCGCAAGCGTACGTACAACCCGTACTTGGGCGTCTACGACATCTGGGACGAGTCGAACAGCACGTGGTACGTAGTGGTATCGCCGCATAGCTACACCATCAAGTTCAACATGAATGGTGGCGGCGGTAGCATCGACCCAATCGCCATGAAGGTGGGCAAGTCCCTCACGCTCGACGTTATCGAGCCCACGCGTGTTGCCTACGAGTTCATTGGCTGGAACACGCGTTCCGATGGTCTGGGCACCATGTACTACAACGGTGATGTGCTGAAGAACCTCTCGCTCGACGATGGCGCAGTGGTAACGCTGTATGCCGTGTGGAGGGCAGGCGAGGTGTACGTTACCTACGAGGGTAATGCTTCCGACGCCGTGCTTACGAGTACGGGCATTGCTGGTAACTACGTTGAATACCATAGCATGGGCGATTCGGCCTACGTGGCCGCAGCCAATGTGTTCACGCGCCCTGGTTGGGTACTCGACTACTGGACCGATGACGAATACGGTCAGGGCACCAAGTACTATCCGGGCGCCACGTACGTGGTTCCCACGGTGCCGCTTACGGGCACCATCCGCGTGTTCACGCTGTATGCCCATTGGACGGCCAGCACGTACGTCATCGAGTACGAGGCCGGCACGCCCGTCTTCCGCGGCTCCATGGATCGTCAGCCCATGACCTTCAGCTATGATCAGTCGCTCAACCCGAACCAGTTCGAGCGCGAGGGCTACGACTTCGCCGGCTGGGCGCTTTCGGTTGATAATGCCAATACCTCTATCAAGGTAAATGGCTATCCTGGTGGCTACGTCTTCGAGGATATGGAGGTCGTGCGCGACCTGACGAGCATTGCTGGTACGGTTATCCGCATGTATGCCCTGTGGACGCCCAAGGCGAACGAGGTCACCTGGTTCTCCGATGATTACACGCGGGGTAGCGTGGTTGGCCCCAACCCGGCAATGACGGTGTACACGGGTTCGCAGCCCGACATCAGCGTCGTCTCTTGGAAGGCGCGTGACGGCTTCACGTTCGTGGGCTGGCGCTACGTGACTACCACTGAATGGGGCACCACCATCACTGGTACGGTACTTTCGCCGGTGGATACCACTATCAATGGCATTACCTACAAGGGCGTGAACATCCTTGGTCCTACCGAGTTCTACGCACTGTGGTCTTACGAGCCGGCCGTGGTTTATATGGCGGGTGAACATGGCGCCTTCAACACGGGCAAGAAGTGGGGTACGCAGTTCGAGGCCCTGACCGTTGGTCAGCCCACGCCCGAATACAACGGCGTTACCGAAATGGTGAAGGAGGATGACGGTTCGTCGTCGTACAGGCCCACGGGCAAGGACGGCTTCGTATTCGCGGGTTGGCGCTGCGCCAGCGGCACCAATTCGGGTACGTTCTACGCCTGGGGCACCGTGCTTCCGTTCGTGGAGGACGGCACGACCATCTACGTTGCTGAATGGACGTCGGTGAAGAACCTTACCTTCAATCTGAATACCGTGGATCAGTCGGCTAGCTGGACGACGTCGGCTCCCTCGGGCGCTTCGGGTACGAATGACTATGTGCTGACTAACCAGGTGGGCGACTCCCAGATTACGCTGCCCGGCTATGATGCCGTGTCGCGTCCTGGGTATCGCTTCACGGGTTGGGGTACGTCGCCCACGGGCTTTGCCCTGTATGCACCGGGTGGCACGTACACCATGCCCGCTGAGCATACTACGCTGTACGCCATTTACCTGCAGTACGTGTATGCAGTGCAGTTCAACTCCGATGGCGGCGCTTATGTGGCACCGCGTGGCGGTCTGTACTGGGATAGCACGAATTTCATTCCCTCGGTGGCCCCCAGGCGCGACGGCTATCGCTTCGATGGCTGGTACACCAGCGCAGGCACGCTCATTGACGAAACGAGCGATATTGCTACGGCTGCCGAAGGCGACGATACGCCGCGCGTGATTACGCTTATCGCGCATTGGCTTGATAACTACGTGAACGTGTATTACAAGGTGGCCGACGCCAATGGCAACGTGACCACCGTGGGCGGCACCGTGGAAACGGCGAGCGAAGTCCTCAACTACAGCACGGGCGTTCCCAAGGGCTCCGTGGCCGTGGCAAACGAGGGCTACCACTTCCTGGGTTGGTACCAGCCCAACGTGCTCGATCGCAACGGCAACGTTTCCGAGCAGGGTGGTTGTCTGTCCACTGATTCCGCGTGGGCGCCTACCAAGGCGGCTACCGAATACTGGGAGGACGGCCAGACGTGGTACGCGCGCTTTGCGCCCAATACGTACACTGTTACGTTCAGTGGCGTTCCGCTCGCCGACTTCGACTGCTATGGCGTTACGCATACCGTCACGCAGGAATTTACCTATGACGTTGCGCAGCGCCTTACCGCCAATGGTGGTCGCTTCACCGCGTATGGATACCGCTTCCTGGGCTGGAATTCCGATGCGAGCCGCGCTGCCGACGGCCTGGTTGAGTACGACGACTACCAGCTGGTGAAGAACATCCTCACGGGTGCTTCTGGCGACGATGCCATCACGCTGTACGCCGTCTGGGAGGAGATCGAGCTTCCCGACGAGCCGAGTGGTGGTGGCGATGGCGAAGATGCCGGTCACTACACCGTGAAATTTGACGGTGGCTACGACTACGACCTAGATTCCGCTGGCATCCAGGATCAGGAATTCACCATTGGCGTATACCAGCGCATCACCCCGGTGGGCATCAACTTCCGTCGCGAGGGCTACGTGTTCATCGGCTGGAACACCGATTACGATTTGGCCAAGGCGGGCAACGTACAGTTCCAGGACAACCAGCGCGTGCGCAACCTGTCGCTGCTCGACGGCGATACGGTGACGCTGTATGCGGTCTGGCGCGAAGTCGTGCCCGAGCGCTACTGGACGGTGCGCTTCGATCGCGGCACACAGTCCGATCCTAGCTCGCTTGGCCTTACCGATCAGAAGATCGAAGTGGGCGTTGCCACGCCGCTGAAGACGGCTTATGGTCGCTACACGCGCGATGGCTACACGTTCGCTGGTTGGAACCACGACTCCACGCAGGCGGCAGCAGGCGTGGTGCAGGTGGTGAATGGCGTGCCCCTGACCGACCGCGTGAAGGTCACCGATCTGGTGGGCGAGGGCGAGACGTACATTCTCTACGTTGTATGGAAGTATGTGGGCCATACCGTGAGCTACAACGTAAACGGTGGCAGCATCGTTTCCACGGATGGCAGTGGAAACCCTGCTGTTACGCCCGAAACCAAGTACTACGAGGAGGGCGTTACCGTCACGCGTGCGCGCGATGACCAGTCTACGGGATTCTATCGCAAGGGCTACCTCCTGGTAGGCTGGGATGCCACGCCCAACAAGCAGGGTGATACCCCCGATTACGATTTCCAGAGCACCTTTGTTATGGGTAATGACGACGTAGTGTTCTACGCACATTGGAGCCCCATCACCTATAACGTGCGCTTCCATGGTTATGGCTACAACGACGAGGGCAATGCTGGCTTCGTGCGCGATGCCGACACGGGCAATCTGCGTGACATGGTCGAGCTTACCGGCCTGCGTTACGACCAGCTCTATACCATGCCCTGGAATGAATATATCCACACGGGCTATGACTTTGGCGACTGGCATGCCCTTACCGATCGACTCTGGCACCATACGAGCGACCCCGAGCGCTACGCGTACAATCCTGGTTGGGACGATTACTTCTGCTTTATCGACAATGGCGGCACGTTCAGCAATCTGTGGTCCACCATGGAGGAAGATGGTTCGCCTCATACCGTGGACGTGTACCTGCACTGGATCGGCAGCAACGTGCCCATCGTGTACGAGAGCAGCAATACCGGCCTGGGTACCGTATCCGGCAAGAGCTACGTCTTCCATGGCGATACGCTTGACAGGGGAGAGGTACAGACCAACCCCATCGACGGCTATTGCCTGGATCATTGGGAATACCGCATGGTCACCGACGATGCCCTGAAGCTGGGCCTGGATTATGAGTCGGGTACGCTCACCCCGAATGGCATCTACGATTTCGTCATTACGGGCCCTGTGTTCTTCACTGCCGTATGGGCGCCGGCTCACGTAGTGAACTACCTGGCGAACGATCCTGGTTACGAAGATGGCACGAACTTCTTCGTTGATACCGCTACCGCGCCTGGAACGACCGACGCGCAGAAGAAGGCTGCCGTAAATGGCCAGACGTACTTCCCGCACGTTTCCATGGATGCTGGAACGAAGACCCCCAAGTTTGCGGGCGATACTTCTGGCAGCGGCGCTCCGAAGGGCAAGAAGGGCATGGTCTTTGCGGGTTGGAAGAACGAGGACGGCCAGGTCATCGTAACCTCCGAGACCACCGTAAATGGCTCGCAGCATAAGGTGTACGGCTGGGATCTGTCGGGCATTGCCGTGGCCGACTTGCCCGACGCCGATGGCGATGGCGTTATTACGCTCATTGCCACGTGGGCGCCCGCCAATGCGACCATCGTGTTCCATTGGAATCCGGTTCCCGGTGCCGTGTACAACGAGACCGACACGACGGCAAGCTGGTATCCGAGTGGCACGTACACGCAGGTGACGAGCTTCGATACGCCTACGCAGCTTGATCCGAATCTGTTCACGCTGAATGGCTATCGCTTTGATGCGTGGTCGTACATTGCCGGCACGACGCAGAGCGATCGTTTGTGGGCCGACGGGGAAGTCTTCCAGCTTTCCAGCGCGGAAATCGCGAAGCTGCGCGCCAATGGCTCGCTGGTGCTTTCGCAGGACGATGACGGCGAAGACGTATGGACGATGAACCTGTACGTGCATTGGGTTGCGCGTACTTACACCGTCACCGTCGACAATCCCTACACGGGTGGTTTGGTGAACGTTGATGATCCGAGCTACCTTACTTGGGATGGCACGCTTTCCTACTACGATAAGCTTTCCTATCGCGACGGCAAGATCACTACGACGCCGGGCTATGGCTACGCCAAGGACAATTATGGCCTGTACAACTGGGAGTGGGTGTTCACGCTCGATGATGGTACCGAGGTTACGGGTACTGGTGCAGTGAACGTCATAGGTGGCAAGTTCTACGACCTGGAGGGTCATGAGCTTTCCGGTCCCGTGTACAACGGCACGCCGTGCGACCTTACCGATATTCGCGTGCTGGGCAATGGCTTCGTACGTCCGAAGTGGGAGCGCCTGTATTCCGTGACCTTCAAGAATGGCGAGCATGGCCAGTTCGAGGGCATGGCGGGCACGCAGTTCGATAACTTGCGCGCAGGTACGCAGATCCCCGAAATGGGCTATGGCATGCCTGACTATGACATTATTTGTGAACGCGACGTCGATCCGGATAACGAGGAGCCTACGGTAGCGGGCGAGAACCGTGCACGCTATTTGCTGCAGTATCCGAACCTGTACGATTGGAACGAGTTCCTCTCCGACGGTACGAACAATCTGAACCGTTACCTGCCCATTGGCGATGAGGGTTACGTGTTTGCTGGTTGGGAGGTCGATGGCGGCTACGGCACCACGGTCTACCACTACTATCCGTACGTATCGAAGATTGATGGCAAGAGCCTGGAAGAGTTCTTCGGTGGCGTCTACGTCACCAATCCCGTTACCAATGGCACGGTTCCTTCGTATGACATTACCGTCACGGCGCTGTGGATTCGCGGCAGCTACACGGTGTACTTCGACCCGAACGAGGGCGCTGGTGTGATTATTCACAATAGCAACGGCACGCGCGAAGAGAAGCTGGCCCCCGTGAAGGGCGTGGCGTACTCGCCGTTCGTGACGCCTTCCAAGACCGACGTGCTGCGTCCCGGCTACGTTCTGAAGTCGTGGAATACCGACCCCGATGGTCTGGGCACGACGTACGAGCCTAATGCTGTGTACCCGATTCCGGCGGCTATTACCACGCTGTACGCCATGTGGGAGCAGCAGCAGGCCACCATCAAGTACACCACGTCGAACTGGTGGGTCGATTGGGACAATTCCGACGGCACGCTGGCCGACGACCAAGATGACCAGGGCCTGAACTGGGGCGACGGCTACGCATATCAGACGGTGTGGGCTGGTACGGGCTACATGGTCGACCCGCTGAAGCAGAATGTGAACGAAGACGGCTACCTGATCGACAAGGACGGCAACGTTCTGTATGACGACGAGGGCAACCCGCTCACGCCCGTGAATGAGCCTGGCCCGCGCGCCATTACCGCGTACTCGCAGCTGGGCTATCACTTCCTGCATTGGGCTGACGAATCGGGCAATATCGTGAGCACCGAGCGCACGTTCATTCCGCCTCGCGGCGCTGATGGCGCATATCATGATGCAACGTACATCGCCGTCTTCACGGAAGACGATGACATTACCATTACGTACTCGGTCGACGTTGCCGATGCTGGCTGGCTCACGCGTACGTACGAGAAGGTCGCACCCGCTACGGGCACGGCCATGGGCACGTACCTCTATATCCGCGATGGATATGACTTCCTGGGCTTCTACGATGGCGAGGGCAACTACTATGGTATGGGCACGCTCAATACGGAGTATGGCTACTACGAGTTCGTACCTGGACGTGCTTCCGATGGCATCTACCATGACATCGTCTACATTGCCAGGTTCAGCGAATCTGCCACGCATTACGTGGTGGAATACTGGTTGCAGGATGGCTCGGGCGAGTACTTCATCAACGAGAGCTACACGGCGAGCTACGATGCCAAGACGGGAGATGTGATCACCGTTGCGGCTGACAGCGACCTGATTAAGCCGTTCGATACCGACGGCGTGACGCGTCTCGACCTGTCCGAGGTCTCGCATCACCTGTACCGCCCCGATATTTCCACCACCACCATTACGGTAACGGCGGATGGCCTGTCGAAGATCAAGCTGTACTACGACATTGGCTGCTTCACGCTTACGTATCGCTATGTGTTGAACGGTCAGGGCATCGTGCCTGCCGATTCGCCCATTGCGCCCACCAATCAACCGCGTGGCCTGTATCGCAACAGCTCGGTCATCTTCGACGATACCGCGGCTACCGTTGGCGTGAATGGCTATCAGTTCAGCGGTTGGGTGGCGTACAAGGCTACCGACCTGATTGGCGTGGATTACGCCGAGCTGTGGAAGAACTACGACTTGACCACTACGGTGAAGGTCGACCGCGGTCAGCCTGGTAGTACCGTAGCGTCTGGTTTGGCGGTCTTGAATACCGACGGCGCGGGTGGCTACCTGGTGTACAACGGCGCAGGCAATCCCATTCCTATCTGGGCGAACAATTTGGAGGTTGGCCCGTACAATGGTTCGGTTGCGTATCCGTATGACTTCTGGATGCCCGACGACAATGTGATCATCATTGGCTTCTGGGAGGCCAAGGGCTATACGGTGCGCTTCAACATCGACACCGCGGATGCCGCGAAGGGCGACCTGTACGATGATGCCACCACGTATCCCACGTTGGTGCCTTCGGGAAGCTATGCGTATCGTAATGGCGTTGAGATGGGTACGTACACGCCGCGCGTGAAGGATATCCAGATTCGCCTGCTCGATCACAACAACTGGATCAACATGGGCTGGAACTACACCATGACCATGGATGACGGCACGACCGTTACCGACTTTACTATGTCGCCTTCCACCATCCAGATCATGGGTGACACCACGTTCACGGCCGTCTTCGTAGAGCCGCGCGTCATGGCTTATATGACGGGCTCTGGCGGTAGCTTCGTGCAGGGCGTCGACGACCAGACGCTCATTCAGGATATCCCCGTGAACACGCCCATTACCACGCGTGGCTACTACAATGGCGCCGTTGACAGTAGTGTGGCGGGTTATCCGCCTATCTCTACGTTTGCACCGCAGGGCAAGGAGGGCTACGAGTTCGCTGGTTGGGCGTGGCGTAAGCACATCGTGACGGTGAGTGGTGGCTATGCCACGGTTACGCCCGATCCGATTATGCATACGAACGTGAACCTGGCGACGTATAACCAGCTTATTCTGGCATTTGACTACACGCCTAGCGTGTATGCGAACACGATGCTGTTCGATGCAGGCGTGAATGCCACCATGTTTGCCCTGGGCACCGATTTGATTCTGAACGAGGCATTCCCCACGACGGTGGACGCGAACTACGAGTTTGTGGCGTTGTGGACGCCCATCCGCCATGTGTTCACCATCAATGAGAACAACCCCGATCCTGCGAACATCACGATCACGTTGGATACGACGAAGTACAGCTCGATGAGTTCTCCGACGAATTACTTCGATCAGACGGGTAGCTATGCGCCGGGCTACTGCTCGCGCTTGCCGCTCTTCGACTACGCAACGCGTAGTGACGGTTGGGTTATGGATGGCTATTCCGACACACCCAATGGCGACGTAGTATACATTCCCGGTTCGCCCTATACGGTGGGCGGCCTGGACAAGGTCATCTACATCCATTGGATTCCCGCGTATCCTTCCACCATCGAGTACGCGGTTGATAGCGGTCCGTATGGCGGCGTTTCCACGGGTGGTTTCGTCTATCGCGAGAGCGAAGTCGTTACCGGCGTCGGTGGCGCGGCCAAGGGTTCGTACGCCGTTCCCAATAATGGCTACGTATTCGTGAAATGGGTCGACGCTGCGGGCAATACCCTGAGTAGCGATTCTACTGCCACTACGTTCACTCGTACGGTGGGTGCGGTTACCTATACGTACCAGGGCTACAAGTTCGTACCGCCTACGCCTGCGGCTCCCAATGCGTGGCCTGATCCCTCCATCTACTACGCGGTCTTCCAGGAAGCGCCGCAGATCACCATTACGTACATCGTTGCCGATCCGGCGCGCGGTACCGTGCAGCTGAATGGCGGCGGTTCGCCGGGCACCATGTCGGCCGAAAGCCTGTATCCCGTCTCTGGTACGCCGTTGGGCGCCACTGTTACGCCCAATACGGGTTACACGTATGGGTACTGGGTAGACGAGGACGGCAATAAGGTCACCATGACCTACACGGTGGGCGGCGTAAGCCATCGCCAGCTCGCTGGCATGTCGCTCGTTCCCGAGCGCGTAGATGGAGCCTATAAGTCGGCTACGTACTATTACGTGTTCCAACCGAGCGACAACATCAGCGTCACGGTGGAATACTACCTGGTCAACGCGGCGGGCACCGTTACGCTGGCTGCCACCGACACGCATCCGTACCAGACCACGGGCACCACGGTGAACGCCGTGTCCAAGGGTTGGACGCGCACGTTCAGCGGCTACTACATGCTCACTACGTACCAGCCGAGCGGCATCGAGCTCGTTAAGATCGAGGATGAAGTCAGCGCCATGGGCACCACGGTGCTTCGCCTGTACTACATGGAATACGATGCGCAGCTCACGTTCGACCTGGCGGGCAATCTGCCTCCGGCTATGACGGCGGCCGAGATGCCTTCGTATGGCGGCGCTAATCCGCGTTCGGTTACCTCGGGCCATGCCACCACGCTGCCTTCTGCGGCAGAGGTTACCTACGCTGGCTACACGCTCATTGGCTGGACCGATGTGAAGCCGGCTGAGGGCGACCTTACGTGGGTGTATGCTCCTGGTTCCGCATATACCATGCCGTATAGCGATGCTACGCTGTATGCCATCTGGCAGCCCAACACCAACACGAAATACGTGGTGTATCAGCGTCGCGTGACCTCCAAGGGCAAGCTGCTCTTCGAAGTGAAGGAAGAGCATACCGCCACGACGGGCACGCGCGTATACGCCGACGACCTGTCGTCGCAGTACACGGGCTATGTCTACACGCCTGGTTATGCTTCCGATGCTGCACCTTCGGCCATCGTCGACCGCAAGGGCACCACGGCGCTCGTCATGTACTACGTGGCGCAGCCCATGACGATCATCTACGACTTGGTGGCTTCCGATGCCGGCTGGTCGTATTCCGGCGTGACGCGAGTCGACCAGTACGAGGCGGGCGTGGGCATCACGCTGCCTACGCAGGGCGAAGAGGAAGGCCAGGTGTACCGTCCCGGCTACGTGCTGGTGAGCTGGACGTTCGATCAGGATGGCACGGTGTACGCACCGGGCGCCTCCATCCCCATGCCGGGCATGGCATCTCGTGTGGGTACCATGACGGCCACGTGGCGTGCGCGTAGCGACACCATGTATACGGTGGCGTACCATTACGTGAATTCCGATGGCGAGACGGTGAGCAAGGTAAAGCGTACCGGCACGACCGATACCACCCTTGACGCTTCGGCGCTGGGTCTGATTAACCCGCCGGTGGGCTGGACGTTCGACAGCACCAACGCGGGCAACGTGACGACTGCGAACCTGAACGGCGACGGAACCACCATCCTGCATATCTACTACAAGCCCGATACCGTTTCCTACACGGTGCGTCATGTCTTCCTGAACAACGTGGGCACCATGTTCATCAGCGAGACCGACGAGACGCGTACGGCCGAGGCGGGCAAGGTTATCCATGGCGTCGACGTGGCCCAGACACTCACGGGCTACATTTGGGACAGCACGTGGAGCTACAAGACCGCCGATGACGGCTTTGGCGATAGTGTCATCCGCATCGAGGTTGCCGGCGACGGCACGTCGGTTATGCTGCTGTACTACAAGGCCCTCATGGGTATCGATTACACGGTAAAGATCTACCGCACCAACGCGGCATATACGGATATCGAGCTTATCGACTCCACCGAGTATCACGACGGTCAGGTCGGCTTGACCATTGACGTTGTGGATGCGGGCCTGCATAGGCCCAATGACCCGCGCCTGGTGGGCTACGAGCTCGATCCGAGCTTCTCCGGCGCCACGGTGGGTGGCACCACCTACAATGCCTATCTGTCTTCGCAGGCCATTACGGGTATGGGTGCTTCCAGCGACGTATTCTACATCTACTACGTGGCCAAGAGCACCACTCCGTACAAGGTGGAGCATTGGCAGCTGCATACCGATGGCTCCTCGCCGTACAAGGCGCTTACCGTGGAACGCTACGGCGAGACGAACAGCACGGTATACGCCGCCAACGAGCTGGTTACCTTCGACGGCTTCGTATACAGCCCGTCCGATACGCTGGCGCGTTATGGCGCTACCGACGCTGTTATTGCAGCCGATGGTTCTATGGTGCTGAAGATCTATTACATGGTGCTTGCGTATAACCTGACCATCGACGGCACCACCGGTCAGTTCGCCGATGGCACCTCAGTAATCGGGCCCACTTCGTACGCCACGGGTGATGTGGTGACCATTCCCATCCCCACGCAGATTGGCTACGACTTCCTGGGCTGGTCGGTAAACGATCCGACGGGCGCCATCGAGCTGCTTCCCACGCTTACCACGTGGAATATGCCGGCGGGTAATACCGTCCTGTACGCGCATTGGACGCCTTCGGTGCGTCGCCTGGCGTACGACAACAATTCCAAGAAGGCCCAGGGTAGCGTGCCCGATACGTACGGCGTGTACGGCGGCACCGTGAAGGTTGCCGACCCCACGGGCTTGCTTTCGCGCGTGGGCTACAACTTCGGCGGCTGGGCAACGACCAAGGCTTTGGCCGATGCGGGCACGAGCGACGTGGCCGTGGGCAGCAATTGGACGTTGCTGCTGGATAACAACGACAACGTGGTCTATGCCGTGTGGATTCCGCGCGACGACACGAAGTACGTGGTGTATCACGTGCGTGTGAAGAGTAATGGCGAGCTGGATTCCCCGAAGCGCATCATGGCCACCGAGAACCTGCAGGGCACGAGCGATACCTTGGCAACGGCCGTTGCCAAGACGTTCAATGGCTACACGTTTGATTCCGCGCACGTCTTCAATGCGAAGTTTGGCACTAATTGGCAGGCTAATATCGAGCCCGATGGCTCCACAGTGCTGTACCTGTACTATCAGGCTAACGTGGTGAATTACACGGTGTACACGTACCGTGTGGGCGCCGATGGCCTGGTGCACAACGGTGGCCCGGGCGCCGATGGCACGCCCACGGGCGGCGATCCGATGATTCTGCGCACCGATGTGCTCACGGGCGATGTGGACGATACGGTTACGATTGACGGCACCACGTACATCAACCTGCCGGGGTATTTCTACTATCCCAGCTACACGTATACCGAGGAGGGCGAGACCGAGCCGAAGTACAAGGAAGTGCGCAGCGGCGTGATTACCGCTGATGGTGGTTTGGAGCTGTTCCTGTTCGCTCAAGCGCGTACCGGCATCGAGTTCGAGGTGCACCACTGGAAGGAGAATACGGCCAACCCGAATGGCTTCCAGTACATCGTGACCATCGAGACGGGCGAGGCTGGCGTGTACTACGACGGTATCGACTACCTGCGTCAGGATATTATCGATAGCGGGTATTCGTACAATCCCACGCTTACGGCTACCGAGAACGCGGCGAATCCGCCTCATGTTTCCGAGGGCAAGCTGGATGCGGTGGATAACGATACCTTCGCCAGCACGTTGGTGCTCTACCTGTACTACTCCGCGAATTACGTGCAGATCATCTGGGAGCCCGTGAAGGGCACCTGGGATAGCGGCATTGCGGAAGCGGCGCCTACGTTTGTCGACCCGATCGTCACGCCGACCCAGGGTAACCCTGGTGCGATTCGCGTAGACGACACGGTGACGCCGTACAACACAGCCGATATCATTCGCTATGGCTACCAGCTGATGGGTTGGTCTACCGACCTGAATAACCCCGCGAAGAGCAGCTACACAAGCCCCGAATACACGTTTGCGACGTTCACGATGCCGCCGAGCAGCTTGCGTCTGTACGCGATCTGGCAGCCTCTGCCGCAGAAGATCACGTACTATGCGAATATTTATCCGACCATTAACCCGAAGTTTATCTTCCCGGGTGGCAATGGCGACATGACCGACTACGGTACGACCCCCGATACCTGGGGCGTGACCGACGAGGAAGTTGCCGTGAGCGATAACAAGTTCACGAGGGAGGGCTATATCTTCCTTGGCTGGAGCCATAATCCGCTCTGCCTCAAGGAGAACATTGAGTTCCCGTATCGTAATCCCGATGATCCGGACAACATTCCGTGGGAGAAGTGGAAGCTGAAGGAAACGGTTACCGACCCCGAGGCGAACTACTTGTACGCGATTTGGGAAGAAGAGACGCGCGTTATCGAGTACTGGGGTCCTGATGATATTGCGGTGGCTGATACGCTGGCGTTGCTTTACGCCGATCCCACTGATTCGCGATTGGGTCTTACTAATGCTCAGAAGAACGGTATTTTGAGCGGATCATATACGACGGCGCAAATCGAGAACCTTGCTATTACGAAATGCATTCCGCGTAAGCTGTTCGAGCGTACAGTTAAGCTGTCGGATACTAATCTTGACCTACTGTACACGTACCCGGCGTCAAGCTCTATGCCCGGGTTCGTTGTGAAGGATCCCCGCGATCTTCCGGCGTCCGAGACGGCAAATGGCAGCGTTATCACGTATTTGGGCCATGAGTTCAACAAATGGAAGTTGACTAACGCAACGCTTGGCGCAAACCTGCTCACCACGCATACGTTTGCGAATCTGACGACCATTGATCCTTTGACGGGTCATGGCAAGGTGTTTGGAACGTGGAACTGGTTGAAGGTTACTGTTTCGTACGAGACCAAGGGCGGCACGACATATCCCGATAAGCAGGTTGCCTGGAATGTGGCAAACGTGCTCCAGGGCAAGAGCCCCGTACGTGACGGCTATTACCTGAACGCTACAAAGCCGTGGATTGATAAAACCTCTGCTCTCGGTGCGACGGTGGTGACAAATGCCAAGACAATCGGCGAAATAATGAAGTACAACGACACTCAGGCTCGTGATCCGCTTACCTTTGAGCGTCTTCCCCTTAAGTGCACCGTGTATACGAACTGGGCAACTTCTGCGTACAAGATTAAGTACAACACGCCTACGGGTGCCGCTTCTTACGCTAACAGCAATACGAATTACTACTCTGTTGGATCCGCGATTTATCAGAATCGCCAGCCTGCATTGCCTGGTTATACATTCCTTGGTTGGGGTATTGAGACCGGGGATAAGATTGACACGGCTACTACGTACGCCAACCTGCTCGGCTACCTTGGTAGGAACGATGACAGGACGTACATAATGTCGATCTACGCGTATTATCTGAAGACTTCGGATGGCGTGATTTATAGGACCGATGCAAGCAAGAATCTCATTGCGACGACACTGACGTCGTTTGGCGCTGGCTCGGCAACTCCGCTTGCGGCGTTGAGTACCGGGTCGGGTGCCACAGCCCTGGCGGCTCTATCCGACGATAGTGGGGGAGGGGGTACCGCGCTCGTTGCGCTATCCGAGCAGGATGTTGCGGCGGTTGCGGTTGAGCCCCTAACCCTCGCGTCTGAGCCTGCACAGGACGAAACGGTTGCCATGCTTGCATTGTTTAGCGGAGCTACGACCGATTCTTCGATGAGCGCCGATGCCGCTGCGGGCGCTTCCGCGTCTGCGATTGGCCAGATGGTTGCGGCTGGTGATGCTGCTTCTGCTGCCATGCTGGATGTGGCCTCTGATGCTGCCGCTATTATCAGCGAGGCTGATGGTGCCAGCGAGACGGCTCTTTCGGATGCCAATGCGGGCGATGCCGTTTTGGTCGAAAACGCTATCGGCGACGCTTCGGGTGTTGGCCTCGTTGCCATGAGTGGTGATTCGGATTCCGCTGGGGGTTACCCACCCCAAGCGGAGGATGATGCCATATTATCTGCGGTAGGCCCTGATGGGCTTGCGGCAGCGATTTGTCAGCTCGAGACGGGCGCAAGCCCCCTCGCAGCTGTCATCAACCAGGATGCTCTCCAGGCGGCGTCTCCAACTGGCGCCGCCCAGGGCCTGGTTGCGTAACTTCGTTATCTAGGACCTGCGGGCACAAGCCCGCGGGTCATGGATAGAGCGGGGGAGCGCGATCAAGGCCCAGGTCGGGCTCCTCCGTTTAAACCTATCTGCGCTGGTGGGCGATACCTCCGCCCACCAGCGCAGGCATTTTTTCGGGCCTTATCGCGCAGGTCGTTGCTTCCGCTCTGGTCGTCAGTCGTCGGCGTTATCCTCTCGTACTCACTCGAGTTTCACCGGCTTCGCCCTTTCCACACCTGCCCGAGCGTGCGCTTTGTCTTGGGGCCGCACCGTACGGGCGGCCATGGAAAGCCGCCGAGACTAGATTGCCCTGCTCGAGGCCCCGATCGTCTATCGCCTGCACTTTCGCATTTCCGCCTCCGCCGCCTTGCCCCTCAGCCTCGATTCGTTTTTCCGGAGAAACCGACCTCTCCGGATGGGCGCCATCGCGAAGCCCCAGCTCGCGAGTGTTCCCGAGCGCGATTCCGTCCGAACACTCCTCTGGCAGGTCCATTTCTCCGGAAAAACTGACGCGGTGGTTGCCTTTACGAGGGCGCTATAAACGGGGTTGCCTGCTTCCGTGTGTAAGAAAGCCGTGTAGTTGGGCGCGTTTGCGCTGCTGGATTGTTGTTAAGGCATGTGTCTTGCATCCCAGCATTCTGCCGACTTCTTCCATGATGCAGGCAAATTGAAGCTGGTCGGTGAATTGCCGATGCGTTAAGGACAACGCGTGGAGTCCGAGCATCTCGTAGGCATTGCGTTTGCGGATGTCCCGCTCGCGTTTGGCGCTGTCTGAGTGAAATGCGTCGCTGTCGTATTCGAGGACAAGTCCTGCGTTGGGCCAATAGAAATCGGGATAGATTTCTCGTACGCCCGCCGCTCTGCGAGCTGCTCCTTCTAGGGTGATCTTTTCGTTTAGCTTCGGTCGTGGCAGCCCGTATCCTCCCAGCCTATGCGATAGCGTCATTTCGAGCGCAATTTGCGATTCGCGTGGCGACCTTGAGCTATCTACGACGCACTCGGCTGCAAACCGTGCGCGTTTTACGCCGTGCACATCTGCTGCTCTTGCGATGTACGCACGTAAGCTATCGGCGGTTGTTGTATGCGGTCGCTTGATAATATTGGTTCCGCCCATCCCATCAGGGCGAAGCGCGTAGTCGCCGCATAACTCGAAGGCGAGCTCTGCGAGCTCGTGTCGTTCCGCGAAGCATCCCATCTGAACGAGGCAGAGTTCTGGGGTGGAGACAAATACGCTCAATTCGTCTTCATCTCCCGAAATGCTTCCCGCGAAGGTGATGGAACCGGGAGGTAACGGCGAGACTTGTCCGTGGACGCGCATATACGAAGTCCGTAGGGATGCGTTTCTCTTTGTTACGATCAGGTCTAATGGCGCTTCGATTCCCGAAAAGAGCTGCGCCTCGATGATCCTCATCGCCTGGTCTTTGCTGGGCGTAGCGGCTTCTGCCAGCGCGCACATTTCTTCGGATGGAGAGAGGGGGCGATGGAGTGTGCTCGACTTGCGCGCGCTCCAATATGCAAGTGCCGTGCGGTAACCAAGAATGAACGTCGTCAACGATTCCTCCCAATCCCGTATGCATGGGCCTGATAGAACCTAGTGCCGCTGAAATGTATGCCTTGGGCTTCGCCCCCGCAGATGCTTGATGGCTACCGAAAATGCGATTGGAAAGGCGTTTCGTCGAGGCGATTTGCCATCGAGTTTAGCGGACTGCAATCGCTAAATCTACTATATATTTCCCCAGATAAACGGGCTTTATCTTTGACCTGGTGCGCTATCGAAACGCGACCATTGCGCGACTGTTGTGCGACTCTCACTAACTGCGCGATATCCGTTGTGGTGGTTGGAGCGGAACCCGCCGCTGATGCGTTGCGTCCATGGATGTGCGCATGGGCTTTTCAGTTTTCCGGAGAAATGGACCTGCTTGTGGTGGGTTGCTTTGAAACCCCCAGTTCGATTTTTCCTTGGGCGCCATTTCGCCCGCGATAAGCAGTCTGAAACCCAGTTTTTCCGGAAAAATGGGGCGGCGTCATGATTCCATCTCGCTGATGTTTCGCTGGTCCCTTTTGCCTCTCGTTAGCGCATATGGCTACAATAGGCAAATGTATTCTGGCCTGGTGAAGCGTGAGAGAATCGGGGGAAGAATGGGGGAACACGTGAAGGACGCGGTAGCGCAATCGCATGGGCGCATTGCGTATTACGACAACGTGAAATTCGTGTTGATCGTCTTGGTGGTTGTCGGCCACGTTATCGACATGTGCGCTATCTCTCATCCGGGTGCGAAAAGCCTGTTCGTCTTCATCTATTCATTTCACATGCCGCTGTTTCTTTTCATCTCCGGCCTGTTCCTGAGTCGCGAACGACTTACGGGTCAGAAGACGCTTGAGCGCGTCGTGCAGATGGTCGCTCTCGGCTTTCTGCTGAAGGTCCTTCTGTTCGCGACGTATTTTGTGATCGCCGTTATCCAGGGCGGCGATACGAGTGCGGTGAAGTTTACCCTGCTCGGCGATGGAGGGATTCCCTGGTATCTCTTTGCACTCGCTGCGTTTTACACGTTCTCATGGATCTTGCGTCGTGTGAACGTTTGGGTTGTTCTGGTTGGGGCGCTCGTTTTGGGCATGCTGGTTGGCTATGACTCCAGCATTTCCGACTACCTTTACCTCTCGCGTATCATGGTGTTCCTGCCCTTCTTCTGGCTGGGCCATATGTTGAATCCCGCTCGGGTTGAGCGTGCGTTGGCGTACCCGTGGCTGCGCGTAGTGGGGGTCGTGGTCATCGTGGCTTTCGCTGTTTTGTGCCTTGTGCGCGTCGGTGACGCTTACCATTTCCGTCCGCTGTTCACAGGGCGGAATTCATTCGAGAACGCTATCAAAGCTGGCTTGGTAGGCTGCTCATGGATGCATCGCGGAGTGGCGTATGTCATTTCTGCCGCTATGTGCGCGAGCGTGTTGGCGGTTGTGCCGCGCCGCCGCATTGCACTTGTTTCGGAATTCGGAACGAGAACGCTGGCTGTCTACATGCTGCATTTCCCCGTTCTTTGCGCTTTGCACGCTTGCGATGCCTATGGCTTCCTGATGGCGCACGGCATCTCGTGGCCCTTCGTGTGCATTGGCCTGGGCGTCATCATCACCGTGGTGCTGTCTCTTCCCGTGTTCAGCAAGCCCTTCAGCTGGCTGGGAGCCCGGTTGCGTGGCGTGGCCCATGTGAGTGCCCGCGTGCGAACAACGGCGGCTTAGCGGCGTTCGTGCGACCCCGGACGCGTGTGGGCGGAGCATTTCCGTGTGGTCTATTTCGCGTACGGGACTGTTTCTCGTCGTGCGCGCAGTCTTCAAGCCGTGCCTTCGCCCTCGCTCGCCGTTTCCCGCTCCGTCCGTGCGTGGTGTATCCTATCCCAGTTACCTAGCATTGCCCGAACAGGAGACCCATGTCCATCCTCAAGCCGCTCTTGCGCATTCCGAAGCGTCTGATGCGCGAATTTTGCCTCTCGGTGTGGTATCCGCGCGTGTACCGAAGGGCAGCGCGTCAGCCGCTCGTTCCGGGCAAAGTCGTGTTCGTGGAAGTGCGCGAGCCGAAGCTCTCCGACAGCTTCAAGCTCATGCACGAGCGCTTGCAGCGCGAGTCTGGGCTTTCCCTCAGCGTGCTCTTCCTGGGCGAATCGCGCGTGCGCTACACCCAGTACCATCGCAACTGCCTGGCCATGCTCCGCGAAATCGCTACGGCTCCCTACGTGTTCCTGAACGATGCCTCGAACGTGGTCAGCTGCGTGCCGCTGCGCGAGGGCTCGCAGGTGGTGCAGCTGTGGCATGGCTGCGGCGCTTTCAAGAAATGGGGCATGAGCACGGCCGACCTGAAGTTCGGCGGTTCGCGCAAGCAGAAGCTGCGCCATCCGTTCTACAGCAACCTTTCGCTGGTAACCACCAGCAGCCCCGAAGTGAATTGGGCTTACATCGAGGCCATGCATCTGGAGGATATGCCCCAGGTTGTGCAGGCCCTGGGCGTCAGCCGTACCGATATATTCTTCCGTCCCGATTTCCTGCAGCGCTCGCATGCCCGCGTGGAAAAGGCGCTTCCCGGCATCGCTGGTCGTAAGATCCTGCTGTATGCGCCCACCTTCCGTGGCCGCGTGGCTAGTGCGGAAGGCCCCGACCAGCTGGATATCGAACGCCTGAAGCAGGAGTTTGGCGATCGTTGGGCGCTCGTCATCAAGCATCACCCCTTCGTGAAGCAGCCGCCTGCAATTCCCGACAGCTGCCGCGACTTCGCGTTCGACGTCACGCACGGTGACTTGGCCATCGACGAGCTTATGGCCGCCAGCTCTGCGTGCATTTCCGACTACTCGTCGCTCGTGTTCGAGTACTCGCTCCTGCGTCGCCCGCTGGCCTTCTTCGCCTACGACCGCGCCGACTACGACGATTGGCGCGGCTTCTACTACGACTACGACGAGCTTACGCCGGGCCCGGTGTGCACGACCACGGAAGAGCTGGTCGCGTGGCTGACCGCCGCCGAACGCGATTTCGACGCCATGCAGATCGATGCGTTCCGCGAGAAGTTCATGTCGGCCTGCGACGGGCACGCCACCGAGCGCATTGCGCAGGTCGTGTTTGGCTCCGCAATCGCCACAAACCTACCAACGGAGGGGGAATAGCCATGCGGGCTTTGCTTCAACGCGTTACGAGTGCCTCTGTAGCCATTCAGGATGGCACGGAAGGCACGTTTTCGGGCATTATCGAAGGTGAGCCCCACCGCGACATTTCGCGCGGTCTGGTGGTGTTTCTGGGCGTTGGCGAAGACGATTCGGAAGCCGAAGCCGAGCGTTTGTGGCGCAAGATTTCGCGCTTGCGCATCTTTGATGACGAGAACGGAAAAACCAACCTCTCGCTTGCGGACGTGAATGGGGAAGTGCTCGTGGTCTCGCAGTTCACGCTGTACGCGAACTGCCGCCGTGGTAATCGCCCCGGCTTCACCGAGGCGGGCAACCCGCAGAAGGCACGCGAGTTGTACCGCTATTTCTGCCAGTTGGCCCAAAACGACCTGGGCATCATTGCCGTGGGCGAATTCGGCGCCGACATGCACGTGTCCATCGAAAACAGCGGTCCGTTCACCATCTGGCTCGACACAAACGAGCTCTAGCCTGCGCTTCTCCGCGCACCCTTCATTTCGCGTGGCGCGAGCGGCTTCGCGAACGCGCGCATTACCACGCTGCAAGTTCGCGGCCAAATCCCGCAACGTCATGAGCCGTCGTCTGAGGCATCGTTTTCCCGCGCATGGCTACATGGTCTCATCCAACGAAAAAGGCCATCCCGCATTGCTGCGAGACGGCCTTGTAGCCCTATGGAAACCGGCTATTTCGTGGCGATAGCCGCCAGCCAGAGCGTATTGGGCTGCGTGCAGATGTCCACGCTGTCGAAGCCCGCTTCGCGAAGGAGGCAGCGAAGCTCGCCCATGGTGGGCATGAATAACCCGAACTGCTGCGCATTCGCCTGCACGTTTTCCGGCAGATTGCCGTTTTCGTACGCCTCGAGCGCAATGACCAGCTGCCCGCCTTGCCGCAGCACGCGGCAGATTTCGCCTAGGCCGGCGTCGGGGCGCGGCCAGAAGTACAGGCTTTCCACGCTGACTGCCATGTCAATCGACCCGCTGTCGAAGGGCAAGCGTTCCACGGAAGCGCGGCGTACCGTCATGCGGCCCGCTTCGATGGTCTTCTGGTTCGTTTTCCGTGCAAGGGCGACGGCTTCCTTGGAATGGTCGATGCCGTGCACGTGGCCGCCCGCGTAGCGTCGTGCGATGCGCTGCATGGTGGCGCCGCCTCCGCAGCCTACGTCGAGCGCTTCGTACCCATTCTGGAATTCCACGAAGCCCAGCGCCCACTCGGTGAGCTCGCCGTGGCTTTCGTTCATGCGTTCCAGCATGGCGCGCCCTGCTTCGCCCGTGGGGTTGCCTGGGTTGCCCGCTAGGGCATCTGCGGGTACGTTCGATGCGCTTCTGTTCATGTATGGCATCCTTTCGCGAGGTAACAAGCGGGCATGAGCCCGCTTTCAGCCGCCGCGCTAGGTGGTTCTCGCGAGGCGCGGCGGCCGGGTTGTGAGTTACTGACGATAGTACATCAGGAAGTCGGCGAGTTGTTCCATGGCGGTGCCCAAAACCTCAACACGCGGCAGATAAACCACGCGGAAGTGGTCGGGATGCGACCAGTTGAAGCCGGTGCCCTGCACGACGAGGATGCGCTTCTCGCGCAGCAGGTCCAGGGCGAACTGCACGTCGTCGGTGATGTTGAAGCGCGCGGTGTCGATCTTCGGGAAGATGTAGAACGCTGCCTTCGGCTTCACCACGGAAATGCCCGGAATGTCCTTCAGGGCGTTGTATACGAATTCGCGCTGTTCGTAGATACGCCCGCCGGGCACGATGTAGTCCTGTACGCTCTGATGGCCCCAGAGCGCCGTCTGCACGATGGATTGCGCGGGCACGTTGCTGCAGAGGCGCATGTTGGAAAGCATGTTCAGGCCCAGAATGTAGTCGCGGGCGATGCGCTTGTTGCCCGAAAGGACCATCCAGCCAATGCGGAAGCCCGCGATCATGTGCGACTTCGAAAGGCCGCTAAAGGTAACGCAGAACAGGTCGGGCGCCATGCTGGCGATGGAGACGTGCTCTTCGCCATCCATGACCAGGCGATCGTAGATTTCGTCGCTGAAGATGATGAGCTGGTGCTCGCGAGCGATGTCAACGATTTCCTGCAGTACCTCGCGCGGGTAGAGCGCGCCGGTGGGGTTGTTCGGGTTGATGATGACGATGGCCTTCGTGCGGCTGGTGATCTTCGAGCGGATGTCGTCCATATCGGGATACCATTCCGCCTGCTCGTCGCAGATGTAATGCACGGGCGTGCCGCCGGCAAGCGTCGCGCATGCCGTCCAGAGCGGGTAATCGGGCGAGGGGATGAGAATCTCGTCGCCAGAGTCGAGCAGCGCGGACATGCAGATGTTGATGAGTTCGCTTACGCCATTGCCCGTGTAGATGTCGTCCATGGTTACGTTGGGCAGTCCCTTGATTTGCGAGTACTGCATGATGGCCTTGCGCGCGCTGAAGAGGCCGCGGCTCGCCGAGTAGCCCTCGCAGTCGGTGAGCTGGCGGCGCATATCGTAGATGACTTCGTCGGGCGTGCGAAACCCAAACGTGGCGGGGTTGCCGATGTTGAGCTTCAAGACCTGTGTGCCCGCGTCCTCCATGCGGTTGGCTTCGTCGACCACGGGACCGCGCACGTCGTAGAGGACGTTATCGAGCTTGGAAGATTTGGCGAAGGTACGCATGTGTCGGGCCTCCAGGGGAGTGTTCGGGGTGGGTTGCGGAGCGGGGTGAGGTGCAGCGGCTCGTGCGGCGGCAGCGGTTGCTGCGGCAGCGAAGCCGGTTTGCGCAGCGGCAGTGGTTGTGGTTGGGCGAACGGGTGCCGCAGCGGGTTGTGTAGTCGATGAACTTGCCGTGGTTGCAGCGCTTGCCGCGGGCTGTGATGCCGCGTTCTGGAAATGAGGGCTGGCAGGTGTTGGTTCAACTTTTGCAGCGGTGGCTGCGGGAGCGGGTTCAATGGGCTTGGCAACGGGAATAGGGGTTCCATCGGCAAGCCATTCCTTCGAGACGCCAAGTGTGTCTGCAAGGAACTCCATGACGCCCGCTCGTGGGATCGTTTTTCCGCTAATATACTGGCTAACCTGGCTTTTTCCAAGTTTAACGTGGTTCTGGGCGGCAATATGAACCAAATCGATCTGCTTGAGGCCGCGCTGGTCCATTGCCAGCACCAGCCGATCTGCGAACGTTTGCTTTGCCATGGTGCCTCCTTGCTCCGGAAGTTCAATATCCCAAGCTTACCACCGCCCTTGTTCTGGTAAAAGCAACGAGTTCAAAATAGTTCAATAAGAAGGCGCAGATGGTAGGCGGTGCGTGGCATGCGGCGTACGCGATAGGGCTGCGTACGTGGAGCCTTGGGATGGCATAGGGGGTGTGGGGAGGAGTGAAAGCATGCGCGGGAGGATGCGAACGGGGTGCGCGAAAGATCGTGTAAGCGGGTGCGCATGGAGGGGTCGAAAAGAGGAGCGCAAGAGCTTTTGGGCCCTCGCGCTCGGCAGTAGCGTATGGCGTGAAGCTTACAGCTGAAATGCCGGCATGGGCTTCAGCTTGTGCAGGTTCATGGTGTGGAGCGTATCGATGCGTTCTCGCGCGGCGGCGTCATCGCATTCGCCCGTGGTGATGTAATGGTCGAGCGTGGCGTACGTGAAGCCGAGCTTGTCTTCGTCGCTCTGGCCTGAAAGCCCGTCGCTTGGCGTCTTCTGAACCAGGTGCTCGGGAAGACCGAGCGCACTGCCCAGCTGACGTACTTCCTCTACCAGGATGTTCGCGAGTGGGCTGAAATCACCCGCAGCGTCGCCGTACTTCGTGGAGTAGCCCACGTAGTCTTCGCTGCGATTGCAGGTGTTTGCCACGCGTGCGCCGCTGGGCAGGCTTTGCGCTACGGCGTAAAGCGTGGTCATGCGAATGCGTGCGGGAAGGTTGATGCGCGTGTCGCGCGAGAGTCCCGCGTTGTCGCCCGCTGCTTCGGCGAATCCCTCGGCGCCAATGAGTGCGCTTGAAAGCGCTGCGGTTGCGCCCGATATGTCCACGCAGATGGAGCGAATGCCCAAATGCGCTACGACCTCGCGCGCGTCTTCAATATCGGCCTGCTCGCCGTTCGGCATGAGCACTCCCACTACGCGGTTGGCGCCCAGCGCGCGTACGCAGAGCGCGGCGACTACGCTGGAATCCTTGCCGCCCGAAATGCCCACGACGGCGTGTGCGGTGGAGCCATTTTCGGCGAAGTAGTCGCGGATCCAGCTGGTAAGAGCTTCGAGCGTTGCGTTGGGATTTGCGAGCATGCGGTGTCCTTTCTTTCGTACGACCCAGTATACCCGCGCGTCAGCTACCGTGCCGATTGTTCATCCACTTGAAACGCGAATTGCCTGTACGTGGCAGAGGCTGTGTGAACGGGGGACGGAGGTTTGTTCACGGGTCCGACTCGCGCCAACAAAAGATTGCCTCGCTCACCCGTCGGTACGGCCGCAGCGCGCACCCCCTTCGGGACCCTGTGAAAGCATACAAAAATGCGCTAAGCCCAGGATGCCCCACGGAGAGCGGGAAGCGAAGCTTCACGCAAATCCGTGGGGCATCCTGGGCAGCGCAAGTAAAAGCATGAACCAGTGCAGCGCACGAGCGTAGGCTTAGGCCCGTGTGGGGCTTAAGCCACGTGAGTAGCGGAGCGGGGTCCCGAAGGGATGCGCGCTGCGGCCGTCGGCGGATTAATCCTCTTCCGCCTCTTGGAAGGCCAGGGCGCGGTCGGCGCGTTGGCGGTACACCTGATTCAGCGATTCCACCTCGATGAAGATAGCGGAACACTGCGGATAATCATCGATGATTTCGGCTTCAACGCGGTCGATGGCCTGCAGGATATCTCCTTCGTCGAGCTCGTCATCGAAGGTCACGTCCAGGTTCAGGACCATGTCTTTCGGACCCATGTACATGGAGAGCACGCGGCCGCATTTGATGACGGCGGGATCCTCCTCCACGATGAACACGATGTCCTCGATCTCGTCGCGATCGAGGCCCTCGCCAATGAGCAGGCTCGATGTTTCTCGCACCAGTACCACGGCGAAGATGGCCATGAGCGCGCCAATGGCAATGGAGGCGATGGCGTCGTAGGTTCCATTGCCCGTAAGGGCCGTGGCCACGATGCCCGCCAGCGCGAACAGCATGCCCAACACGGCGGCAGTGTCTTCCAATAGCACGGTAAAGCTGGTGGGCGCCTTGCTCGTGCGGATGTACTCCATGAGCGTATCGTCGCCGCGCGCTTGGTTTACCTCGCGAAACGCGATGGAGAGCGAAACGCTTTCAATGGCGGTGCCCACGAGCAGCACTACGATAGCCACGACGGGGTTCTCCACGCCTGTTTCGGGCGATTGCAATGCGGAGATGCCCTGCATGATGGTGAACCCGCCGCCAAAGAGCAAGATGACCACGGATACGATGAACGTATAGAAGTACACCATGCGCCCGTATCCGAAGGGGTGCTCCAAGTCGGGCTGGCGCTTCGAACCGCGTGCGCCCACGAGCATGAGCGAATCGTTCGCTGCGTCTACCAGCGAATGCACGCCTTCGGAAAGCATGGCCACCGAGCCGGTGAAGGCGGCGGTGATGAACTTGATGATGGAGACGATGACTCCTGCTGCTACGGCCGAGATGACCGTGCGGTTGCGCTTCAGCTGCTCGGCAGGGGAGAGGGGTTTCGCGCGTTTGCGTGCGCGGTGGCGACGCATGGCGATGGAGTCGGTGTCGGCTACGTTGTCGTCGATGGAGTCGTCTTCCTCATCGAGGTCGCCGTGAATGTAGACCTGTTCTTCTTCCTGTTCGCCAGCGCTGGAGGCGGCCTGCGCATCGTGTGAGACGCGCACCCACGTGCTTGGTTTCGTGCCCAGGGCGCTGGCGGTGTGTATTCGGTCTTCGTCGGCGGCTTTGTTTGTGCTCATGCGTATCTCCGTTTCTGTGTTTGCCTTAGAATATCAGATATGGATGCAGGTGCTGTTTATACGTAAACCGCCTGTTCAATTAGGTTTAACAAACTATTTGTGATGTGCGGGGCGGCTTGCTTAACATCGTACATCTGTTCGTGTATACTGCAAGGGTGTACACGGAAAGGAGGGGCAATGTCCGAAGACGCTCAGGCGCTCAGCATGCAGGAACGCGATGCAGGCATCGTAAGGGCCAGCATCGTGGGCATCGTTGCGAACATCTTGCTTGCGGCGTTCAAGGCTGCCGTGGGCGCGCTGTCAAACTCCATCGCCATTAAGCTCGACGCCGTGAACAACCTCTCCGACGCCTTCTCTTCCGTAGTTACCATCGTGGGTACGAAGCTTGCGTCGCGTCCCGCCGATGCCTCGCATCCGTTTGGGCACGGCCGAGCGGAATACCTCACTACCATCGCCATTGGCATTGTGGTTGCCTTCGCGGGCGTGGAAGCCGCGCGCGAATCCATTTGGCGCATTATCAACCCCGAAGAGGCTACGTACGAGGCGGTCACGCTCATCGTGGTGGGCGTTGCCGTGGTGGCGAAGATCGCTTTGGGCCGTTACGCGCTTTCCCGTGGCAAGGCGCTCAATTCCGGCTCCTTGCGCGCCAGTGGTACCGATGCCCTCATGGACGCTATCATTTCCGCCTCTACGCTGGTGGCGGCGGTAATCTTCATCCTGTTTGGCGTCTCGTTGGAAGCCTGGCTGGGCCTTGTCATCTCCGGTTTCATCGTCAAGGCTGGCGTCGACATCCTGCGCGAGGCCATCGCGAAGATTCTGGGCGGTCGCATCGATGCCAGCTTGGCGCAGGAAGTGCGCGCTGCCGTCATGACGGTCCCTGGTGTGCATGGCGCATACGACCTGGTGCTGAACGATTACGGTCCGAATCGCTATTTTGGCAGCGTGCACGTGGAGGTCGACGACACGCTTACGGCCACGGAAATCGACGCCCTTACGCGTAAGGTGCAGGATGCCGTCATGGAGAAATGCGATGTCATGGTGCATACCGTGGGCATTTACTCCACGAATACGCAGCGTACGGGCGAACAGGCCGATATCTTCCTGGCGCTCATGCGCTTGGCGAACAACGACCGCAACATCCTGCAGACGCACGGCTTCTATGTGAATGAGGAAGCGAAGCGCGTCCAGTTCGACATGGTGGTGGGCTTCGACGCCCCCGATCGCCCTGCCGTAGTGGAAGGTGTCTGCCAGGAACTGCATCGCCAGTTCCCCGCATACGAATTTGTTGCTACCCTCGATTCCGATATCAGCGACTAGCCTGTTGGTTTGCCTATGGAGCGTACCTATTTAGCCATCGACCTCAAGTCGTTTTACGCCAGTGTGGAATGCGCGCAACGTGGGCTCGACCCACTTACTGCGAACCTGGTGGTGGCCGATGTGGAACGCACCGACAAGACCATCTGCTTGGCGGTATCTCCTTCGTTGAAGGCGCTGGGCATTTCTGGCCGCGCGCGCCTGTTCGAGGTGAAGCAGCGCTTGGCTCAGGTGAATGCCATGCGGCGGCACGCTGCAGGCGGTACTCTGCGGGGGAAGTCCATCTACGCTCCCGAACTGGAACGAGACCCATCGCTCGAGGTGGATTTCGTTGCGGCTCGACCTCAGATGGCGGAATATCTGAAACGCTCCGCGGAAATTTACGAGATCTACCTGCGTCACGTTTCGCCCGAAGACGTGCACGTGTATTCCATCGACGAAGTGTTCATCGACGTTACCGGCTATTTGCGAACGGGTCACATCACGCCACGCGCCTTTGCCGAAAAGCTGTTGGCCGAAGTCTTGCAGGAAACGGGTATTACCGCTACATGCGGCATTGGGTCGAATCTATATTTGGCCAAGGTCGCCATGGACATCGTGGCCAAGCACGCGCAACCGAACGAGCATGGCGCACGCATTGCGCAGCTTACCGAAAGTAGTTATCGTCGCAGGTTGTGGGCTCATACGCCCATTACCGATTTCTGGCGCGTGGGCCCGGGATATGCGCGCAAGCTGGCAGCCCATGGCATGCATACCATGGGCGATGTTGCTCGCTGTTCGCTGGGTGGTTCGCATGATCGCAGGAACGAGGATCTGCTGTATCGGCTGTTCGGCAAGAATGCAGAGTTGCTCATCGATCATGCCTGGGGCTACGAACCATGTACTATGGCCGACGTGAAATCCTATCGTCCGAAGTCCAACAGCCTTGGTTCGGGTCAGGTGCTCATGTGCCCGTACGAATGGGAAGAAGCACGTTTGGTCATGCGCGAAATGGCCGACCAGCTTTCATTCGATCTCGTCGATGCCGGCCTGGAATGCAATCAGGTCGTCATTACCGTGGGCTACGACATTTCCAACTGCGAATCTGCGGCCAGCATGGGCGTATCCGTAGATGCTGCGACCGATTGGTATGGCCGCAGCGTGCCGCGTCATGCGCATGGCACGGCAACGCTTCCGTGTAGCACGTCGTCTTCGCGCCTGATCGTAGATGCGGTCATGAATTTGTTCGACGAAATCGTCAGTCGGCACTTGTTGGTGCGGCGCCTGAACGTCGTGGCTTGTGGTATTACGCAGCGTGGGTTTGCCGCTGCCGCGCATTCCGTTAGCGGTGCGGGCGAGCAGCTTTCCCTGCTGGAAGACCCTGCCGAGCAGCAGGAACGTGAGGCGCGCGAAAACGCTCGTCTTGCGCAGGAGCATCGCATGCAGCAGGCCATTCTTGCCGCACGGCATCGCTTTGGCAAGAATGCCGTGCTCAAGGGCATGGATTTGAAAGAGGGCGCCACTACCATACAGCGTAATTCCCAGATCGGAGGTCATCGCGCATGAGCGGGGAAGCTTTCGATACCGAACAGGCCCAGGCGATCCTCGACGAAATGGCGGTCATGGCGGCATATGGCGACATCGTCGATGTTCCGAGGCCCGTATCCCTCACGCATGCCCCCATGCCGCGTGAAGACCGAGGTGCCCAGTTTGCTCCATTCGCCGCCCTATCTGGCTTTACCGATATCATCGAGGATACAGCACGCGGCCATTAGCCTGTGTGTTTCGCTACCTGCGTAGTAATTCGCCCAGACATGACGGGCGATAACCCCTATACTTACTTAGATAATCAAATTATTTGCATATCAAAGAATAGGAAGTACCGAATGGATGTCGTGCATACGTTCGGCCAGCTCATTATGAGCCAGGTGGACGAGCACCCGCGACGGGCGGGTCGCATTATGTATGCAGGGTGGCGAGCTCAATTGGCAAATCTCGCCCTGGTGGGCGAGCGCCGCTTGCCGCCTTCTCGCCGCTATGCCTCTCGCGTGGCCATGAGCAAGATTACCCAGGCGCTGAGACATCCGGAAAACGCTGCGGCCACCAGCCTGTTTACACCATATGAGCCATTGCAGGTGGCGGGGGTCCTGCCGTATTCCGTCGAGCAGCTTTCGAGTTTTATCGGCGGCTCTCAGGCGGAACGTGCATTTCTGGATAAGGCGAGCGATGCG
Source organism: Denitrobacterium detoxificans (assembly GCF_001643775.1). Lineage (NCBI taxonomy): Bacteria > Bacillati > Actinomycetota > Coriobacteriia > Eggerthellales > Eggerthellaceae > Denitrobacterium > Denitrobacterium detoxificans. Next base: position 1,745,723 of record NZ_CP011402.1, on the reverse strand, counting down.
GGTTTTTCGGAAACGATGTGCAGCTACCATCGTGTGTATTTGGGCGCTGCGGCAGCTGGCATGCTTCCGAAGCCTGCATTCGTCGTGTATACCACGTTGGCGTGCGACGGCAATCTCATAACGTTTCCGGCGATCCAAAGGCAGTTTGACGTTCCGGGGTTTTGCATTGACGTGCCATTCGATAGGAGCCAGGATGCCGTGGCCAGCGTGGCGCGTCAGTTGCGGCAGATGGTCGAATTCGTACAGGATTGCACGCACCGCACCATTACGCATGAAGCGTTGTGCGAGACAGTGGCGCGTTCGTGGCGGTCGGCTTTGGCGTATCGGCGATTTCTGCAAGCTTCGCCTGGGAAGCGCCTGCCGGGTGATATGACAACCGAAATGTACGCAGTGCTTATGAATCACTTGGTAAGTGGCTCTCCCGAGACCGAGCGTTTTTGCCAGATGTTGGAATCCGATATGCGCGACGCCCCGGAAAGCAGTGGCCTTCGCCTGGTGTGGATGCATACGATGCCGTTCTCTCAGCAGCCACTCATCGATCGAGTGAATTTCAACGACGAGTGCTTCATTTGCGCCAGCGACATGGCGGCTGATCCCATGCTGGTGGATGTCGATCCGTCACAGCCCTACGAAGCGATGGCACGTAGGCTGGTGTATTCGTGCTTCAATGGGGAGGGCGAGAATCGCGTGCAGCGTGCGCTTGAACTGACGCGTATGACACAGGCCGATGGCGTCGTCCTCTACAATCACTGGGGCTGCAAGGCAACGTTGGGCGTGTCTCACCTCATCAAGCGCCGCTTGGAAGAAGAGGGCATGCCGTGCCTGCTGCTCGATGGCGATGGTATCGATGTCTCGAATCGCAGCGATGGCCAGACGTCCACACGCTTCGATGCGTTCTTGGAGCTGCTGGAGGGGAGGCGCGCATGATATGTACGGTATGCAAGTACACGCCTACTGAGCTCTTTGCGGGCTTTGGCCAGTCGTGCCAGACCTTGGAACATATGGCCAACGATTTCGATTTGTCTGACAGCGTTGCCCATGTTAACTTGTGCGGGTTCGGCAAGACGGTCATTCAGAATGCCCTTGCTGGGGATGCCGATCGTTTGGTGCTCGTGAATTGCTGCGATACGATGCGCCGCGTTTACGAGGTCGTGCGCGATTCTCGGCGCGAAGACGAGCATGCGTTTACGTACCTTATGGATTTGCCCCATTCGTGTGGCCCATGCCAGGTGGATGCTTTAGCGCGCGAGCTGCGTAAGCTGAAGGATGCCTATGCGCAGCAGATGGGGTGCGGCTTCGATTTGCCTGCATGTCAGGCGGCATTTCAACGCCCACTGCCGTTGCAGGGTGATTACGTTGGCGTACTCGGCGTGCGCGTGGGTGCCGAGCTTCAAGCCATGATAGAAGATGCGATCCAGCTTCCCGTGCGTAACCTTACATGCACGGGAAATCGCATGTTGAATATGCCTGCTGAAGCGCTTGTTACGAGCGATGAAGAAGCGTTCTTCCACGCGTATGCGCAGGCTTTGCTAGAACAGATGCCGTGTCGTCGCATGAACGACCCGCATGCGCGACGGGCGCTGTTCGAGGATCCCAACCTGAAGGGAATCGTCTATCACTGCATGAAGTTCTGCGATTTTTACGGGCCGGAATATGCGCTTGCGGCTAAGGAGCTGCACGTGCCCATGCTGCGCATCGAATCGGACTTCTCGCTGCAAAGCGCCGAGCAGCTGCGTACGCGCATTGAAGCATTTGCCGAAACGCTGCATGCTGGCCGGTCCAGCACAGCCAAACATACTCAAGGGGATGCATCCATGACGAAGGACGAAATGGCCAAGAGCGGGCGACCGGTATATGTGGCGGGCATTGATAGCGGCTCCACGAGTACCGATGTCGTGATTCTGAATGGCGTGGGCGATATTGTTGCGACGCAAATCATACCCACAGGAGGGGGCGCCGAGAAAAGTGCAGAGGCTTGTCTGGCGGCGGCATTGGAACAGGCGGGCATGAGGCGCGAAGACGTGCTCAATGTGGTTACCACGGGGTATGGCCGCGCGTACATCGCCGAGGGCGATGATTCGGTAACGGAAATCACCTGCCATGCGAAGGGAGCTCACTATCTGAACCCGAGCGTGCGTACCATCATCGACATCGGAGGACAGGACAACAAGGTTATTCGCATCGACGATGCGGGCAATGTCGTAAATTTCGCCATGAATGACAAATGCGCAGCTGGAACGGGGCGCTTTCTGGAAATGATGGCGCGCGCCCTTCAGATTTCCCTCGAAGACATGAGCGTCATGGGCTTGGAATGGAGCGAAGACATCACCATCTCCAGCATGTGCTCGGTGTTTGCGGAATCCGAGGTTGTGAGCCTGGTGGCGCAGAGCAAGGCCGTTCCCGATATCGTCCACGGGCTCAATAACTCCGTCGCTTCGAAAATCTCGTCGCTCGTACGACGTGTTGGCGCGGAAGAGTCGTTCATGATGACGGGCGGCGTGGCGCAAAATGCCGGCGTCGTTGACGCGATCGAGCGGAAGCTTCAAACGAAGCTCTACATATCCGACAAGGCACAGCTATGCGGCGCACTGGGCGCGGCGTTGTTTGCGCTTGAATAGGAACAGCGGAAGGGGAGAACTGCTAGAACACCACGACGCAGTTCTTGCCCTTCGCCTTGGCGGCATACAACGCGTCGTCTACGCGTCGAAGCACGTCATCGGCGGATTCCCCGCGCCGTACTTGCGTTACGCCCAGGCTGACGGTCTGGGTTTCCATGCCGGGTTCTTCAATGCCGGCAAAGTGCTGACGAATGCTTTCCGCTACGCGAGCTGCGGCATCGGCGTTGCAGTTTCCCAGAAGCACCATGAACTCTTCGCCGCCCCAGCGTCCTGCTACGCCTTCGAGGGGGTATGTGCGCGAGAATCGGCGAAGCGTGCTACCCAGGTGCTGAAGCACCGTGTCGCCCGCTTTGTGGCCGTAGGTATCGTTAATTGCCTTGAAGTTGTCGACATCGAGCATGATGAGCGATGTTTCGCCGCTGTCCAGGGGCGAAAATCCTCCGACGGCTGGTTGTCCGCCTACGGCAACTTCGATACGACGTTCGATTTCGCCGCGGTTGTAGAGTCCGGTGAGGGTATCCATGCGCGCCATAATGTCAAGCTTTCGGTTTGCTTCCTCTAGCTCGTCCGTGACGGCTTGAATAAAGGTGGCCAGGCGCAGCGTGGGCGTGCTTCCCATGTGAATCTGGTCGTTTCCCACCTGGTTTGCGTAGGGAATATGGTCTGCGGCCTTGCCTTCGCGTAGGGCTAGAATCACGAGCGATACGTTGTTCTGGTACACCGATGACCCCGTGCGGATGAATTCCGAAGCTGAGTACATGCCGTACGTGGGGGCGACTTCTTGGAAGGGGCGGGTCTCCCGTGCGATTTGATCGCCCCAGAACACATGACGCGAAGCGCATGATACCGCCAGAATGCCTTCGGGCTTGAAGCGACGAATGATCGTTGCGGCTTCGCGTGCATCGCGCAGGATGGCATCGGGGTCGCCATAGGCAATACGCATGGTGCGTGCATTGCTGATGTCGCTTGTAAGCACGAGCGAGCCTTCGGGCGTGCAGAAGATGGGTTCACGCGTGATGCTCACGCCGTCCTGCTGGAATGCCAGCGGGAACGCGCGAATGGTATTTGCGAAGGACTCATCGTTTTCAGCGTGCAGGTAATGGCGATATGCCTCGAATGCGGGCTTCCCATCGAACTCGTGAACGATGTTGCCTTCGGATTTCGTAACCTGCAGTTCGCGGCCCAAGGGCTTCCATCCCGAAATGAAGAGCGAGGTCACGTGTAGGCGTGGGCCGCAAAGCGCGGCGTACACGATGGACTTGTCTGCGCAGGTTCCTGCCGAGGAGATGACGCGCGCGTCGGGTTTGTTGATCACGGGGAAGAAGGCTGCGCCGCCTGCCAGGTGAATTGATGGGTTCAGCGCCCCAAGCTGGTCGCAGAGTTCTGTCATGGAGGAAAGCTCGAGCGTGGTGAAGAGCTGCACGGCACGTACGTAGCTTAGGCTATTGACTTCCTTTGTGATGATGCTCCCCGCGTTGATTCCTTGTTCATTGGTTTCGGCAAGGGGCAGTTGCCCGACATGCACGTATGAGCGGGCGTCTTCGAAAAGCCAGCAGCAGATTGTCATGCTCTCGGGGACGTTTTCAGCGTTGACGATGTTGTTGTAGGTGGATGCTCCAATGTAGGGGGCGCCCGGAAAGATGTCCTCGATAATGCTCGCGGCATGCGTGAGCATCGAGAAATCGGTCGAGCATGAGCAGATGTTAAAGAATGCCGTGGAATCGGGGATGGCGTCTCGCTGTGCGGCGATTTCCGATAGTTCGTCTTTGAACGATTCGTCGTCGTGGTAGATGATTTGGTAAAGCTTCACTGCGCAACGCGTCCTTCCGGAGCCGATGGTGCGTATGCGCCGTAGCGCATCTACCTAATTATAAGCGCTGCCCTGCCAATTTCGTAGGGCCGAATCGGCAGGGCAGCATAGAGGCGCGATGGGCGAATGTCTACAGGGGGGTGCCCACCGCGGGATGAAGGAGAGGGCTAGATTGCGCGTCCAGCGTCGTTGCCGGCCTGGATGGCCTTCGCGATGTTGAACGGTGCGGCGGCGTCGCCTACGGTGTACACCTCGGAAACGCCCGTACCAGCGGAAAGGTCTTCGTTGGGCTGCATGTCGCCTACGTTTACGATTGCGTCGCAGTCGAGTTCCACGTCAACGCCAGCCACGGCCGAAGAGATGACGAGCTTCCCATCGGATGCGCTCTTGATGGTGCTTTCGGGCCATGCCTTCACGCCCAGGCTGTACAGGGCGGTGGTCATGAAGCGATGAGCGTGCTGACTCTGCTGCATATCGAGCGCGTCGTTGCCGTTCGGCGTGACGATATTGACCTTCTTCTTGTGGACCGTGAGCCACAGGGCAGTGTCGAATGCCTGTGCACTCGATCCGTATACGACCACGTTTTCGCCCATGTCGGCGGAAAGGAAGTCTTCGAGGTCGATAACGGTGGCGCCGCTAACGTTCAGCTCGGGGCGTACGCCACCCGTGGCGATGACGAGCGCGTCGGGAGCTTCCTGGCCGATGGTGTCAGCGGTGACTTCGGTGTTCGTCTTCACGGTAACGCCGGCAAGCTCGCACTGGCGCTTCAGGTAGGCGATGAGATCTTCCAGGTTCTCGTGTTCGCCCTTGACGTTGTGCGCGAACTGGAGCGAACCGCCTACGGAGCTCTTCTTCTCGAACAGCGTTACATCGTGACCACGCAGGGCGGCGATGCGCGCGGCTTCCATGCCGGCGGGGCCCGCGCCTACGACCATGACCTTCTTCTTGGAGGCAGCTTCGGGAAGCTCGTAGGTTGCCGGCCCGTTTGCGCGCATAACGCGCTGGGTCAGGGCGTTCACGCGGCAGTAGCTCATCATGGCGTTCATCTCGTTGCTGCCAGCGTGGCAGTGCAGGCAACGGGTGCAGGGAGCGATTTCGTCGATGCGGCCCTCGCGCAGCTTGTTCACGTATTCCGTGTCAACGGTGAGCGGGCGATTCATCATGTAAAAGTCGACTTTGCCGTCGGCCAGGGCTTCTTCGAAGAAGTTCGGCGCATGGGCGGGATCCATGTAGGTAACGCAGCCTACGGGAACCTTCAGCTCCTTCTTGTACATGGCCGCGATGTCCAGCAGCATGCCCGCACCGCTGTGGTTGCCAATGAGCTTGCCGCCCCAGTGCTTGCTGAAGTCCCACTGGGTGCCATAGCCCGTGGCACCTTCCACGCCGTTCAGCAGGAAGTACAGGTCGCTGCCAAATTGGCAGGGATGATTGCCCAGCGGTCCCAGGCGCAGGTGGAACGAGTCGGCGCCAGCGGCTTCCAGTGCCTTTGCCAGAGCGATGCCCTCCTGGATGGTGGTGGCGGAGTTGTGCGGCTCGGTTACGGCGTTGTCGAGCGTCATGAGCGTGCAGTCGTTGGTGAGATTGTCGTTTTCCTCAACGCACTCCATGAGGATCTGCACGGCGAAATCGTTGCCGGCAGCTGCATGAATGGCCTGAATGCATTCGGCGTCGAAGCGAGCGCGATTCTCGATGCTGCCCGCGCCGTACTCGTCAGTGCGCGTGTTGTAGAAGCGCGAGAGGAAGCGATGGCCTTGGTTGAAGCCAGCAGTGTTGATCTCGATGGCTACGAAGCCCATGTCCTTCAAGGCCACGGCGAGTGCTGCGCCAGCAGCTTCGATGCCCTTGATGGTTTCGACTGGCATGTCGGCGATGTCCAGGCCGAAGGGGGCCCACTGGAAGCCCAGGTGAGCGCCGTACGTTGCGCATTCAGCGGAAAGTTTCTTGAAGAAGTCGGTCACTTCGCTGGGCAGGGGGCTGCCATCCATGGGCATGGTGATGGCTTCGCCTTCTACCCAGATCATCTCCACGCCGCCCTTGGCGAAGTTCAGGTAGTACTGATACAGCTCCTCGGTGTAGCCTGCCAGGTAGGTGGCCGAACCAGCAGCCGACTTGCACATGCGGTTACCAATCTCCACGCTGCCCAGGTTCCAGCTGCTGAAGAGCGTCTTGAAGTCGGTGGTGTTGTCGCGATAGTCGTAATCCTGCGGATTCAGTTGCGCGGCGGCGATAACGTCACCCTGAGCGCCCGAGGTTGCGGTTGCGGCGTTTGTGGTGGAAGCGCCCTGCTTCGGGCTGCTGCAGCCCACCAGGCCCGTACCGGCTACGCCTGCGCCTACGGCACCCAGCATGGCGCCTTTCAGAAAGCCGCGACGCGACACATCCCAAGTTCCCATATTCTCCTCCTTGCGAATGGGGCCCACCTCCCATTGGGGCCCGATGCGCCTATTCAAGCAAATGGGCGGGCGAATGGAGAAGAATCGATTGCGCGCAGGGGTGAAACTGTGGGTTTACGCAAGCGTTTGATTTGGGAAAAGCTAGACCATTCGCTCCCGCATGAAGCGAATGATGCTTGCTTCTGCGTTGGAGGGCTCGTGCGGCAGCCAGAAGCAGTGCAGCTCCCATGTCGTGATGCTTGGCGGGATGGGCAGGGTGACCATGTCGGCAGCTAAGCGGGGGAGCATGCTTTCCGGTACGAGTGCCGCTGCCGTGCCTGTATGGGCTTTCTGCATAACGATGCCGAATTCGGTGTACTGGTCGATACGGTTGATGGCAAGTCCGTGCTCTTCGAAGATGCGATCGAGCCCGAGCATGGCGCGCTCGCCGTTTCCCACCGAAAAGAAGGAGAGCGTGGCCAGGTTTTCCAGCGTGACCTCGTTGGCGGGAAAGTGAACGGTTCCCGGCGCGGTTGCTGCGTAGACTTGTTCGCGTGCCAGCGGAATGGATTCCAGCTGCTGTTCACGAAGCGGGCCAGGGGCGATAGCGAAGTCGACCTTGCCATCGTGCAGGTAGTCCATGCAGCGTGTGTAGAAGTGCTTCTCGATGGCGATATCGCAGGTGGGGTTCTTGCGCTCTAGCTCGTCGAAGAAGCTATCGTCCATGGACTCCACTACGCCGTCGGCGATGGCGATGCGGATGGGCGTGCGCGTGCAAAGCGCGTGCTCGTCGCAAATGGCGCGCATGTGCGCGATGTCGTTCACGCAACGCTGGGCGATGGGGTAGATGAGCATTGCCGATTCGGTAGGGGTGACCCCCTGCTCCGTACGGTGGAACAGGGGGCATCCCAGTTCGTCTTCCATGCTCTTGATCGCCTTACCAAATGCCTGGCGTGATACGAACGTGGCTTCGGCTGCCTTGGCGAACGACCGCGTTTCGCATGCGCTGCAGAACCATCGCAGCTGGTTGCTATTCATGATTGTCTCCCTCTCTTCGGGGGAGATTGTAACATGTGGTGCGTTATGCCAGGTCTTGGTGCTTTTATCGGCTAGTTACCAGCTTCGATGGCTGCCGTTTTGAACACGAAGCGCACGGTACCCTGCGTGCCTGCGGCTTTGCCACTGAAGTTGTCGTAAGCCGTTGCCTCTTCCGAGACCGCGTTCAGGCGCGCTTTGGCGGCCTCTGCGTCTCCTAGGGCGTCGACGATCTTCTGAATGCCTTCGCTTTGGAACGTGGAGAGACCGCTGGAGAGTGCGACGGACCCTTCGTAGGCGCTCTGCAGGCCGTTGGCTAGCAGTGGCGTAGACGATGCAAGTGTTTCCGTGCCCCCGCTGAGCTGGCATAGCGCTTTGTAGAGCGGTGTTGCTGAAGCGGCAAGCTGGGATGATGCGCTGGAAACGGAGGCTGCTCCGTTCGAAAGGCGGGAAATGCCGCTCGTAATGGAGCTGGCACTTTCGGCAAGTTCGCTGGAGCCGCTGGAAACTTTCGAGGCGCTATCCGCCAGGGTTCCGGCGGTGTCGTACGCACTCGATACGTTGGTGGCCAGGTCCGAGGCATCGCTTGCAGCGCTCGAAAGGTCGCTTTGGGTGCTGCGCAGGCCTGCGCCTAGGTCTCCCGTGGAGCTTATGCTCTGCATGGCCGAATCGATGTTGTCCTGGGCGCTTTCGGCTGCGACCTGCGCGCTGTTGGCGCTCGCCTTCGTCGAGGTAAGCGCGCTGATTGCGTCGTCTACCTGCCTTTCTTCATCTTGCGAAAGCGTTCCCGAGTCCTTGAGCGCCTGGAGCGTGGTAAGCGCGCTTTGCGCATTGCTCTTGGCGTCCCCTGCGCTGCTTGCGGCGGCGCTGGCAGCGTTCCCTGCGCCGTAAAGGCGCGATGTGTTTGCGTCGAGCTCGTCTATGAGCGCTTGCGTGCCGCTTGCGAGCTTTCCCAGGCCGCTTTGGAGCGCAGCTGCGGCGATGCTGGTTTGCTGCAGGCCGGCGTTGTCGTTCCCCTGAAGCGCTTGGATGCCATCGGAGAGGCTCGCGGTGCCGCTTGCAAGCGCTTGCGTGCCGCTGTTCAGCTGGTCCGTTGCGCCTTCAAGGGCGCTTGCCCCTTCTGCCAGGTTGCTTGCGCCCTCGGCTAGCTGTTGGGTGCCGCTGGGCAGCGCTGCAGCACCTTCTTGCAGTGCGCTTGCTCCAGCGTGCAAGCTTTGCGTTCCGCTATCGAGTGCTTGCGCGCCTGAAGCAAGTTGGAGCAGACCTGCGGCAAGCGCGTCGGTTCCCGAAAGGAGCGCATCCATGCCCTGTTGCAGTCCACTCTGGGCGCTGTCGATGTCGTCCATATTCAGACTGTCGGTATTGATATCGCTGAAGAGCTCGGTCGTGGCTATCGTGTAGCTTCCGTCTAGTTGGAAGTCGGTGGCGTCGGCAGTGATTTCGAAATAGGAGGGAATCTCGTAGTCGTCCTCGCTTACGCCCAGCGATTCCTGCAGGCTGGGCAAGGCGAAACCGACGGCGACACTGTTCGACCCGTCGTCAATGACCTTGCCGTTTTCGGTTTCGATATTCGTGAAATGGTCGTTTGAAAGGAGCAGCGTGGAGATGCAGGCAAATGGGGTGTAGACCTTTTCCTGCGTGCCGTTTACATCGCACATGTTCCACGAGGTGTTTTCGTAATCGAAGCGAATGGTGACGCGTCCGCTTTTGCCCGCGAGCTGTTCGGCGGAAATGGCGTTCCCATCAAGCGTGTACGAAACCTTCATGGTAATGGGCGTGCTTTCGGTGGGTGAGCCCTTGTAGCTTACTTCGTCTCCGTCGGCCGACCATACCAGGTTCGTTCCGTTCTGGCTGTAGGTTTGGTCGTTGTCATTTCCTTCGATATCGGTGAGCGTGGAGGCGTCGTCAAGCAACGAGGCTCCCGAAGGGTTGGTGAGCGTGTCGTTTACCTGCGTGCGCGTTGTGTTTCCATTTGCGTCGGCGTAGGTATAGACGATCTCCTTCTTCGTGCTGGCAATCGCTTCCTGCATCTGTTCTTGCGCGTTGTCGTTCGTTGCGTTGGACGTATTCGGGTTGGCTGCTTCGTTGTCGCCGAATGCCTGCGTAAGGGGAGCGATGGTCAGGCTGCAGATAGCTCCTGCGGCCAAGGCGTACCTCAGACGGGTTCCCGTTGCGCTCCGTATGCCGATGATGTGCTGTTTCATGGGTGTGTCCCCTCGATTGCGTTCGATGTTTCTGACCAATAGTAAGGCAAGCCGAACTCGATTGCAAAGCCTTTGGCCGTCCCTCTTTCTTTACGTGCTATGTCACGTGTTCGTGCCGATTCGGCGTGGAAGTTCGAACTGCGCGTTATCGACTGCCAACTCTGGTACAACGACAGTAAAACGACAACAGCGGAGGTGCTCATGGAGCGATACGATTTTGATGCGCCCGTCGATAGGCGAGGATCCCATTCGATGAAGTTCGATGCGGCTGCGGCAATGGGCAAGCGCGAGGGTTTGCTGTCCATGTGGGTTGCCGACATGGATTTCACCGTGCCTCCTGCTGTGGTGGAAGCCCTGCATCAGCGTGTTGACCATGCCGTCTTCGGCTATACGAATCCGTGGGATGGCTATCGCGAGGCAGTTGTTTCCTGGATGGCGCGCTATGGTTGGCAGGTAAGCCCGAATTGGATCGTCCCCACGCCGGGCGTAGTGTTCGCCCTGGCCATGGCCGTGCGTGCGTTTACCGAGCCGGGTGATGCGGTGGTCATTCAGCGCCCCGTGTACTATCCGTTTACCAATGTGATCGAACGTAACGGGCGTCGCGTGGCCAATGCGCCGCTTGCGTACCAAGATGGCATCTATAGCATCGATTTCGATGCGCTCGAGCAGACGATTCAGGAAAGCGGAGCGAAGCTGTTCCTGCTGTGCAATCCCCATAATCCCGGTGGGCGCCTCTGGACGCGCGACGAATTGGCGCGCATTGCGGAAATCGCCCTGCGCAACGACGTCATAGTAGTGTCGGACGAGATTCACATGGACTTCGTCCGCCCGGGCTATGAGCATACGGTGTTCGCCACGCTTGACGACCAGATTGCTCAGCGTTGCGTCGTGTGCACGGCAGCCAGTAAAACGTTCAACTTGGCAGGGCTGGAAACATCGAACATCATCATCCCTAATGGCGAGCTTCGCCGCGTATTCAAGGACGCCATGCATGCTACCGGCACGAATAGACCGAACGTCTTGGGGCTCGTGGCTACCGAGGCGTGCTATCGACAGGGCGCTGAATGGCTTGCGCAGTTGAAGAAATACCTCGAGGGGAACTGGGCGCTGGTTGAATCGTATCTGGCCGAGCATGCGCCCCAGCTGCATCTGGTGCCTGCCCAGAGCACGTACCTTGCGTGGGTCGATTGTCGCGAGCTTGGCTTGTACGGGGAAGACCTACGCGCGCTCATCGAGGACGAAGCGGGGCTATGGCTTGATCTGGGCGATATGTTCGGGCCCGAGGGCGATGGCTTCATCCGCCTGAATTTGGCTACGCAACGCGCAACGGTGCAACGCGCGCTTACCCAACTTACGGATGCGATTGCTCGCATGTAGGTGGGGGATCCCCTCCCTGGGATCTGTAGTCTCGTTCGTCCGCCAGGATAAGTTGCCGGCCGCCGAGTCGTAGAGCCTGCTTGAAAAGTCGTTTATAACGGTCGTTTCTCATGCGAGCTTTGTTTGCAAGGGGAGTGGCCGTTGCTTCTATTGCTTACATGTGGGTAGGGTACCCAGCGGTGATATAACAAGTGATACTGAATCGATAACATTTCTATTACGGATGGGTAATCGCTCCGTTTAGCTTTGCGACCGTGCAAGAGATTGGTGATGAACGAGGGTACAGTGGTGTCGTCTCTGCACGTTTTTCGAGGAGGGTGGTGTGCGATGACCTCCATGACCACGCAAGGCATGGCCCCTACGAAGCGGGCACTCTCGTTTCTTGCAATCCTTTCATTCACGTTCTGCTTGGCATTTGCCATGGGTACTACCCCCGCATATGCGGACGCTGAAAACCAAGGCGTGAACGGCGATAACGCTTCCGAGGTTGTAGTTGATGTCGACCAGGGCCAGCAGGCCGTGGCTGATGTGTCTGCAGCTCCTATTGCGTCTTCCGAGGATGCTTCTATGCCTGCAGCGGGCGCTGACATCGCACCGTCCTCCGAAGAGGTAACTGCGCCCGACGCAGGAGGGGATACCCCAGCCTCTGCTACCCCCGCAGTTTCGCAGGCTAATAAGGGCGGATCCGCCGACAGTGCTAATTTGAGCGTCGCTGATAGCACTCCATATCCAGGGGATGATGGCACGGCGAACGTGTTTGTGGGACTTACCCCTAGGACGACGGATTCGTATGATGCCAGCACCTCCACGTTGGACCCAACCACTAATGCAGTGCATGTGTATATCTCGAGTGAGGTTGGGAAGGGCGTAAACCTCGAGGTTGGCGTCGATTACCTTCGCTTGGGGAGTTCCGTGTACGATGCTCGTTCGGGGGTGTACGTTACGGTTCCCTTGCCGTCCGAAGATACGAGTGAATACACCATGAGATCCTTTGAGCAAGGCTTGATGTATACCTGGTATCTCAACAGCACTCCACTGGGTCAGGGTACCTATTATTCCGACCCTACTACGAATCCCGCTTTATCGGGTGGTGGCATAGCAGGCGGCTCGAGCCTTACGGAGTATGGTGGTGTCACCATCGATGACTTTATGGACACTAAGTCCAGGCTTTGGAGGGTTGATGCATCTCGGTTTGCGGATAGCACATCGTTTAGGTTTTATAGGCACCTTCCTTATATCTACGACACGTTTACCGGAACCATTAAGCTTCTGTATCCCAATACGGGTGAAAGCCACTTTGGCGGATCTGACTCATATAGGAACTTGATCTCTTCGGCGTATTTTGAAACGCCTGGCGAGCGCACCATCGTTGTCCAGTTTACGTACGTGCAGGAATATCGTTCGAAAAATACTGTAGACGAGAACGTTGGCTATGTGCTCTACGCTTCAAATCCGGTGGTGTTCCACATTAGCGTTGCTGCTGCTTCGGCGGGCCCTGCTAATATGATCATCGTTGCCAGCGACTCCACTACGGGCGATTTTATAGAGCTTAACAGCGATGACTTCATCGTCGATTTGCAGAAAGATTATCTTGACATGTACTCCGAGCAACAGCAATGGGGTGGTACGAATTATGAGTGGTTCCCGTATGCGTATTGCTCGTCGGCTGCCAATGAGTACTCGGTTGCCACCACGGGCTTGTACAAGCTGACGGTGACCCATGTGACTAATCTGTTTGAGAAGTACGTTGAGTACTTCGCTCTTGATTCATGGCAGGTCTCGAATAGTCCCTACATCAAGTACATTAATTTGGTTCCTCATATTCCCGCAGCTCAGTATGCAGTTACGTTCTACATGGATGACGGCGTCACGATTGTCCCGGTAAGCGGCACGGACGAAAATGGTAATTACATTACGGTCGATTCCAGGCTGTACAACGAGGGTACGGAGGCCAAGGTAGTTTGGAAGCCTGCTCATCCCACGAAGGCCGCTACCGAATACGCTAAGTACATCTTCGACGAATGGAAGCCCGTGTCTGCTGCCGACGGCACGCCACTCGAAACTTCTGGCTGGAGTTATGACTATGTGTATACGGTAACGTGCGATACGAATTACATCGCCGTATTCCGCACAATTCCCTTGAAGAACAATGCGGGGCAATCGATCGTGTATGCGACGGGCGGACTTTTCAGTCGAGATGCGCTGCCGGCTGGCGTGCTTTCGTACGGGTTGACTTCGTCGCCTTTAACTGCGTCCGAGGCAAGCAACGTTATTTCTGCCCATTCGGATTTGATGTCAGCCGATACGGTGCTTGGCATGGTACAGGTCGACCTTACTCAGTACAACGACGATTCCGGCAATACTACGACGAACGTGACCGAACATGAGGGTCTGGAGGGCATGAAGCTCAAGTTCAACATGGCGGAAAGCGGAATCAACGCCAAAGATGGTGACAAGCTGAAGATCCTGCAGATTCACAAGAAGGACGAGTCGAGCGCCGAGGAGATTATTGAGCACAAGGCGACTGTCGAGAACGGCGAAGTCGAAATTGAGTTGAATGGCAAGCTTTCCACGTTCGTCTTCCTGATGGACGACACCGCTACTGGTGGCGAAGGGGCCGAAGGCGGAACTACCAATCCTGAGGGCGGAAACACTTCGGGCGAAGGCGGCTCTGGTGACCAGGGCGGCACCACGGGCGAAGGCGGCTCTGGCGAGAGTGGCTCGGGTGAAGGTGGAGGCGCTTCGGGTGAGAGTGGTTCCGGCGAGACCGGTTCTGGCGAAGGTGGTTCGGGTGAAAGCGGCACTTCCGGCGAAGGTGGTTCCGGCGAGAGCGGTTCGGGCGAAGGCGGCTCGGGCGAAAGCGGTAGCCAGGGTGAGGGTGGCTCTACGGGTGGAGAGTCGACCGAGCCGACTGACCCGACGGGCGAATCCGGGGAAGAGCCTTCTGGCATTCCCGCAGTAGATTCCCAGACGGGCGTCGACAAGGCTTATGCCCAGACTGCCGATGCGGCCACGTCGGGTGCGAGCGAGCCTGCCCAGAGTAATGTCAATAGCGATGCCAAGGCCGCATCTGCTGCCGGCAATACTTCGGTGCCTGCAACGAGCGATTCCGTGAGCCCCCTGGCTCTCGCGTTCCTCGCTCTGGCCGAGCTTATCGCTGCGATCGTGCTTGGCATCTGCATTCGTCGTAGGGCCCTGTCCTAAGCGTAAACGAACATACATGCACTTGGGAGGGCGTCTTTGGCGCCCTCCTTTGCGTGGGGCGAGCTACTGCTAGGCGTTCATCCTGCGCTTTTCGCGGGCGCTTGGCGAAGCGCCTGACTCATTCGCTTGAACCTCGCAACGCGGCATGCTACCGTTCAGCGTATACGTGCCTAGCCTACGGAGCGGTCGTTCGGCTGCAGGAGTTGTCATGCTTTTCATTCTCACGGGCGAATTCGAAATCGGGAAAACTCGCTGGCTCGAAGCCGAGCTGGCATACTTGCGTGCGAATGGGGTGCCTGCTGCGGGCGTCATTGCTCCGGGTATATGGGAGCGCACGCCCGATGGGTTCGAAAAGCGGGGCATCGACAACGTGTTGCTGCCCGAAGGCAGGCGCATTCGGTTTGCGCTCCGACGTGATTTGTCCGGTGATGGCGTGCCCGAAGCGGCTCACGCGAACGAGACGTGCACCAAGTGGCGCATCGAGGAAGATGCAGTGAATCAGGTAAACGAGCTATTCAGCACGCTTGCCGCCCAGCGAAACGACGTGGTCGCGTTTCCGTCGCTGCTCGTGGTGGACGAATTGGGGCCGCTCGAGCTCGTGCGCGGAGCGGGTCTTACGCAAGCCATGGCGCTGCTCGACATGGGTCCCAGCGCGGCGTATCCTCACGCCCTTATCATCGTGCGGTCGTCTTTGGTCGAATGCGCTTGCGAGCGCTTTGCCTCGGCATGGGGAGAGCACGTTATTCTGCAGCCCGACGATCAAAGTGGTAATCTGCTCCACGCGAATTTGCTACACTAACCGCTGTTTACCTGTTCATACGGATGCGAGGAGCTGCCATGAGGGCTTTCTTGTCGGCGCTGTGCGCCGTCGGGCTATCCCTGGCATGCGTTCCCGCTTCCGCGTTTGGGGTTCTGGGCGATTATTCTGCATATGCGGACGAATCGTCTTTGGGGAATGTCCTTTCGGTGCAAGCCGCCGAAGACGTTACGGGGGTAAGCGCCGAAGCGGAAGGCGATGCCTACGTTGCGGGCGAAGTGCTCGTGCAATTTAAGAATGATATTGCGGAAGATGATGCCGAGTCGGTCGTCGATGCAGCCACATCGGTGCAGGATGCCGATATAGCCAGCAGTGACGTGGTTCTGGGCTCAATCGAAGACGGCGTGCTTACGTGCGATTACACTTCGGGCGCGGTGGTGGTCCTTCCCGTGGCCGATGGCGTGACGGTTGCGCAGGCCATTGCCGAGTTGGAGAGCGACCCGCGCGTGCTTTCCGCTCAACCCAATTGGATCTTCGAGCTGCCCGACGACGAGGTGGCCGATACATCCGACGACGAAAGCACTGCCGAATTGCTGGGGCTTACTGCCCAGTCCGATGCTGCTGTGGAATTGGAAGCGCAAACGACCCAGGTGAACGATACGTTGCTCTCGTATCAGTGGGCGCTCGACGCCGTGAACCTTCCCGAGGCGTGGGATTTGGCGCGTTGCGACAATAGCAATGAAAGCGTGGCCGATGCCAATGTGAGCGTTGCCGTGCTCGATACGGGTATCCATGCTAGTCACGAGGATCTTCAAGGTAACGTTGTCGCGCAGTACGATGCCGCGACTGATACCGAGGGTGCAATTACGGACGTGAGCTCCGATAGCCATGGCACCCATGTTGCGGGCATTATTTCGGGCGTTGCGAACAATGGCGTGGGCGTTGCCGGTGCGTCGTATAACGCGAATATCGTGGCCGTTAAGATGTTCGACGATAGTGGCGGCAATACGTCGGAGTATACGTTCCGTGCGATGAATTACGTGCTCGACCATGCGCAGGAATACGATATCCGCGTTGTGAATATTAGCGCAGGTGTGAAGGTTTTTACCGATTACGATTGGTCCAACGACGCTCTCTGCCAGTGCATTTCTGCTGCGCGCGAGGCGGGTATTCTTACGGTGTGTGCCGCGGGGAATACTGGGTCAGGCAACATTATCGCTCCGTGTGCCGAGTATCCTGGCGATTACGATGATTGTTTGAGCGTGATAAATCTTACGAGCAGCGTTTTGCCCCCAACGAGCCTCACGAACGAGACCGCTCTAGCGAATTATCTTGTCAAGGTGAGTGGTGCTGCGTATACGAAGTCATCCTCGTCGAATTACAACGAGACAGGCGTTACGCGGGACTCTTCGAATAGAACGAAAGATATAAGTGCTCCTGGCACCCGTATCTGGAGCACGATTCAATATGACAGTGCGGACGAAAATCCTAAGCCGTACAACTGGCTTGATGGTACCTCTCAGGCATCGCCGTTGGTGGCTGGCATAGCTGCGTTGCTTTTTGCTGAGTGTCCATCGCTTTCGCCAGACGACGCGCAGGAGATTTTGGAACAGTCATCCACGGATTTGGGTGATTCTGGCTGGGATCGACTCTATGGCTACGGAATGATAGATGCGTGTGCAGCGCTTGAGATGCTCGATGCGTACATTCCCTGCTTCGACGTCTCTCTGGAATACGAAAGTACCGTCTACACGGGCGAAGCGTGTGAGCCGGCGGTGACCGTTGCTGATGTTAATGGTACGGTGCTTCAGGAAGGCGTGGATTACACGGTGCTGTACGCCGATAACGTGCATGCGGGTACGGCGACGGTGGTTGTTGCCGGCATGGGCAGCTATTCGGGCTCGCAAACGCTTGAGTTCACCATCGAAAAGGCCGAGCAGCCTTTTACCGTTTCTCTGGCGTCGACCCAGCTGAACTATGGCGATGCCGCTTCGCCCCTGGAAGTACGGGGTGTCGCATCAGATGCGATGCTTGCCTACGCTTCTTCAGACGAAGCGGTTGTCGAAGTAACGGAGGACGGGCTTGTCGTGCCGAAGGCGGTGGGTGAGGCAACTATTACCGTTTCCTATGCCGACGACTGCGACTACGTGGCGTCCGCTCAATCGATCGAAGTTGCCGTCTCTTACGCGCCCTCGATAATGTATCGCTTGTACAACCCCAATTCCGGTGAGCATTTCTATACGGCGGTCATTTCCGAGCGCGATGACGTGGTGCGGGCTGGTTGGACATATGAAGGCGTGGGGTGGATTGCCGCTGCCGTTTCGCCTACGCCGGTGTATCGTCTGTATAACCCGAATGGAGGCGATCATCATTACACGATGAGCGCCGAAGAGCGCGATTGGCTGCGAGGGCTCGGCTGGAAGTACGAGGGCATTGGCTGGTACAGCGCCGACGAGGATGATGTTCCCGTGTATCGCCAGTACAATCCCAATGCAACGTCGGGTGCGCATAACTTCACTACGAGCGCGTCTGAAAACGACATGCTCGTACGTTTGGGGTGGCGTGCCGAAGGAATCGCCTGGTACGCCTTGGCGGAGGGGTAGCAGACCTTTCGTTCATGCGTATAATCGAGGCCCTGCGCGAACAGACGGGTTCGCGCAGGGCCTCGTGCGTATGGTGGGCGTGCTACAGCAGAACGGTAAGGCAGATGGAAGCAGCTAGCATGCCGATAACCAGCGCGAATGCTGCGTAGTCGGTTGCCGTCATGGGGTACTCGTGGTATCCCGAAGCGCGGGTGCGTAGATTGAACCCACGCACTTCTGCGGCAATGGCGGCGCTATTCGTCTTGCGTACGGAGCTTACTAGCAGGGGAACGCAGAGGGGAACCATGAGGCGTACCTTGTTCACGATGCCGCCTGCATCGAACTCCACGCCGCGTGCGGTTTGGGCCTCCATGATGCCGTGCATGTCATTCAGGAATACGGGGATGAAATGCACGGTCGAGGAAAACGTGAACGCGTAGCGATAGGGCACGTGCAGCACTTTCACGGCTGCGTTTGTCATGTCGGTGATCTTCGTAACGTAGAACGTCAGGAACAGGGGGATGGCTGCGGCTTCCAAGCGCAAGATGGTGGTTGCGGCCGCTCCGGCGCCGTCGGATCCCACATAGCCCCAGGGCAGGGGAATGAGCATGGCGCCGCTGGGGATGGTGAGTAGCTGGATGAGAGCCAGGATGGCCGAAAATACGAGCACGGCTTTCATGAGCTTTGACGTTTGCTGCATCATGTCGCAGCTAGCAGCCATGGCCACGCCAGCCATGAGCATGGCCAGGAGGAAGGGCAGGTTCGACGTGCAGAAGCAGGCCGCGGCAAAGATGATGGCGCCCAACAGCTTCGTGATGGGGTTCAAACGATGCAGCAGCGAGTTGCCAGGAATGTATTCCAGGAATCCCCTCATCGTGGGCTCCTTTCAGTTGCAGGTTCGTGCGATGACATGGATTGGTTGACGCGAATGTCGTCAATGGCGTTTGCCATGTCGTCGAGCGTGTTCGCGCGTGCGATGGTCGTGTTCGCCAAATCGGGGCGAGCGAGGGGTAGAGTCAGCGAAAGCTCTACTATCTGCGGTGGCGTCATGTGGGCGTTTTGGAGCGTTTCCTCGGAGCGAAGCATGGCGAATGTGGGGCCATCTCCAATGACGCAGCCTTCGTTCATTACGATAACGCGCTCGGCGAAGTCGGCTACCACTTCCATGTCGTGGCACACGATGATTACCGTGGTTCCCGAAGCGTGGAGGCGACGAATGATGCCCATGACCTTCTCGCATTCGCGGTAGTCGAGGCCCGTAGTGGGTTCGTCCAGGATGATGACGCGCGGCTCCAACACAACGATGGAAGCGAGCGCCAGTAACTGGCGCGTGCCGCGGTTCAGCAGGAATGGATCGTCGTCGGGGTTGAACCCAAACTCTTCAATGATTGCGTCAACACGTTTCGCGGCTTCCGATTCGTCCTTCTTCAACGCGCGGAAGCCGAACAGGAGCTCTTCGCGTACGGTGGGGCAGCATATCTGCCGGTCGGGGTTTTGGAATAGGAACCCCACGCGCTGGGCCAGTTCGCTCGTTTGCAGGTGCGTGGTGGGCTTGCCGCTTACGAGCACGGTGCCGGAATCGGGTTTCAGGAGGCCATTTGCCAAGCGCATGGTGGTCGACTTGCCTGCTCCGTTGGTGCCGGCGAATGCTACGAACTCACCTTCCCGTATGGTGAAGGACACGCCGCGAAGGATGGGGGTGCCCTCATCGTACGAGGCGTGTACGTTGCGGAACTCCAGAACGGTGGGTTGCGTGTGTGTGGGCGAACTCAGGCGTTCCACCTGCATCGTTGCGGTGTGTGTGGGCGTGGGTAGTGCTTCGGCTAGCATGTTGCGCGCTTCTTCCACGTTGCGGCATACGCCGTAGCCCAAGCGATTCATGAGCGTGGTTGCACGCGGACAGTTTACGCCCAGGTTGGCTAGTTCATTGGCGTGGGTAAGTACGCAGCGTGGCTCGTCGGCGAAAACGATTCGTCCTTCGTTCATGATGACCAGTTGGCTGGCGAAGCGTGCAAGCAGCGCGATTTTCTGTTCGACTACTACAACTGTGGTTTCGTGCTCGCGCGCGTAACGTTCCAGCAGTTCGAATACCTGAAGCGAGCTGGCGGGGTCGAGCTCGGCAGTTGGTTCGTCGAGTACGAGCACGCGTGGTTGCAGTGCCAAGATGGAGGCAATGGCAACCTTCTGCTTCTGTCCGCCGGAAAGGCTTGCGATGCTGCGATCACGTAGTTCGGCAATGCCCATGTCGTTTAGGGCCTCGCTAACGCGCTCCTCGATTTCGCTGTGTGGCACGCCGAAGTTTTCCAGGCCGTAGAGAATCTCGTCTTCCACGATGGAGGAAACCATCTGCGAATCGATGTCCTGGCAAACGCTGCCGACGACGCGCGATATGTCGGTGAGCGATGCTTCGCAGGTGTCCAGGCCGTCTACTTGCACGGAACCGTAGAAGTCGCCGGGATAGCAGTGGGGGATGATGCCGTTGAGTGCGTAGGTGAGCGTGCTCTTGCCGCATCCCGCAGGGCCGGTGATGCCCACGAAGGCTCCCTTGGGAATGTTTAGGTTCACGCCGCTTACGGTGGGCGCATCGCCTTCTCGGTATACGAACGAGAAGTCCCTAATAGTGATCATGCCAATCCTCCTGTGAGGTGAAACTCGTGATGCCAGCCTATTTCTTCAGCACCTTGCGCATGATGGGCACGAGCACTTGGTTCAGAATGGCGTTGAACGTGGCGGTGCCCAGCACGATGAGTGCGTATGCGCCTACGGCTGCCGCGAAGGTGGTTTGGCTGTTGGCGTTGCTCACCACGTTGATGTAGATGGCCATGAGTGCGAAGGTTCCGCCGGAGACTACCGTGGAAATGAACGTGTTGACGATGGGATTGATGTCGGCTTTGCCGCCGATGCGCATGGGGACCTTTACGAGCAGGCCGCAAACGAGCGCGCCCAGCACTTCCGAGATGATGTTCAGGCCCGGCGTGGCGTTGAGCATGGGCAGCTGGCAGATGAGGCCAGCGATGAGTCCGATGATAGCGGCCTGGCCCACCTTGGGGCGCGTGAGGATGATGGCCAGGCAGTACATGGCGATGATGAAGTTGGGCTTCATGCCAAACGAGGCAAGCATGGAGCCCACGGTGAGCTTCAGCACGGCGCCGGCTGCCAGCAAAACGGCGATGAGGATGAGGTCCTGCGTGCTCAGGCCGTTCTTTTCCTGGGCAACGGCATGTACGGTGCGCTTCTGGCCTGCGGGGGTAGCGGTTACTTCGGACATTGCTGTTCCTTTCGGTTGTGGCCGCTTATGCGGCCGGTTGCTAGGTTCGAATGCCTCGAAGTCGTTTTCGCGCAAATAAAAAATGGCCCGCCCTTCAAAACTCCGGCTTGGAGCTTCAAAGGGCAGGCCATTCAACCTGCGGTGCCACCTTTGCTTGGTTTCCTTGCGGAAACCCACTCGTGAACATGCCATCACATGTTCTGCCTCTAACGCGGGCTCACGGTCCGGATACTCGGCCTTCCTGTGGGTTGGCCTTTCCCCTTTCCCTCGGCGATCCATTTACCAATTGGCGTTCTGCGAGGATTCCAGCATCCCTCGCTCTCTGTGAGTGCCCGATTGGCTTGATCTTCGCCTCAACGGTTTCGAGCTATTCGATTGAAACGAAGTGTAAGGGCATTGGTTTGCCACTGTCAACAAGTTTTTTCAAAAGGGGTAGGCGATTTCGCCAAGTGGTAGTGGCTAGCCCCATACCTCCTCGGCGATTTCGCGGACCAGTGCAATCTTGGCCCATTGCTCGTCCTCGGTGAGCTTGTTGCCAATTTCGCAGCTAGCGAAGCCACACTGGGGCGAGAGGCACAGGCGGTCGAGCGGAACGTATTTCGCTGCTTCGCGGATGCGTGCGATGACCTGGTCTTTGTCTTCAAGCTCGGGGCGCTTCGAAGTAATGAGGCCTAGCACGACTTGCTTGCCTTCCGCAACGCTTGCCAGCGGTTCGAAGCCACCCGAGCGTTCGTCGTCGAATTCCAGGAAGAACGCGTCAACGTGCTCACGTGCGAATAGCGTTTTTGCCACGGCTTCGTAACCGCCTTCGTTGGCGTAGGTGGAGTGGAAGTTTCCGCGGCAGACGTGCGTGTTGATGGTAAGGCCCTCGGGACGTGCGTCGAGTACGCGATTGTTCACGGCGAGCAGCTGCTCCTTCACGGCTTCGATGCCTGCTTCGTCGGTGCCGAAGAATAGGGGTGCGCGCTTGTCGCAGAGCATGCCCCACGAGCAGTCGTCGAACTGCAGGTTGCGACAGCCTGCCTCGTAGAGTTGGCTGATGAATGCGCCATAGGCGGCCACCAGGTCGTCGGCGACCTCTTCGTCGGTTGCGTAGAATGCGCGGGTACGCTCGGCGTTGAACGGCATGATGAGCTGCTCCAGGAACTGTGCCGGCGCGGGGATGGTGAGCTTCGCGACCGTATTCTCGTCTTCTAGGTCGCGTACGAAGCGATAGTGGGCTACAAAAGGATGCTCGCTTTCCAGACGGATCTTGCCCGTTACGAAGGTGTCGTCGAGCATAGCCGCTTCATCGTGGAAGGGGAGGCCCGTTTCGGTGGGCGCATGGCCTATGCCTGCGAAACCCCACATGAAGTCGAGGTGCCAGGTGGCACGGCGAAACTCGCCGTCGGTGATCGTGGAAAGGCCAGCTGCCTGCTGCTTTGCTACTAGATCGCGGATGGCGTCATCTTCTACGGCTGTAAGCTCTTCGCGGGAGATTGCCCCCTCCGCGAATTGGGCACGCGCTTCGCGCAGCGCAGCGGGGCGCAGGAAGCTTCCAACGACGTCGAAACGATGCGGGGTCTTCTTATCGTAGGCAATGGCCATGAGGCGTCCTTTCCATGAGTATGAAAGCATTGCTGTTAGTATACGCGCCCGCCCGTCTGCAGGGCGTTCGGGAAAATCTATAGCTGACGCCTGAATTGCGTGTTCGTTTGGGGGCTTCTCGTATAAAGCACCTGGTGGGAAAGCGATGGGCTGCGTTACTGCTGAATGGGACTTGCGCATGGGCTTACCCTGTCGCGTTTTCGGCTCTGCTTACTTTGTGCCATCCCGCGGGGCGTGCTTCGTTATGAAGTAAAGTAAGTGGCCTACGACACAGATGAAATCACGTTATCGATGGGGAGTACATGGCAATCGACCTGAATTCGCTCAATCCCGAGCAGCGCGAAGCGGTGGAATGCACCGAAGGCCCGCTGCTCGTTCTCGCTGGCGCCGGAAGCGGCAAGACGCGTGTGCTTACGTACCGCATTGCCCATATGGTGGAAGACCTTTCCGTGCCGCCTTGGCAGATTCTGGCCATTACGTTTACCAACAAGGCGGCCAACGAGATGCGCGAGCGTCTGGATGGCATCGTGGGGCCAGCCGCCCGCGGCATGTGGGTTTCCACGTTCCACAGCATGTGCGTGCGCATTCTGCGTGCGAATGCCGAGGTGCTGGGCTTTTCGAATAGCTTCACCATTTATGCCGACGACGACAGCAAGCGCCTGGTGAAGGACATCATGGCGCAGCAGAACATCGATCCGAAGCGCTTTCCGGTGAACGCCATCCGCAACCGCATTTCCTCGGCGAAGAACGAACTCGTGCTTCCTGGCGAGTTCGAAGCCCAGGCTGCCGACCCCATTACCAAGGTGGCGGCCCGCGTCTACGACGAGTTGCAGAAGCGCCTGCGCCAGGCGAACGCATTCGACTTCGACGACTTGCTCGTATTTACGTGGCTGCTGTTCAAGAATCATCCCCAGGTGCTCGAGGCGTACCAGGATCGCTTCCGCTACATCATGGTCGACGAGTATCAGGACACCAACCGCGCCCAGTACGCCATCTGTCAGCTGCTGGCCGCCAAGCGTCGCAACCTCATGGTCGTAGGCGACGACGACCAGTCGATTTATAGTTGGCGTGGCGCCGACATTCGCAACATCCTGGATTTCGAGAAGGATTACCCGAACGCTCACACGGTGAAGCTAGAGCGCAATTACCGCTCTACGGCTACCATCCTGAATGCCGCCAATGCCGTTATCGCCAACAACGTGCATCGTAAGAGCAAGAAGCTCATCTCTACGGGCGAAGAGGGCGAAAAGGTGCAGGTGTACCTGGCCAGCGACGAGCGCGACGAAGGGCGTTGGATTGCCGGCGAGATTGAGCGCCAGCATGGCAAGGGCGCAAGTTACAACCAGTTCGCCCTGTTCTACCGCACGAATGCGCAGAGTCGTACGCTTGAAGATATGTTGCTGCGTGCGGGCGTTCCGTATCGCATCGTGGGCGGCACGCGATTCTTCGATCGCGCCGAGATTCGCGATGTTATGGCGTACCTCACGCTTGCTGTGAATCCTGCCGATGACATGGCGGCTAAGCGCATCATCAACGTGCCGCGCCGTGGTATTGGCAAGAGCACCGTCGAGCGCATCGACATGATGGCGATCGAGAATGCGTGCACGTTCCTGGAGGCCTGCCAGCTGGCTTGTGCCGATGAGTCCTTCCGTGCTGCAACGCGTCGTGCCCTGGGCGAATTTACTCAGCTCATCATGGAGACGTCCTTCTGGGAAGGCGAACTGCGCAAGCTCGTGGAGATGGTCATCGATAAGAGCCGCCTGGTGCGCGCCCTGGAAGAGGAGAATACCGACGAGTCGCGTGGTCGCGCCGAGAACATCAAGGAATTCTTGGGCGTAGTTGATGAATTCGCTGCCACGCACGATGACTCCGATGCGCAGTTCGCCGCGCCCGTTGCCGGTGGGGAAGGTGCGGAACAGCTGGGCGAAGAACCCGTTCGCGTGCTTTCCGGCAACTCGCTTTCCGACTTCATCGAGTGGGTTACGCTGCGTACCGACCTGGATACCATGAGCGACGACGGCACGGCCGTTACGCTTATGACGGTGCATGCCGCGAAGGGCCTGGAGTTCGACTATGTGTTCACCGCGGGCATGGAAGAAACCATCTTCCCGCATATGAGCAGCATGAACGACGGTGCGGGCGTAGAAGAGGAACGTCGCTTGGCCTACGTTGCTATTACGCGCGCTCGCAAGCGTCTGTACCTTACCTGTGCGGGTCAACGCAAGCTGTTTGGTCAAACGCAGGCGAATCCTCGCTCGCGCTTCCTGGCCGAGATTCCCTCCGAACTGCTTTCCACTACGGGCCTGGGTTCGTCGGGCTTCTCGGGAACGGGCTGGGAAAAGCGTGGCAGTCGTCGCGGCATTTCCGGCAGTAGCGCGGAAGCGGGGCAGGGACGCGTGTTCGGTACGTCCAGCGCGCGTGGCACGTCGAAGCGCGTGCATACGGCCCCGAAGGCTCCCCAGAAGAAGGCCGCCGCAGGTGCTACGTTTGCCATCGGCGACATCGTGGACCATAAGGTGTTTGGCCGCGGTCGCGTTGTGAAGGTAGATGGAGATACCCTCTCGATTCGCTTCTCGAAGAGCGGTTCCACCAAAAAATTGTTGAAAGACTACGCTCCAATTGTCAAAATCGGAAAGTAATCCATTTAGCCTGAAAGCTGCAAAGGAAGGAAATCCCATGGCAGAACCCATCATCATTGTGGGACACAAGAATCCGGACAACGACGCTATCTCGGCCGCTGTAGGCCTGGCGTTCTTCGAGAACGAGCTGGCTCGTCGCCAGGGCCGCGATGATGTGTACGAGGCCGTCTGCCTCGGCCCCCTTCCGCCCGAGACGGCTTGGAACCTCGAGCAGAACGGTATCGACGCTCCTCGTCTGATCGACCACGTGGAAGCTGGCCAGAAGGTCATGCTCGTCGACCACAACGAGCTGAAGCAGGCTGTCGATGGTCTGGCTGATGCCGAGGTCGTGGGTATTGTTGATCACCATCGCATCGGCGACGTTGCCACTGCCGCTCCCATTTACATGACGGTTCGCCCCTGGGGTTCTACGTGCACGGTCATTTCCGCGCTCTGCCGCCAGCATGACATCGAGATTCCGGTTGCCATCGCAAACGTGCTGCTGTCCGCCATCCTCACCGACACGGTCATCTTGAAGTCCCCCACGGCTACCAAGGTCGACGAAGAGCAGATCGCCTACCTGGAAGGCATCACGGGCAAGAAGTACGTTGAGTTTGGCCAGCAGCTCTTCAAGTGCCGCGGTGGCGAAGCCGATCTGCCCATCGAGAAGTACGTGGGTGCCGACGCCAAGGAATTCGAAGTAGGTTCCACCACGGTGCTCATCGCCCAGCACGAAACGGTCGACCTGGAAGGTGCCATGAAGCGCGAAGAGGAAGCTCGCGCCTACATGCGCAAGCTGCAGGAGGAAAAGGGCTACGACTTCGTGCTCGTGCTCGTTACCGACATTCTGGCCGAGGGCAGCAACTTCCTGGTAGAGGGCAATCATGCTGTCGTCGACAGCGTCTTCGGCATCGATAGCTCCAAGACGGTTTGGATCGATGGCATCCTGTCCCGCAAGAAGCAGGTTGCCGCTCCCATCCTGGCTGCCAACTAGCCTTCGCGCGGTTTCCGCCGAACAGCGACTGCAAGCCTGCTCCGCCATATCGCGGGGCGGGCTTTTTTCGTGCCCGAATCAATGCTTTCGCCAATTCGCAGGGCCGATCGTGCCGTTCTTCAGCCCCAATGCGTCGCTCGTGTGACGATTTGCGCCCTCGGCACTTTCGCATACTAAAGTGCGCTACACTGATTGCCACTGGTCCCGACACTTCCCAAGGGGGTAAGACTATGCAAGACGATTTTCGCGAGCTGGGCGAACGCATCAAGGGTCTCCGTGAGGCCTGCGAGGTATCGCGTCATTCCATGGCAGCCGAGCTTGGCGTAGATGTCGATACGTACACTGAATGGGAAGAGACGGGTGCCGACGTACCCATTTCCGCCATCTATCATATGGCGAATAAGTTTGGCGTTGAGTTCACCGAGATTCTTACGGGCGGCGAGACGCGCCTGACCAACATCCAGGTGGTCAAAGCTGGCGCCGGTCGTGAGGTGAACCGCCTTCCCGGTTATCATTTCGAGGATCTGGCCTGGCGTTTCTCGCATAAGATCATGCAGCCGCTCATGGTTACGCTCGATCCTTCCGACGATCCCGCGGAACTGGTTACCCACGGCGGCCAGGAGTTCAATTACGTAGTTCAAGGCTCCGTCATTCTCTCCTACGATGGGCGAGAGTACCAGCTCAATGAAGGCGACTCGGCTTATTTCGACCCCATGCACCCTCATGGCCAGCGGTGCGGAGGCAACGAACCTGCCAAGTTCCTCACCTTCATTGCCGAGTAGTCGAACGCGTAGCCAGGAGTCATTGTGGATTACATTCTGAGTAAATATTGTCCTCGTATTGAGTTCGATTCGTACGAGGATTTCTTCGAGAACTTCACCATCAACATTCCCCAGAACTTCAACTTCGCCTATGACGTCGTGGACGAGTGGGCACGCGTGGAGCCGGAAAAGAAGGCCCTGGTTTGGGTGGATGATAACGACGATCGCAAGGAGTTTACGTTCTCCGACATTTCGCGTATGTCCAACCAGATGGCCAACGTCTTTTGGGAGCAGGGCATTCGCAAGGGCGATGTCGTGCTCATGATCCTGCGTCGTCGCTGGGAATACTGGGTGTGCGCCATGGCGTTGTGCAAGATTGGCGCAACCGTGGTTCCTGCAACCATTCAGCTTACGCGCAAGGACATTGCCTATCGCTGCAATCTGGCAGGCGTGAAGATGATGGTTTGCGTGAACGATGATTACGTTTGCGAGCAGACGGAGCTTGCTCTCCAGGATGCTCCCTCGGTGCAGGGCAAGATCGTGTGTGGCGGCGAGCGTGAAGGCTGGCTGTCGTTCAGCGACCTTATCGCCAGCGCAAGCCCCGAGTGGCAGCGCCCCGAAGGCGATGCGGCCACGCAAATCGATGACATTATGCTCATGTACTTTACTAGTGGCACCACGGGCAATGCCAAGGCGGTGGAGCATTCGTTCAAGCATCCGTTTGGCCATATCATTACCGCGAAGTATTGGCAGCAGGTTCAGGAGAACAAGCTGCATATGAGCGTTACCGACAGTGGTTGGGCCAAGTTTGGCTGGGGCAAGCTGTATGGCCAGTGGATGGCCGGTGCCTGCGTGTTCTGCTATGACATGATGAAGTTCGTTCCGGCGAAGCTTCTGCAGGTCATGCAGGACTACAAGCTCACCACGTTCTGCGCGCCTCCCACTATGTATCGCTTTATGCTGCAGGAAGACGTTGCCAGCTACGACCTTTCCCCCATTCAGAACTTCGCTACGGCAGGCGAACCGCTGAATGCCGAGGTTACTGTGGCGTGGGAACGCCTTACTGGCAAGAAGATTCGTGAGGGCTTCGGCCAGTCGGAGGGTCCCGTGCTCGTGGCAACGTTCCCTTGGCTCGAGCCGCGTCCCGGTTCCATGGGCAAGCCTAGCCCGCTTCTGAACATTCGTCTGCTCGACGACGATGGCAACTTCGTGCCCGACGGTGAGGAAGGCGCCATTTGCGTTACGCACCTGAAGGATGCGTATCCGCCGGGCCTGTTCGTGGGTTACTTTGGCGACCCGGAGCGCACGAAGGAAGCCTTGGGTGGGGAATACTACAACCTGCATGACATGGCATGGCGTGACCCCGATGGCTATCTGTCGTTCGTGGGGCGCAACGATGACGTCATCAAGTGCTCGGGTTACCGCATTGGCCCCTTCGAGGTGGAGAGTGCACTGGTGGCGCATCCTGCGGTTGTGGAATGCGCCGTTACCGCAGCGCCCGACCCCATTCGCGGCAAGGTAGTGAAGGCTACGGTCGTGCTCGCACGCGGATATGAGGGCACGCCCGAGCTCACCAAGGAGCTGCAGAATCACGTGAAGAAGACCACGGCTCCGTATAAGTATCCGCGCATCGTGGAATACGTCGACGAGCTCCCGAAGACGGTGGGTGGGAAGATCAAGCGCAAGCTCATTCGCACGAATGACGGCATTGCCGATTAGCGCATCTGCAAAGCGTGCTTTCGAAGGGCCCTTGCTATGGCAAGGGCCCTTTTTCATGTAGGCGTAAAGCAAAGATGGAGCTTGTATGACGGCGCTTACGAGCGATGAGCCGTTTGTCGTAAAGTACCCACCTGTTATAGAGATAGCGCAGTGAGGGCACTGAATTCGCGAAGGCGGATGTCGTAACGAGCTAGGTTACGGCATCCGCCTTTTTCGTTGTCCCACTGCAAGTAGAAGGAGGTACTTGCTCTTCATGGATCAGATGAATGAAATGCCCAAGGCGCGCGTGCAGGTTGCTCATCCGTATTTGGCGCTTATGGGGCTGTATCTGGCTGGCTTTACCGGCATGTACAGCGAAACGGCGCTCAATATTGCACTTCCTCAGCTCTCTGCTGCATTTGGCGTGGACAGTGCGCTCACGCAGTGGATGGTAGTAGGCTACATGCTCGTCATTGGCCTGTGCATGCCATTCTCGAGCTTGCTCCTGAAGTGGGCGAGCGCGCGCAAGCTCACCATCTTCGCATTGGGTGCGTTTATCGTGGGCTCGCTCATTAGCGGATTCGCCAACGATTTTGCCGTTGCGCTCGTTGGCCGTTGCATTCAGGGCGTAGGAACGGGTATCGTGCTTCCGCTTATGTTTAGCATGGTCATGCAGGTTATCCCCCCTCATAAGCTGGGTGCCGCCATGGGCGTTACTGCGCTCGTCATCATGTTCGCGCCGGCCGTGGGCCCCACGTTGGCGGGTATCCTCATGGGCGCGCTTTCCTGGCGATGGATCTTCTTTAGCTTCGTGATCGTGCTTGCCATCGGCATGGTGTTCGTCGTGAAGTATGAGGTGAACTCCTTCGAGGTAACGCGTCCCCATGTAGACGTTCTCTCCGTACTGCTCTCGTGCGCCGGTTTTGGCCTGGTGGTGTTTGGCGCTGGTAGCGCTTCGAGCTTCGGCTGGCTTTCGGCGCCGGTGCTCGCATCGCTTATCGTGGGCGCGTTGTGCCTGGTTGCGTATGGCCGCCGTCAGATGGGCATGAGCGTTCCCGTTATCAACATGGATGTCTTCAAGGTGCGTGGCTTCCGCATTGGCACCTTGCTCATGATTGTGAATTTTGGCATCACCCTTTCGGCGATGTACATTCTGCCGCAGTTTTACCAGAACGCCATGCTGATTCCCGTTGCCGTGACGGGTATGCTGCTGCTTCCCGGCGGTATTGTGAATGCCCTGGTGAGCATGGTGGCTGGTCGCTTGTACGACAAGATGGGCGCACGTACGCTCTCCCTTGCGGGATTTGCACTTTCGGTTGTGGCTGCGGGCATGTTCCTTACCGTTACGCCTGCAACGCCGCTTGCATTCGTTATTGCCGCGCATGTGGTGATGATGGTGGGCGTGCCCCTGGCAATGTCGCCCGTGCAGACGCATGGCCTTGCTGCGCTACCTGCTCGTCTTTCCACGGATGGCACGACGGTACAGAATACGCTTCAGCAGGTCGGCGGCGCAATTTGCACGGCCGTTGCCACGAGTCTCCTCATGGCGGGGCAGGGCGCTTCGGGGGCGGCGGACGCGTCGCTTGCATTCTCGAATGGATCGCATTGGGTGTTCCTGCTGGTGTTCGCGCTTGCCGTGGTGGGGCTCATCCTGTCCCTCCGCCTGTCCGATCCGCGCAAAACCGTGCGTGAGGTCGAATCCTCTACGGCGCCGCAGGCTGCGTAGCGCTCGATGATATACGCCCGTCGCCGTACGGGCATAAAGAAGGCGCCCCGGAGTAATCCGAGGCGCCTTCGTGGTAGGTAGAGAAGTTGTTCGCGTTACTTTACGACCAGGACATCGCATTCCTGAGTGCGGATGAGGTGCGTGCTCACGCTACCCACAAAGGCATACTTGATGCTGGAAAGACCACGTGCGCCGCAGATGACCAGGTCGGGGTCGAACGGAGCGATGAGCAGGTTGTCGAGCGTGTCGTTGATGGAGCCCGCCTCGACGACGACTTCCACACTGGGAATGTTCTCGTCGGCTTTTGCCTCTTCCAGGATGTCGGCGATCTGACGCTCGGCTTCGTGCCTGGCCTGTTCGCACAGGTCTTGGAAATTGATGGCGCTCGCTTCGCTCGGCACGGCATCGACCACGTGGCCAAATCGAAGGGCGGCCTTGTTGTCGGAAGCCATGGCAACAGCCTTGCGGGCAACCGCGGACTGGGCGGAAGATCCGTCAAGTGCGCAGAAGATGCGCTGATATCCAGCTGACATGGGAGTCCCTTTCCTCGATGTATAGTTGCCTGCTTATTGTACCGCTTTTCTACGTGGGTGGATAAAGATGAGGGTTTTATACGCCATAGTGATACTTTTCTGGGTGATAGGCTGATGGGGGAGCTATCCATACATATATATGGTGTTGCTGCACGGGCCCATAAGCGTCCCTTGTGTAGTGCGAAACCCTTCTTCTCCGGGGATGTCAATACGTTTCTTGAAGATTCTGCGAACGACAGGCCTATTGAATCTTCGATTGCTCGCTCATACCTCAATCTAACTGGGAATACGGTAATTCACGCCTATGGATACGCCCGGGCGCGTGGCGTTTGACAGGTACTATGGGGGATAGTAAAGTACCACTTCGCGTCCCGCTGGGGCGCTTACTTTCGTGTGCGTAACAGCTGAACGCACCCGTTAGTGAAGAAGAAGGGCAAGGTGCCCGAGGTGGTTTGCTTCGGGTGACCAGGATACAGAAGGAGTAATCGCTTTGCCTACTATTAACCAGCTGGTCCGCAAGGGCCGCCACGACCAGGTCGTCAAGAAGAAGACCCCTGCGCTGAAGGGCAACCCCCAGAAGCGCGGCGTGTGCACGCGCGTGTACACCACCACGCCGAAGAAGCCGAACTCGGCTCTGCGTAAGGTCGCCCGTGTGCGCCTCGTAAACGGCATGGAAGTTACCGCTTACATCCCCGGCGAAGGCCACAACCTGCAGGAGCACTCCATGGTGCTCATCCGCGGCGGTCGTGTTAAGGACCTCCCCGGTGTTCGCTACAAGATTATCCGCGCTGCTCTCGACTGCGCTGCGGTTTCCGATCGCAAGCAGGCTCGCAGCCGCTACGGCGCCAAGAAGCCGAAGAAATAAGCGAAGCAACACTACTAGTAGTAAGTAACGAAAGGAAGCTTTATGCCGCGTCGTGCAGCAGCATCCCGCCGCGAAGTCAAGGCGGATGCAGTTTATAACAATCGGCTGGTCACTCAGCTGATCAACAAGGTTCTTCTCGACGGTAAGAAGTCCACCGCCGAGGGTATCGTCTACGGTGCATTCGACATCGTTGCGGAAAAGACGGGTGAAGACGCCCTGTCCGTGTTCAAGAAGGCCATGGACAACGTTCGTCCTACGCTGGAAGTTAAGCCGAAGCGTGTCGGCGGCGCCACCTACCAGGTGCCCATGGAGGTCAACTCCCGTCGCGCCACCACGCTTGCTATCCGCTGGATCGTCGACTTCAGCCGCAAGCGCAAGGAACATACGATGAAGCAGCGTCTCGCCGCCGAGATCATGGATGCCGCCGAAAACCAGGGCGCTTCCGTTAAGCGTCGCGAAGACCTCTACAAGATGGCTGAATCCAACCGCGCCTTCTCGCACTATCGCTTCTAGGGGGATCTAGCATGGCTAAGAATACGCTTCAGGATACTCGTAATATCGGTATCATGGCTCACATCGATGCCGGTAAGACCACCACGACGGAACGTATCCTGTACTACACGGGCAAGACCCACAAGATCGGCGAGGTGCATGATGGCGCCGCTACGATGGACTGGATGGTTCAGGAGCAGGAGCGCGGCGTAACCATTACCTCCGCTGCTACCACGTGCTTCTGGAAGAAGGACGGTAAGGATTACCGTATTCAGATCATCGACACCCCAGGCCACGTAGACTTCACGGCCGAGGTTGAGCGCTCTCTGCGCGTCCTCGACGGTGCCGTTGCTGTGTTTGACGCCGTTGCTGGCGTTCAGCCCCAGTCTGAAACCGTTTGGCGTCAGGCCGTGCGCTACGGCGTACCCCGCATCGCCTTCATCAACAAGTACGACCGCGTTGGCGCCGATTTCTTCCATGCTATCGACACCATGCGTGATCGTCTGGGTGCCAAGGCTGTTGCCGCTCAGGTTCCCATGGGCGCCGAAGATAACTTCTGGGGCGTCATCGACCTGGTTACCATGACCGCTTGGGACTTCAAGGCCGACGAAAAGGGCATGACCTACCCCGAGCCCATGGATGCCATTCCTGCTGAATTCCAGGAGCAGGCCGAGCTCTACCACCAGGAACTCGTTGAGGCTGCCGCCGACTGCGACGACGCCCTCATGGAGAAGGTCCTCATGGAGGAAGAGATCACGGTCGAGGAACTGAAGGCTGCTCTGCGCAAGGGCGTTATCGGCAACATGATCAACCCTGTCTTCGTGGGTTCTGCCTACAAGAACAAGGGTGTTCAGGAACTGCTCGACGCCGTTGTCGACTACCTGCCCAGCCCCGTCGACGTTCCCGCCATCAAGGGTACGAACCCCGAGACCGGCGAGGAAGACGAGCGCCCCAGCGATATGAAGGCTCCCTTCTCCGCTCTGGCATTCAAGATCATGACCGACCCGTTCGTTGGTAAGCTCACCTACCTGCGTGTTTACTCCGGTAAGCTCGAGGCTGGTTCCTACGTGGTCAACGCCACGAAGGACAAGAAGGAGCGCATCGGCCGTCTGCTGCAGATGAACTCCAACCAGCGTATCGACCTCGACAACTGCGCCGCTGGCGACATCGTTGCCGTCGTTGGTCTGAAGAACACCACCACGGGCGACACGCTGTGCGACGAGAACGCTCCCGTCGTGCTCGAGTCCATGGAATTCCCCGACCCCGTTATCGACGTTGCGGTCGAGCCGAAGACCAAGGCCGAGCAGGACAAGATGAGCGTTGCTCTGCAGAAGCTCGCCGAGGAAGACCCGACGTTC
The DNA here is from genome assembly GCF_001643775.1 of Denitrobacterium detoxificans. NCBI lineage: Bacteria > Bacillati > Actinomycetota > Coriobacteriia > Eggerthellales > Eggerthellaceae > Denitrobacterium > Denitrobacterium detoxificans. The sequence continues at coordinate 1,711,864 of NZ_CP011402.1, read as the reverse complement.
CGCGTTTCCACCAACGAGGAAACCGGCCAGACCATCATCGCCGGCATGGGCGAGCTGCATCTGGAAATCATCGTCGACCGCCTGCTCCGCGAGTTCAAGGTCGAGGCTAACGTGGGTAAGCCCCAGGTTGCCTACCGCGAGACGGCTACCACCCGCGCCGACAACGTGCAGGGCAAGTTCGTTCGCCAGTCCGGTGGTCGTGGTCAGTACGGCGACGCCGTCATCAACCTCATCCCGCAGGAGCAGGGTGCAGGCTACGAGTTCATCAACAACATCGTGGGCGGTGCCATTCCCAAGGAATACATCCCCTCGGTCGACAAGGGCATCCAGGAAGCACTCAACAACGGTGTTCTGGCTGGCTACCCCGTCGTCGACGTCAAGGTCGAGCTGGTCGACGGTTCTTACCACGAAGTCGACTCCTCCGAAGCTGCCTTCAAGGTTGCCGGCTCCATGGCCATCAAGAACGCTCTGAAGAAGGCCAACCCGGTCATCCTCGAGCCTATGATGAGCGTCGAAGTCGAAACGCCGGAAGAGTACATGGGCGACGTTATGGGCAACCTGTCCAGCCGTCGTGGCCAGATTCAGGGCATGGGCGACCGCGGCAACGCCAAGGTCATCAACGCCAAGGTGCCTCTGAGCGAGATGTTCGGCTATGCAACTGACCTGCGCAGTGGTACGCAGGGCCGCGCTTCGTACACCATGCAGTTCGATAGCTACGACCAGGTGCCGAAGAACGTGGCAGAAGAAATCATCAGCAAGGCTGGCGGTAACGCTTAAGCCCGAAGGCTTGCGTTTCGCTTCATAACGGAGGTTATACAAAGTGGCTAATCAAAAGATTCGCATCCGCCTGAAGGGCTACGACCATGAGATCGTGGATCAGTCCACCAAGCTCATCGTCGATACCGCCCAGAAGACTGGTGCCAAGGTATCCGGTCCTATTCCGCTGCCCACCGAGCGCAACATGTATTGCGTCGTGAAGGGCCCGCACGTGAACAAGGACTCCCGCGAACAGTTCGAAATGCGCACGCACAAGCGTCTGATCGACATCCTGGAGCCGACGGCCAACACGGTCGACTCCCTGATGCGCCTCGATCTTCCTGCTGGCGTTGACATCGAGATCAAGCTGTAGGAGGTTTGCAGAGCATGATTAACGCTATCTACGGTACTAAACTGGGCATGACCCAGGTTTTCGCCGAGGATGATACGGTCGTTCCCGTAACGGTCATCCAGGCTGCCCCGAACACCATCTGCCAGGTCAAGACCGCCGAGACCGACGGTTACGAGGCTGTGCAGCTGGGCTTCGGCACCATCAAGGAAAAGAAGGTCAACAAGCCCATGGCTGGCCATTTCGCCAAGCAGGGCGCGGAGCCTGTCCGTCACCTTCGCGAGGTTCGCGTCGAGAACGCTTCCGAGTACAAGGTGGGCGACACGGTAACGGTTGCCAACTTCTCCGAGGCTAAGCTCGTAGACGTCACCGGCACTTCCAAGGGTAAGGGCTTCGCTGGCGTCATGAAGCGCTACGGCTTCGCTGGTGGTCCTGGTGGACACGGTGCTCACTTCCATCGTGCTCCCGGTTCTGTGGGCATGTGCGCTACGCCTTCCCGCGTTCTGAAGGGCCTGCGTCTGCCTGGTCACATGGGCTGCGACACGGTTACCGTGAAGAACCTCGAGGTCGTTTCCGTCAACGAAGAGCAGAACCTGATTCTGGTCAAGGGTGCGGTGCCCGGCGGCAAGAACGCCATGGTCCGCGTTCGCCTGGCCTAAACCCAAGGAGTTAACACATTATGGCAAACATTGAAGTTAAGAACACGAGCGGCAAGAAGGTCGAAGTACGCGACCTGAACGCTGCGGTGTTCGGCATCGAGCCGAACATCCCCGTGATGCATCAGGTTGTGCGCGCTCAGCGTGCTTCCTGGCGTCAGGGTACGCATGACACCAAGACCCGTGGCCAGGTGCGCGGCGGCGGCAAGAAGCCGTGGCGTCAGAAGGGCACCGGTCGTGCTCGCCAGGGTACGATCCGCGCTCCTCAATGGGCTGGCGGCGGTACGGTCTTCGGTCCGCATCCCCGTTCCTACGCTTTCCGCGTGAACAACAAGGAAGTCAAGCTTGCTCTGCGCTCCGCGCTGTCCGCTAAGCTGGCCGACGAAGAGCTGTTCGTTGTCGACTCCTTCGGCTTCGAAGCTCCCAAGACCAAGGACGCGAAGGCTTGCCTCGAGGCTCTGAACGTTTCCGGCCGCACCACGATCGTGGTTGGCGACGAAGACGTGAACGCTTACCTCAGCTTCCGCAACCTTCCCCTCGTCGAGGTCATCCCCGTCAGCGAGATGAACACCTACGACCTGGTGAACAACAAGGCGCTCGTTATCAGCGCTGAGGCTCTGAATCGCATCGAGGAGGTGCTTGCATAATGAAGGATCCCCGCGAAGTGATCATCCGCCCCGTCATTTCTGAGCATAGCTACGACATGATGGAGAACAACGTTTACACGTTCGAAGTTGCCAAGAGCGCTAACAAGATCGAAATCGCCAAGGCTGTCGAGGAAATCTTCGACGTCAAGGTGAAGAAGGTCAACACGCTCAACGTGAAGTCCAAGCCGAAGCGCGTCCGCTACACCATGGGTCGCACCCGCACTTGGAAGAAGGCTATGGTTACCCTGGCCGAGGGCGACAGCATCGAGCTGTTCACCGCCTAAATCTAGCTTATCCGCTAGTACTGAAGAGCACCTGGCTAATGCTGGGTGCTCTTTTTTGCGTTGTTTGGGGTGTTCGACCTGGGGGAGGGGCGTGCCCCGCAGCCTCTCAGGCGCACCCGCTCCGCTGCTCGCGTGGTTTCGGCCCCGCACGGGCCGAAACCTACGCTCGTGCGCTCGCTGGTTCATGCATGTACTTGCGCTGCCCATAGTTGCCTGCGGAATTGCGTGAAGCTTCGCTTCCCGCTTTCCGCGAGCAACTATGGGTACAGCGCGTTTGTTTGTTTTCACAGTGCACCCGAGAGCCTGCGGGGCACGCCCCTTGTCGCGGGTCGGGTAGGGCTACAACAAAGGCAGCTAATCATCGCAGCCTGCGGGGAGCATCGCTGCGCTCGCTCTTCTTGCTGGTAGGTTTCTCTATTCCCGGGCGGTGTCCAGTTCGCTAACTGGGATCGCCTAACATCTTTCAGCAACCGTGGTTGTTGCCGATGCTTCTCCCCTTAATTGCTTTCGTTGGGGCTATTTGGATTAGCCGTGCTTGTTGTCAGGGCTGGATTCGCTGCGCGAATCGGCGCCTTCGCCCAGCTTGGGGTATGGGGTGGGTTATTGCCTGTTCGGCTGTTGGATTGCCGAATAGTCACTGACTTTCGTTGTGCGCACCATTGGTTCGGCTCGTAACGTACTGGCGATGCTGCGGGCCTACGGCCCGCAGCGAGCGGGATGGATGCCGTCCTTGGTTGGGTTCGAGCAGGTCGAAAACCGATTTAAGCGAGGCTGCTATTTGCCCATCGTGGGGAAGTCTTACCAGGTCGTTAAGTATCCGACCCGCGTATGACAGTAAGTTGAACCGGGTAGGTCGGGCGGCCGCATGGCCCCGTAGGGACACTGTGAAAGCAAAAAAATAAAGCGCTATGCTCGGGGTTGCGGCGTAGAGAGCGGGAAGCAAAGCTTCACGCAAATCTACGCCGCAACCCCGAGCAGCGCAAGTAAAAGCATGAACTAGCGAGCGCACGAGCGTAGGTTTCGGCCCGTGCGGGGCCGAAACCACGCGAGCAGCGGAGCGGGTGTCCCAAAGGGGCCATGCGGCCGCCCGACCGGACAGCCCAAGCAAGCTTACTGCCGCGTAAGCGTCTTGGAATGGTTCACGACCAGCGTGAGCAGCATTCCAACGACGATGGGGAAGTAGAAGGTGAGCAGCCTCCAGATGAAGGTGGAAAGGGCCACCACAGCTGCATTGGGGTAGATGGTGCTGAAGAAGAGTGCATACGAACTCTCGGCGGCGCCTACGGCACCAGGCGTGGGAACGAACGACGAGATCATGTACACGAACGCCTGGCAGGAAACGATCGAAAGGAAGTCGGCGTCTACGTAACCAAATCCTCGATAGATGACATACGAGATGGAGAAGTATTCTGCCAGCTGCACGAACGTTACGGCGGAAGACTTCGCCAGCAGCTTGGGTTCCTTCAGGAGGAACTGGATCTCGTTATAGGCATCGCTGATCTGCTTGTCTGCCCAGGCGAGAGAGCCGTCCAGGTCCTTTACCAGATGAATTTTTGCGCCCAAACGCAAAACGACGTGCACGACATGTTGCGTACCGGAACGCCAGAAGGCCAGCAGCAGGAGCATGGTCATAAGGCCCAGGCCACCGATGAAGCCAACGATAACGAGTGCCATGAGGGCGGGGTTTTCGTCGGTGAAGTACGTAAAGCGCAGAAGCAATACGATAGCGCAGAACGTGGTGGTGGAAAGCTGATACGAGATGAACCTGCAGAGCAGCATGGGGATGGACTTCGAGTACGGCATGCCGAAACGGCGATAGTAGTACGCTTGGAAGGGCTGGCCGCCACTGGAAAGCGGCGTGACGCAGTTGAAGTACTGCCCGATGACGGTAACGATATTCGTCTTGTAGAACTTGAAGCCAGGGTGCATCTTGTTCGCGAAGATCTGAATGCATACGCTTTCGAGCACCCAGTAGAGCACCACCATGAACAGGGCAAGCGTGAGCCACGTCCAGCGAATGTCGCTTACTGCCTCGGCCAGTTCGCTGGCTTCGCCGCCGATGAAAAGGTACACGCACAGAAGGCCAAATGCCAGAATGAGCAGGACGATGTTAAGAATCTTCCCCTTGATATGGGGTTCTTCGATAACTTCTTCCTCGTCGACTATCGGCTTATCCGTGTCCCGCATGGGTGCCTTTCCCTGCAAGTCCCTCGTGCACATCCCCCTTTGAAGCGGGATTACGCGAACTTGAATATCCTGTTCACAAATGAATATACGCCACGAGCCAGGGCACGGCCGATGGGGGTGTGACGATACGTCCATCCAGCCATGGAATGCTTCACGAAGCGATACATGGCGGAATCGTTCTCCTCAAGGTACTTCCAGATGGAGCGAACTTCGGCGATTGATGCCGCAGTGTTGATTTTAAATAGGTAAATGGTCGATACCGTCATCATGGTGGACAGGTATCGGGCGATGCTATCGGCCATTTGCGGGCTCTTCGCATGAAGCTCTTCGTAATCGAAGTCGTCGATGACGTGTCGGGTTGCCTGCAGCTGTTCGCCGATGTGCTTCTTCAGGACCTCGATTTCGATGGACTGGCCTTCGCGGCCAATGAGGTAGAAGTACAAATCGACATCCATGTAATACAGGTTGCGCACATGGGGGAGCGGATGCAGCGCATAGATGCTGTCCATGTAGGCGGCATGCTCGGGAAGCTTCAGGCCGCTTTCGCGTAGGGTTTGCACGCGATACGTCATGGCGTGCATCATGAAGTATTCCGAAATGGAGGGGTTCTTCGTATCGGCCCACGTAAAGACGCAATCGCGCGGCATCATATTGCGGTAGCTGATTTGCTTGGTGGACTTGTCGGCCACGTGGTCGTACACGAAGTTCGTTACGAATAGATCGACCTGCGCGTTTTCGGCTTCAAGTTCCTCGATCTTGCGAACAACGCGTTCGAGCGCTTCGGCGTTGAGGTGGTCGTCGGAATCGAGCACCAGCATGAACGTGCCCTGCGCTTCACGTAGGGCGTGGTTGATTGCGCCGCCCCAGCCAGCGTTCTCCTGATGGAAGACGCGTACGCTTTCGGGATAGCGTTGCTGATAGCCTTCCAGGATGGAAAGCGTTTCGTCGGTGGATCCATCGTCGATGGCAACGATTTCGATGCCCGAAACCTTGTCGAGCAGGGAGTCGAAGCACTGGTCGAGGTACTCCGCGGTGTTGTAACACGGCATCGCTATGGTAAGCGTGGGGTTCAAACCTCTGATCCTCCTTGGGCATTCGGGCACAACGCGCCTATTTTATCAGTAGGCCCCAATATGGGGCGTGATAATCATGGTAAGCCTACATATATACGGGGTAAGTTTCTGAGGCGGGGAAGCGGGAATGGTGGAGAATCGGTCTGGCCGGTCGCATGTCTTGGTATGCCCCTATATAGTATGTATTTGCTCGGGGCTTCCCCGCATCGTTGGTTGCGTCCTCGAAGCTTCTTTGCCGTATGCGCCCCGCTTTGCGCGTGCGTTCTATCTATCGCAAGCGTGATTGTGACTATTTGGTGGGTCCCTTGCGAGTGTTCCCTTTCCTATCTACAATACATCTTTGCGTCACTGTGTGTATGGATACACCCGGGCGCGTGGTAACAAACGGGGTCGTAAGTTCAAGCTATCCCAGGTTTGGGCTAAGCGGCGATCGTGTGCCACAGAGACAGAAAGGAAATTTGAATGGGAGTCAAGCAATTCAAGCCGACTAGCCCCGGCCGACGCTTCCAGACGGTCTCCGACTTCGCGGAGATCACGACGGATAAGCCGGAAAAGTCGCTGCTGCGTCCTCTGCCGAAGAAGGCAGGCCGCAACAACTACGGTCGCATCACCACCCGCCATCAGGGCGGCGGCGTGAAGCGTCGTTATCGTCTTATCGATTTCAAGCGCAACAAGGACGGCGTGCCCGCCAAGGTTGCCACCGTCGAATACGACCCGAATCGCAGCGCCCGCATCGCTCTGCTCCACTACGTGGACGGCGAGAAGCGCTACATTCTGCACCCGAAGGGTCTGTGCGTGGGTGATACGGTGCTTTCCGGCGAAGGCGCCGACATCAAGCCCGGTAACGCTATGCCCCTTTCGGCTATCCCCGTTGGTACGCTCGTGCATGCCGTCGAGCTGCAGCCCGGCAAGGGTGCTGCCCTGGCTCGTTCCGCTGGCACCAGCATCCAGCTCATGGGTAAGGAAGGCGACTACGCTATCCTGCGTATGCCCTCTTCCGAAATGCGTCGCGTGCTCGTAACCTGCCGCGCCACCATTGGCGAGGTTGGCAATGCCGAGCATGGCAACATCAAGATCGGCAAGGCTGGCCGTAAGCGCTGGATGGGCGTCCGTCCCACCGTTCGCGGTACCGTCATGAACCCCGTCGACCATCCCCATGGTGGTGGCGAGGGCAAGAACAAGACCGCCGGTCGTCATCCTGTTTCTCCGTGGGGCGTTCCCACCAAGGGCCATCGTACCCGCAACCCGAAGAAGGCTTCGAGCCGCCTGATCATCCGTCGTCGCAAGAAGTAGCGCGAATTAGCTAGGAGTTAATGTGAGCAGAAGTTTGAAAAAAGGTCCCTTTGTGGAACCGCGCCTTCTCAGTCGCATCGATGCGATGAACGCTGCGGGCACGAAGGACGTCATCAAGACCTGGTCCCGTTCTAGCACCATCTTCCCGGAAATGGTGGGTCACACCATCGCCGTTCATGATGGTCGCAAGCACGTGCCGGTATACGTCACCGAATCCATGGTTGGCCACAAGCTGGGAGAGTTTGCTCCCACGCGTACGTTCCGCGGCCACGCGAAATAAGTAGGGAGGGATAGAACATGGAAGCTAAAGCAATCGCTCGCTACGTGCGCGTCTCGCCCCGCAAGGCTCGCATCGTCGTAGACCAGGTGCGCGGTAAGTCCGTAATCCAGGCTCGTGAGATCCTGGCTTACACCGAACGCGCTATCGCCGAAACCGTCGAGAAGACGCTCAACTCGGCTGTTGCCAACGCAGAGCACAAGGATCATGTCAATGCCAATCAGCTCGTGGTCAAGGCCGCTTACGTCGACGAAGGCCCCACGCTGAAGCGCATTCGTCCTCGTGCAAAGGGCTCCGCTTCGCGCATCCGCAAGCGCACGAGCCACATCACCATTATCGTTGGCACCCGAGAGGAGGCATAAAACACATGGGACAGAAAGTCAGCCCCACCGGCTTCCGCCTCGGCGTCATCGAAAACTGGCGCAGCCGCTGGTATGCCGATAAGGATTACGCGTCTACGCTGGAAAACGACCTCGCTATTCGCGAATACCTCGACAAGCAGCTCGCTCGTGCAGCCGTTTCCAAGGTTGAAATCGAGCGCGCCGGCGACAAGATCAAGATCATCATCACCACGGCTCGTCCGGGTGTTGTGATCGGCAAGAAGGGCGCAGAGATCGATGCGCTTCGCAAGAAGCTCTCGAAGGTGGCCAACGGCCCCGTCAGCGTCGAAGTTGTCGAAATTAAGCGTCCCGAACTCGACGCTACCCTCATTGCCCAGTCTGTGGCCGAGCAGCTGGAAGGCCGCGTTGCCTTCCGTCGCGCCATGCGCAAGGCTGTTCAGTCCGCTCGCAAGAGCGGTGCCAAGGGCATCCGTATCCAGTGCGCCGGCCGTCTGGGTGGCGCTGAGATGAGCCGCCGCGAGTGGTATCGCGAGGGTCGTGTGCCCCTGCATACCCTGCGTGCGAAGATTGACTACGGTTTCTACACCGCCAACACTCAGATGGGCGCCATTGGCGTTCAGGTGTGGGTGTACCACGGCGAGGTCATGCCGGGCCAGAAGGCTCCGGAACCCGCTCTGGAGGGCTCTAGCTCCCGTCCTAACCGTCGTCGTAACAACGATAGGGGGAACAAATAATGCTAGTACCCAAGCGTGTAAAGCATCGTAAGGTGCAGCGTGGCTCCATGAAGGGCAAGGCCAAGGGCGGTACGCGTCTGAACCATGGCCAGTGGGGCATCCAGGCTCTCGAAGCTCATTGGATCACCAACCGTCAGATCGAGGCTGCTCGTATCGCCATCACGCGTCAGATGAAGCGTGGCGGTAAGGTTTGGATCACGATCTTCCCTGACAAGCCCATTACCCAGAAGCCGGCTGAAACCCGCATGGGTTCCGGTAAGGGTAACCCCGAGGCTTGGGTTGCCGTCGTGAAGCCCGGCCGCATCATGTTCGAGGTTGCCGACGTTGACGAGGAAACCGCCAAGGAAGCACTTCGTCTGGCCATCAACAAGCTGCCCATCAAGTGCAAGATCGTCTCTCGCGAAACGGAGGGCCAGGAATAATGAAGGCTAGCGAAATCCGTGAACTTTCCGCCGACGACCTGCAGGCGAAGCTGAAGGAGGCGCGTGCCGAGCTGTTCAATCTTCGTTTCCAGATGGCTACCAGCCAGCTGGACAACACGGCTCGCGTCAAGCAGGTAAAGAAGGACATCGCGCGCATCCAGACCGAAATGCGCGCCCGTGAGCTCTCCGCATAAGTCAAGAGCGAACTGAAAGGACTTAAAGAGTATGAGCGAAGAACGCAACTCTCGCAAAGTTCGCCAGGGCATCGTGGTGAGCACCGCTGGCGACAAGACGTGCGTTGTCGAGGTCAAGGAGCGCAAGCCCCATCCGATCTACGGCAAGATGATGACGACCACGAAGAAGTTCCATGCGCACGATGAGAACAACGAGACGGGCGTGGGCGACACCGTTCGCATCATGGAGACCCGTCCGCTGTCCAAGATGAAGCGCTGGCGCCTCATCGAAATCGTCGAGAAGGCCAAATAGTTTGCCCCGCGCGAACTAATCGTAAGGAAGGTTTTAGCAATGATTCAGATGCAAACCATGCTCGCGGTGGCCGACAACTCCGGCGCTCGCAAGGTGCAGTGCATCAAGGTCCTCGGCGGCTCCAAGCGCCGTTACGCTGGCCTGGGTGACGTTATCATCTGCAGCGTTAAAGAGGCACTGCCCAACGGCAACGTGAAGAAGGGCGAAGTCGTCCGTTGCGTTGTTGTGCGCCAGAAGAAGGAAGTGCGCCGCAAGGATGGCAGCTACATCAAGTTCGACCAGAACGCTGCTGTTCTGATCAACGCCGATGGCTCGCCCCGTGGCACGCGTATCTTCGGGCCTGTTGCCCGCGAACTGCGCGACAAGAAGTACATGAAGATCGTGTCCCTGGCACCCGAGACGCTGTAGGGGAGGGTAGAAGTACATGAAGATGAACATCAAGAAGAATGACAAGGTCAAGGTTCTCGCCGGTAAGGACAAGGGAGCCGAAGGCACCGTCATCCGTTCGCTCCCCGCTAAGCAGCGCGTTGTGGTCGAAAAGGTGAACATGGTCACGAAGGCCATGCATCCCACGCAGGCCAATCCGCAGGGTGGTCTTACTCACGTCGAGGCTCCCATCCACGTTTCCAACGTGGCTCTGGTTTGCCCCAAGTGCAACAAGGCCACGCGCGTGAGCGTAAAGCGTGTAGATGGCAAGAAGATTCGCGTTTGCAAGAAATGCGGCGCCGATATCGATTAAATTAATCTAGTTTGCAAAACCAGCTCGTATGGGCTGGTTTTGCCATGACCCCCGTAAAGTGCGGGGGACGCGGGGTCGGTAATCCCGCGTTCAAATCATCGGAAAGGGAAGAACACAATGGCTACTCCTCGTCTGAAGGAACAGTACCAGAAGGTTGTCGCCCCCCAGCTCATCAAGGATCTGGGTATCGACAACGTCAACAAGACCCCGCGTCTTGAGAAGATCGTCGTGAACATGGGCGTTGGCGCCGCTGCCAGCGATTCCAAGCTTCTCGACGCCGCTATCGCCGATATGCGCACCATCACCGGTCAGCAGCCCATGGTTACCCGCGCTAAGAAGTCCATCGCTGGCTTCCATGTACGCGAGGGCCAGGCTATTGGCTGCAAGGTTACGCTGCGTGGCGACCGCATGTGGGAATTCCTCGATCGCCTGCTGGCTATCGCCCTTCCTCGCGTGCGCGACTTCCGCGGTATCTCCCCGAAGAGCTTCGACGGCCGTGGTAACTACACCATGGGCATCACCGAGCAGCTCATCTTCCCCGAAATCGACTACGACAAGATCGATCGTACTCGTGGTATGGACATCACCTTCGTCACCACTGCTGAAGATGACGTGGCGGCCAAGGCTCTTCTCGATGCCCTCGGCTTCCCGTTTAAGGATTAAGCAACTACACTCCGCAAAACGAGTGAGTTAAAGAAAGAAGGATATGAATGGCTAAGAAATCGATGATCGCCAAAGCGAAGCGCGAGCCGAAATTCTCGACCCGCCAGCACAATCGCTGCAGCCGTTGCGGTCGCCCCCGCGCGTATTACCGCAAGTTTGGCCTGTGCCGCGTGTGCCTGCGTGAACTGGCTAACAAAGGCGAACTTCCTGGCGTTACGAAGTCTTCCTGGTAAGAACCGGATTCAATCGTCACGTTAGGTGTGCTGCTAGCGAAGGCGCGCGCATCACGGGTGCCCGCGAACCGCGCTTTCAGCTCATCACGAACCAAAGGAGAAACAATGAGCATGAACGACCCCATCGCAGATATGCTTACGCGTGTGCGTAACGCAAATTCTGCGGGCCACGATACGGTTTCGATGCCCTCCAGCAAGAAGCTGGTGGAAATCGCCCGCATCATGCACGAAGAGGGCTATATCGCCGGCTACGAGATTGAACCCGCTAGCCCCCGCGATATCCTCGAGATCACGCTGAAGTACGGCGCCAAGAAGAACCGCACGATTCGCGGCATCAAGCGCATCAGCAAGCCCGGCCTGCGCATCTACGCCGGCAAGGACGAGCTGCCCCGCGTTCTGGGCGGTCTTGGCACTGCAATCATTTCCACGTCTCAGGGCGTTATGGCCGACCGCGATGCTCGCAAGAAGGGCATCGGCGGCGAAGTCATTGCCTACATCTGGTAAAGGAAGGGAGCGATAGTATGTCTCGTATTGGTAAGATGCCTGTCGTCATCCCCGAAGGTGTCGACGTTACCATCGACGGTTCCACCGTCACTGTGAAGGGCAAGCTGGGTGAGCTCACCCGCACCTTCCAGTCCATTCTGAAAATTTCTCAGGTCGACAACACCATCGTGGTGGAGCGTCCTGATGATTCCCGCGAAGCAAAGAGCCTCCACGGCCTCACGCGTACGCTGATCCAGAACATGGTTATCGGCGTGTCGGAAGGCTACTCCAAGAAGCTCGAGCTCGTCGGCGTTGGCTACCGTGCCGCTCTCAAGGGTTCCAACCTTGAGCTGTCCCTCGGTTTCTCGCATCCCGTTGTTGTCGAGCCCCCGGCTGGCATCACGTTCGAGGTTCCCAGCCCCACGGAAATCTTCGTGAAGGGTTCCAGCAAGGAAGCCGTCGGTCAGGTTGCCGCTAACGTTCGCGCCTGGCGCAAGCCCGAACCCTACAAGGGCAAGGGTATCCGCTACGAGGGCGAGCATGTCCGTCGTAAGCTCGGCAAAGCCGCCAAGTCCGAATAAGCGCGAAGGGATACGATATGAAGAAGCTTCAGAAAAAGCAAGCTGGGCTGCGTCGCCGTCATACCCGCGTGCGCGGCAAGGTTTCGGGTACGGCTGCCCGTCCCCGTCTGTGCATCACGCGCAGCAACTCCAACATGTACGCTCAGGTTATCGACGATGTAGCTGGCAAGACGCTCGTTGGCGTGTCCACGCTCGGCCCTGAGTTCAAGGCTACCGACAAGAAGGGCGCTACCGTCGAAGGTGCCGCCGCGCTTGGCGAGATTATCGGCAAGAAGGCTATCGATGCCGGTATCACCGAAGTCGTTTTCGACCGTGGCGGAAACCTGTATCACGGGCGCATCAAGGCTGTTGCCGATGGTGCCCGCGAAGCAGGCCTGAAATTCTAAGAGAGGGTTAGTATGGCTCGTAAGCAAGAACATCAGTCTGACGTTCCTGAGCTTCAGGAGCGCGTGGTATACATCAATCGCGTTTCCAAGGTTGTCAAGGGTGGCCGTCGCTTTGGTCTCACCGCCCTGGTCGTCGTAGGCGACGGTAACGGCAACGTGGGCATCGGCATGGGCAAGTCCCAGGAAGTGCCCATCGCCATCCGCAAGGGTGTCGAAGACGCCAAGAAGAACATGTTCTCCGTGCCGCTCACCGCTGCCGGTACGCTTCCTCACGAAGTGATCGGCGAGTACGGCGCAGGTCGTGTGCTCATCAAGCCGGCTACGCCCGGTACTGGCGTTATCGCCGGCGGCGCTGCTCGTGCCGTCATGGAGCTCGCTGGCGTCAAGGACGTTTTCGCGAAGTCCCTGGGCACCGACAACGTTATGAACGTGGTTAAGGCTACCGCTGCTGGCCTGCAGTCCATGCAGAGCCCCGAAGAAGTGGCCGAGCGCCGCGGCATTTCGGTCGCCAAGATCTACGGCTGGAAGGACAGTGAATAACCCATGGCAGAGAAGAAGACGCTGCACGTAAAGCAGGTACGTAGCGCCATCGGCCGTCCCGCCACGCAGGGTAAGACCCTGAAGGCACTGGGTCTTGGCCGTATCGGCAAGGAACGCGACCTGGTCGACAACGAATCCGTTCGCGGTCAGATCTTCAAGGTCAAGCACCTGATCGAAGTCACCGAGAACAAATAAGTGCACAAGGCCCCGGGGTTTGCCTCCGGGGCCATATTTGGTAATATGCCAGATTGTGCATCTGGCACAGGAAGTTAGCTGGCGGCGAGCTGCCAGCGTACCCGCGAATAGCGGGTAAGCGAAAGGAGAATGCAGTAATGGAACTCAAGGATCTTAAGCCGGCAGAGGGCTCTCGTAAGAATCGCAAGCGCGTTGGTCGCGGTGCTGCTTCTGGTACGGGTAAAACCGCCGGTCGTGGTCTGAACGGTCAGAAGTCCCGCGCTGGTGGCGGCAAGGGTGCCGGTTTCGAGGGTGGCCAGACTCCTCTGGCGCGTCGTCTGCCGAAGCTCCCCGGCTTCCGCAACATCAATCGCGTGGAGTATCTGCCCGTTAACGTAAGCCGTCTCGAGGAAAAGTTCGAGGCTGGCGAAGTGGTCGACGGCGATAGCCTGAAGGCCAAGGGCATCATCAAGCATGCTGATGCTCCCGTTAAGGTTCTGGGCGATGGCGAAATCACCAAGGCCCTGACCGTCAAGGTGGACAAGGTATCCGCAAGCGCTGCCGCGAAGATCGAGGCAGCTGGAGGAAAGGTTGAGCAGCCTTGCTAAGTTCCCTGGTAGAAGCATTCAAGGTTAAGGAGCTGCGTAACAAGATTCTGTTTACGCTTGGCATCCTTGCCCTGTATCGCCTGGGTTCGTACATTCCGGTGCCCGGCATCCCGTTCGCCGCGTTCGCGCAGGCGTATCAGGAAGCCGGCGGCGCCGCTATGACGATGATCGACATCTTTTCTGGTGGCGCGCTTTCTCACTTCAGCGTGTTCGCGTTGGGTATCATGCCCTACATCACTGCATCCATCATCATGCAGCTGATGCAGGGCGTTATCCCTGCCGTGGGCCGCTGGGCCAAGGAAGGCGAAGCCGGCCGTAAGAAGATTACGCAGACGACGCGTTGGCTTACGCTCGCGCTTGGTCTCATCAACGCCGTTGGCTACTTGCTGCTCTTCCAGTCCAGCACGTATGGCGTGACGTTCTCTTCTGAAGTGCCCTATGGCCTCACGTGCTTCCTCGTGGTGTTCACGCTCGTTGCCGGTACCGGCTTCATCATGTGGATGGGCGAGCTCATCACGCAGCGTGGCATTGGTAATGGCATGTCGCTCATCATCTTTACGAGCATCGTCTCGCGTGTGCCCTCGGCTATCTTCGAGAGTGCCACGAGCCAGTCCGATGCAGGCATGGGCCTGGCTATCACGCTGCTCATCCTCGCTGTGGTAATCATTGCCATTCCCGCGATTATCTTCATGGAGCGCGCTCAGCGCCGCATTCCCGTTAGCTACGCCAAGCGCGTGCAGGGTCGTAAGATGATGGGTGGCCAGTCCACCTACATCCCCCTGAAGGTGAATGCCGCGGGCGTTATCCCCATCATCTTCGCGAGCTGCCTTATCTACTTCCCGGCGCAGATTGCCGCGCTGTTCAACGTAGATTGGCTCAACTCGTTCGCGAACGCTATCTCGAGCGGATGGGTCAACTGGGTGCTTACGTTCGTGCTCATCATCTTCTTCGCGTATTTCTACACGTCGATGGTGTTCAATCCCGAAGAGCTTTCCAGTAACCTGCAGAAGCAGGGTGGCTTCGTGCCTGGCATTCGTCCTGGCACGGCTACCGTGAACTACATCAAGAGCGTGATCAAGCATGTCACGCTTCCCGGTGCCATGTTCATTGCCGCTGTTGCAGTTGTACCTTCCATCCTGTTCTCGTTTACGAACAACTATCTTATTCAGGCGTTTGGCGGCACGTCCATCCTCATCATGATTGGCGTTGCCCTCGACACCATGAATAAGGTCGAATCCCAGTTGAAGATGTACAACTACGATGGCTTCTTCAAGTAAAGGAAGTGTTGCGTAATGAATATCGTACTCCTCGGAGCACCCGGTGCCGGTAAGGGCACGCAGGCTGCGAAGCTGGTCGAGAAGTTTGGCATGTGCCACATCTCCACGGGCGACATCCTGCGCGCTGCCGTGCGTGACCAGACGGAACTTGGCGTGAAGGCCAAGGGCTTCATGGATGCCGGCGAACTTGTTCCCGACGAGCTCATCATCGACCTCATGAAGGAGCGCATCCAGCAGCCCGATACGCAGGCTGGCGTTCTGTTCGACGGTTTCCCCCGTACCACCACGCAGGCCGTTGCTCTCGATGGCATGCTCAGCCAGCTCGAGCGTCCGCTCGATGCCGCTCTGCTCATCGACGTCGACTTCGAAGTCATTGTCAAGCGCCTCACCAGCCGTCGTATGTGCCGCGAGTGCGGCTTCATCGGCTCTGAGTCCGATGGTGCTTCGTGCCCGAAGTGCTCTGGCGAGATGTACCAGCGTGACGATGACAACGAGACCACGGTGCGTAACCGTCTCGACGTCTACGAGAAGTCCACGGCTCCGCTGATCGATTACTATCGCGGTAGTGATCTTCTGGTTGCCGTTGATGGCGATCGTGATCCGAACGTCGTTCTCGACGACATCGTTGCGAAGCTCAACCTGTAAAAGCAGGATTGCATAACGTGCATTTGGGGCAGGGAAGTATCCCTGCCCCTTTTTTGTCTTGTGAGCTGTCATCAGGGCATCCATTGCGAAGATAGGCGTGATTCCCTAGCCTCCGGTAGGCGTTGCGCTCATCCTTATTTATAATGAGCGCAGTATGCAAACGTCTTTTGAAAGAATCCGCGACCTCGTCGTCACCTTCCTGCGCACTCATGCGAGGGAAGTGAATCATTATGTTCGCTGCGCGGCGGCGCTTATTGCCATTGCGCTCTTCCTGGAGATATTCGTATTCAACTTCAATCACTGGGCTACGCTCGGGTATGACTGCGTGAACCTTTCCAGCAAGCTCACGCTCCAGCAGAACGAGACCGACGAAACGTATCGCATTACCGAAGCCGATAACGTCATCGAGTTCTCGAACCTGAACAAAGAGGTCAAAAACGTACGCATCGACTTCGATGGGAATCAGTCGGCGCAAAACGTGCAGGTGAAAATAGAGTTCACCGACGAAGGCCACGAGACGTACTTTGATTCGACTGAGTATTCGTCGGGCGTGCCTGTGCGAACGGTGGCCACGAATGATGACGGTACGGAATATCTGAAGCTCAACACCACGGGCCTCACGAATAACTTGCGCATCGAGATCACGGGCGAGGATGTTACGTATCCCATCAAAATCAAGGCCGTGTATATCAACAACACGTACCCGTTCTACTTCCTGGGAACGCGCTTCCTGATTGCCCTTGCCGTAATTACGTTCATCTATTTGTTCCGCCCCAAGTCGTCCATCTACCGTATCTCGGTGGTGGAATCGTCCAGGTTCTCGAAGGCCTGCATTTTCGCGGCGAATATCCTGGAGATATACCTGGTGTCCGTGTTGCTGTTCACGGGTTCGAATCTCGTGGGCGTTGCCACGCAGGCATACAATTCTGGTTCGTGGGATCCCACGAGCGTCATTACCACGTTTGAGGTGGGTGGCGAAAACTCGCAGCAGTATGCGCGTTTGGCTGAAGCCATGTCGCATGGGCAGCTCTACCTCGACGAGAAGCCGCCTGAATGGCTGCAGGAAATGGACAACCCCTACGATAAGGGCGCGCGTGACGAATTGCAGAAGGCCACGGGCGAGTCGTATCTTTGGGATGTTGCCTATTACCAGGGGCATTACTACGTGTACTTTGGCGTGGTTCCCGTCATCGTGTTCTATTTGCCGTATTTGTTGCTCACGGGCGGTTCGTTCCCCACGGCAGTGGGGGTGTGGATTGCCGCAGTTGCGTTCATCCTCGGCTGCACGGCGTTGCTCCATCGCTTCGCCCGTCATCATTTCAAGCATGTGAGCCTGGGCCTCTACCTATTGCTGCAAATGCCCCTCGTTTTCTGCTGCGGCATTCTCTACCTGGTGAAATTCCCCACGTTCTACTCGCTTCCCATCATGATGGCGCTTGCGTTTTCCATGTGGGCGCTCTATCTGTGGATGCGTGGTCGCTCGGCGAAGTATCCCTTGGGTTGCTATCTGGGCGGGTCGTTGTGCATGGCCTTGGTCATGGGCTGTCGTCCGCAGTTTATTCTGCTTGCGCTGGTGGCCATTCCGCTGTTCTGGCGTAGGTACATTTCCGAACGTCGTATTCTCACGAAGCGTGGAGCCGTCGAGTTCCTCTGCCTTATCGCCCCGTTTGTGGTGGTGGGCGTGGGGATCATGCTTTACAACCATGCTCGATTCGGTAGCTTCACCGATTTCGGTAGTAACTACAACCTTACGACGAATGACATGACGAAGCGCGGCATGGACCTGGGGCGCTTGGCGCCGGCGCTGTTTGCCTTCTTCTTCCAGACGCCCACTACCACGGGTGTGTTTCCGTATATCCAGGCGGCTACGTTTGATACCACTTACATGGGACAGACCATCAAGGAAGTCACCTTCGGCGGCATCTTTGCGTGCCTTCCTGTGCTGTGGATTCTTCCGCTGGCCATTCGGGGCGTGCGTATGCGCGTTCGCTCGCGTAGCACGCATACCACGGCGGGCGTCATCATCGTGTTGCTGGTAGCAGGTGTGCTCATCGCACTTGCCGACGCGGAAATGGCGGGCATTCTGCAGCGTTACTTCGCCGATTTCAGCATCATGTTCTTGTTGGTGGTCGTGCTTACGGTCTTCATCTTGAACGAGAATATCTCGCATGAATCCATGGGTTTCGATATCGCCATGAAGATCTTGCCGGCTCTCGTGGGCGTGAGCCTGGCGTACAGTTTCCTGTTGTGCCTGGTTGCGGAAACGGGCTGGTATTCCGAGGCATATCCTTGGGCATATCAGAGCATCATTCACATGTTCCAGTTCTGGACATAGAGTCGCCTCATCTTCTTTTCTTCACAACTCCACCACGCGAAACCCCACTTACCGAACGTCATTGCACCTTAAAGTGCATTACGTCCGTCCTTCGGAAGCCACTGATACGATTAATTTCAGCAGAGGTCCCTTCGAAGGAGAGGTATATGACCAGAGAATTTAAGTCTATGGACGGCAATACCGCTGCGGCGCATGTTTCGTATGCGTTTACCGAGGTTGCCGGTATTTATCCCATCACCCCGTCGAGCCCCATGGCCGACTTTGTGGACCAGTGGTCGGCTAATGGCCGTAAGAATATTTTCGGTTCCACGGTGAACGTCGTGGAAATGCAGAGCGAGGGCGGTGCGAGTGGCACGGTTCATGGCTCGCTTACCGCAGGTGCGCTTACTACCACCTACACCGCTTCTCAGGGCTTGCTGCTCATGATTCCGAATATGTACAAGATTGCCGCTGAGCAGCTGCCGAGCGTATTCCATGTATCCGCTCGTACCGTTGCCACGCAGAGCCTGAACATCTTTGGCGATCATTCCGACGTTATGGCTTGCCGTCAGACGGGCTTCGCCATGCTCGCTGAGAGTAACGTGCAGGAGGTCATGGACCTTTCCGCTGTTGCACATCTCGCGGCCATCAAGGGGCATATGCCGTTCCTGAACTTCTTCGACGGTTTCCGCACGTCCCACGAGTATCAGAAGATTGCCGTGTGGGATTACGATGACCTGGCGGATATGTGCGATTTCGACGCTGTGGCCGCGTTCCGCGCCCATGCGCTCAATCCCGAGCATCCTGCAATGCGCGGTAGTCATCAGAATGGCGATATCTTCTTCCAGAATCGCGAGGCCTGCAATGGCGTGTACGATGCTCTGCCCGCGGTGGTCGAGGGTTGCATGCAGCAGGTGAACGAGAAGATCGGCACCAATTATCAGCTGTTCAACTACTATGGCGCGCCCGATGCCGATCGTGTGGTCGTGTGCATGGGTTCGTTCTGCGACGTGCTCGAAGAGACCATCGATTACCTGAACGCTCATGGCGAGAAGGTTGGCCTGGTGAAGGTTCGCCTGTACCGTCCGTTCAGCATCAAGCACTTCGTGGATGCGCTGCCTGAAACGGTGCGCAAGATCGCTGTTATGGATCGTACGAAGGAGCCTGGCAGCATCGGCGAGCCCCTGTACCTAGACGTCGTGAGCGCTCTGCGCGAAGCTGGCCGCGATGACATCGTGGTTACGGGCGGTCGCTATGGCCTGGGAAGCAAGGACACGCCTCCGGCCAGCGCCTTCGCCGTTTTCGAAGAGCTTGCTAAGGACGAGCCGAAGCGTGAATTCACCATCGGCATCGTCGACGACGTTACCCATCTCAGCCTTTCCGAGAACGCCGATTGCCCTAATACGGCAGCGCCCGGCACGATTGAGTGCAAGTTCTGGGGCCTGGGTGGCGACGGTACCGTTGGCGCGAACAAGAACAGCGTCAAGATCATTGGCGACCACACCGACAAGTACGTGCAGGCGTACTTCCAGTACGACAGCAAGAAGACGGGTGGCGTAACCATCAGTCATCTGCGTTTCGGCGACAGCCCCATCCGCAGTGCCTACTACATCAACAAGGCTGACTTCGTTGCCTGCCATAACCCCAGCTACCTGATCAAGGGTTTCCGCATGGTGCAGGACGTGAAGCCCGGCGGCGTGTTCATGATCAACTGCCAGTGGTCGCCTGAAGAGCTCGACCAGCATCTGAATGCCGAAACGAAGCGCTACATCGCCCAGAACGACATCCAGCTTTACACGATCAACGCCATCGACTTGGCCATCGAGATCGGCATGGGCAAGCGTACCAACACCATCCTGCAGAGCGCGTTCTTCGCGTTGGCGAAGATCATGCCGCAGGAAGAGGCCATCCAGCTCATGAAGGATGCTGCCACGAAGTCCTACCTGAAGAAGGGCCAGGATGTCGTGGATATGAACCACAAGGCAATCGACGCGGGCGCTACCGCTTTCGTGAAGATTGACGTGCCCGCCGCCTGGGTCAATGCCGAAGACGATGCTCAGCCCGAGCAGCTTTCCGGCGATCCCGAGCTGGTGAAGATGGTTTCCGAGATCATGCAGCCTGTGGGCCGCATGGATGGCGACCGCCTGCCCGTAAGCGCATTCATGAATCATGTCGACGGCCAGTGGCCTCTGGGTGCTTCGGCCTACGAGAAGCGCGGCCTTTCCGTTACCGTTGCTTCGTGGAATCCCGAAAAGTGCATCCAGTGCAATCAGTGTTCGTTCGTGTGCCCGCATGCCACCATTCGCCCCTATGTGCTCACCGAGGAAGAGGCTGCAGCTGCTCCTGCATCGACGCAGCTCATCGATGCAAAGGGTCCGAAGGTCAAGGGCATGAAGTACACGCTTGCCGTGTCTCCGCTCGACTGCATGGGCTGTGGCGTGTGCATTGGCGCTTGCCCCACCGATTCGCTTTCCATGCTTCCCACCGAAGGCGAACTGCCCAAGCAGGAGGTCTTCGACTACTGCGTCAGCCAGGTTGTCGAAAAGCCCGAGGCTTGCGGTACGAGCGTAAAGAATAGCCAGTTCAAGAAGCCGCTGCTTGAGTTCTCCGGTTCTTGCGCAGGTTGCGCCGAGACGAGCTACGCGCGTCTGGTTGCGCAGCTCTTCGGCGATCGCATGTTCATCGCCAACGCTACTGGTTGTTCTTCCATCTGGGGTAATCCTGCAGCTACCTCGCCGTATACCACTACTGCCGAAGGCCGTGGCCCCGCATGGTGCAACAGTCTGTTCGAAGACAATGCCGAATTCGGCCTGGGCATGCGCGTGGGTCACGAGGCGGTCCGCAACGAACTCGCTCTTGAATCTACGGCTCTCATCGAGTCTGACGCTCCCGAGGCCGTGAAGGCCGCAGCTCAGCAGTGGCTCGATACGCGCAACGATGCGCAGGCGAACCAGGAAGCTGCGAAGGCCTATGTCGAACAGCTGAAGGCGCTCGACACCGATGCGGCTCGCAAGATCCTCGACCGCAGCGAATTCCTGACCAAGAAGAGCTACTGGATCTTCGGTGGCGACGGTTGGGCGTACGACATCGGTTATGGCGGTCTCGACCACGTTCTTGCCAGCGGTCAGAACGTTAACGTGCTCGTATTCGACACGGAAGTGTATTCCAACACGGGTGGTCAGGCTTCCAAGGCTTCGAACATCGGCCAGGTTGCCCAGTTTGCCGCAGCTGGCAAGGACGTTCAGAAGAAGAGTCTTGCCGAGCTGGCCATGTCGTATGGCTACGTCTACGTTGCCCAGATCGCAATGGGTGCAAAGCCTGCGCAGACCATGAAGGCCATCTGCGAAGCCGAAGCTTACGACGGCCCCTCGCTCATCATCGCCTATAGCCCCTGCGAGATGCACTCCATCAAGGGTGGTATGAAGAACTGTCAGTCCGAAATGAAGCGTGCCGTCGAGTGCGGTTACTGGAACCTCTTCCGCTTCAATCCCGAAGCCGAAGCGGGCAAGAAGTTCACGCTCGATTCGAAGGAGCCCTCGGGCGGTTATCGCGAGTTCCTCATGAACGAGGCGCGTTATTCCCGCCTCACGCGCGAATTCCCCGAGCGCGCCGACGAGCTCTTCGCAGAAAACGAGCAGTGCGCTATGGATCGCTACGATCACCTGCTGAAGCTCAAGGAAATGTACTCCGAAGCCTAGGCAATCGTAAAAGCCTGTCATATAGAGGGGATGCGCTTCAGCCGCGTCCCCTCTTTTTGTCCCTAAGGTGAGAGAGTGTGACGAATCTTGCTTCGTAGCATCGGGCGAGAGCGAAGCGAACCGTCCTCCAGGTCAATTAACCCTCTACGCGAGAGAGCGCAGCGAATCTCGCCCAACCAACCTCCAGGCCCAGTTGCCACCCAAGGGCAGGGGAGCGAAGCGAACCCTGCCCGTAGATACCCAGGTTTATATGAGCAGGCGGATTACCTGGGGAAGATTTGGGCTGGGCGGGATGCCCCGTGGGGCACCCTGTGAAAGCTAACAAAAGCGCTGAACCCGGGGTTGCCCGCGGAGAGCGGGAGGCGAAGCCTCGCGCAAATCCGCGGGCAACCCCGGGCAGCGCGCAGTAAAAGCATGAACCAGCGAGCGCACGAGCACGGCCTCCGGACGCAAAAAGGAAACGCCCGGAATACCCGAGCGTTCCCAATCATTCACAGCAGCGCACCGTGCGAGCAGCGGAGCGGGGCGTGCCCCACGGGGCATCCCGCCCAGCCCGCGAGCGGATTAGTGGATTAGCAGATTACACCAGCTTCTCAAGCACAGCAATCTTGGTGCAGCAGCAGAACACTTCGAGCGCCTGTGCAAGTTCTTCTACAGGGGGCAGGGAAGGCGCAATGCGAATTACCGCATCGTTGGGGTCCTTGTGATAGGGGAAGGGTGCGCCAGCTCCCGTGAGGGTGACGCCCGCTTCGCGTGCAAGCTCGACGATGCGCTTGGCGGTACCTTGGGGACCGGTGAACGTTACGAAGTACCCGCCACGCGGATGCGTCCACGTGCAGCCCGTGCCTTCCAGTTCACGGCTGAGCGTCTCCTCTACCAGGTCGAACTTCGGGCGCAGCAGCGCAGCATGCTTTGCCATATGCTCGGCAATGCCTTCGGCATCGTGCAGGAAGCGCACGTGACGAAGCTGGTTCAACTTGTCGTGGCCGATGATTTGCACGTTCATGAGCTTGGTGATCTCGGCGATGTTCGCTTCGCTCGATGCCATTGCCGCAATGCCCGCACCCGGGAAGGTAATCTTGCTGGTGCTGGCAAACTTGTAAGCACGGTTGGGGTTGCCAGCGGCTGCGCATGCGCGTGCGATGTCGGCAACGTGTTCCTGCTCTGCTGGGTCGGAAGAAAGATGATGTACGCAGTAGGCGTTATCCCAGAAGATGCGGAAGTCATCGGCTGCCTTCATGTTGGCCAGGCGCTCAACGACTTCGTCGGAGTACGTGCAGCCCGAGGGGTTGGAATAGGTGGGTACGCACCAAATGCCCTTGACGCTCTCGTCGGCGGCAAGCTGCTCAACGGCGTCCATATCGGGACCGTCTTCGTTCAGCGCTACGTTGATCATTTCGATGCCGAAGAGCTCGGTAATCGAGAAATGGCGGTCGTAGCCAGGAACGGGGCAGATCCACTTCACGGTATCGAGCTTGCCCCAGGGGGTGCAGCCCTGCGTGCCAAATGCCCAGTTGCGGGCAATGGCGTCATACATGAGGTTCAGGCTCGATTCTCCGCCTACGATGACGCGGTCGGCTTCGTCGTCGAGCATGGTTGCCATGAGCTCGCGCGCTTCGCGAATGCCCACGCCAACGCCGTAGTTGCGGCAATCGGTGCCGTCGGCGGCCTGCAGATCGGATGCGGCATTGAGCACGTTGAGCATGGGGGCACTTAGGTCGAGCTGGGCGGAAGAGGGCTTACCGCGCGCCATGTTCAGCGAGAGATCCTTTGCTTTCCACGCGGCGTATGCGCGCTTCTGTTCGTCGAGCAACGTGCTGCATTCTGCTGAGCTGAGGTCGGCGTATGACATGGTCGGTTCCTTCTTCCGTGTTGCCTTATAAAAAGGGGACGTCCTTTGACGTCCCCAAAATGATATACCGCGTGGTTTTAATCGTTCAGCGTCATGCCGTCTTCTAGCACGACTTCCATATTCCGCTCCTTGCTGACGTCGTGATTCTCGTAGCGGTCGAAGTCGGCGAGAATCTCGGGGCTGGGAGCGGGGGTGAGCTTCGATACGACGTAAATGGCTAGGCAGCTAAGCAGGAATGCGGGCAGCAGCTCGTAGATGCCGAAGACGCCACCGAGGGGCTTGATGAAGTTGTGCCAGATAAGCACCGTGGCAGCGCCCGTGAGCATGCCGGCGATGGCACCCTGCTTGGTGGTGCGCTTCCAGTACAGAGAGAAAAGCGTAAGCGGGCCAAACGAAGCGCCCAGGCCGGCCCATGCGTAGGATACGACCGTGAAGATGACCGAATCCTCGTTCCACGCCACCAGGATGCCGAAGAGCAGCACGACGGTAAGCGTGATGCGGGAGACGATCAGCACCTGCTCGTCGGTGGCGTCCTTCTTGAAGATGCCGCGGAAGATGTTTTCGGCAACCGAAGAGCCCGTAATAAGCAGGTAGGAAGAGGCCGACGACATGGATGCTGCCAGAATGCCCGAAACCACGATGCCGCACATGAATGCCGGCAGCATGACCTGCGAGAGCATGATGAAGATGCTTTCAGCCGAAGAGCTGGTTACGGCACCGCCCAGAAGCGTGGGGAGAGCCTTGCGTCCGATAAGGCCAATGAGCACGGCGGCCAGCATGCTGATGACCACCCACACAACGGCAATGATGCGCGATTGCTTTACTTCTTCTTCGCTGCGGATGCCCAGGAAGCGCACGAGCACCTGCGGCATGCCGAAGTAGCCCAGGCCCCAGGAGAGCGTGGAGATGATGGTGAGCACGCCAAAGGGCGTGGGATCGTCGAAGAGTGGAGTGCCGTCCATGGCCATCTGCGCGCCCGATTCATCGAGCAGGGGAGTGGCCACCGAGGTGGCGGAAAGGAACCCGGGGATATCGGAAAGGAAGGCTGCGGTTGCCTGTACGCCGCCGGCCATGGTGATGGAGCCAATGACGACTACCAGGAGCGCGAAGAACATGAGGCAGCCCTGCACGAAGTCGGTGGCTACAACGGAGAGGTAACCACCCACCATGGTGTACATGAATACGATGAGCGCGCCAAACACCATCATGACGGAATAATCCCAACCGAAGAGGGTGTGGAAGAGCTTGCCGCACGTTACGAAGCAGCTACCCGTGTATACGCAGAAGAACAAAAGGATGATGACGGCGGCGATGGTGCCCACGATGTTCTTGGAGTCGTGGAAGCGGTTCGAGTAGAAGCCGGGGAGCGTGATGGAGTCGTTGGCCACGACGGAGTAACGGCGTAGGCGCTTGGCTACGAGTCGCCAATTGAGATATGTGCCAATGGCCAGACCCACTGCCGTCCAGCCAGCTTCGCCCGCGCCCGTGAAGAAGGCCAGACCGGGAAGACCCATGAGCAGATAGCCCGACATGTCGCTTGCCTCGGCGGAAAGTGCGGTGAACCAGGGGCCGACTTTCCTGCCGCCCAGGAAGTATTCCGATGCCGACGAATTCGATCGCTTGGCGTAAATGAAGCCAATAGTGAGTACGGCGATAAAGTAAATAAGTATCGCTACGACAACAAGGCTGTCCGAGTTTTCCATCATTCCCCTTACTTATATATATGTATGAAATCGTTTACGAATTTCACTTCCCAACACATGGCATTACATTATAGAGCAACGTAAAAATGGGCTCTTCGGTGGTTTCTGTGGGAGAGATTCCGGCATAGGCCCAGCTCAGCGGGCGAAAACAACGATCTGGAACTGAAACGGCCCCGGGAGGGGCCGTTTCCGCGTCATCCGCCTATGATTGCTAAGCCAAATTCAGACAACCGAAGAGGTGTGACGCATGAAGAGTCTACTACTTCTCGCCCTCGGTCTGGCCCGCACGGTCGTCCTGGGCGCGCGCATCGAGGCCGAGCGCATCGTCGTGAGCGTCCGGCCCTACAAGCGCGAGCAGCGCCGCTGCCCCGTATGCGGCAGGGCCTGCGACTTCTACGACATGGCGAACCGCGGGGCCCCCAGGCTGTGGAGGGCGATGGACCTGGCGCGCTCGGCCTGCTACCTGGAGTACGCGCCCTGCAGGGTGCGCTGCCCGGAGCACGGCGTGCGCACCGAGGCCGTCCCCTGGGCGCGGCACGGGGCGCGCTTCACGCGTGACTTCGAGGACTGGGTGGCGTGGCTGGCGGTCCGCTGCACCGCCTCGGCGGTCTCCGAGCTCGCCCGCGTCGAGTGGCACAGCGTGGGCGGCGTGTGCAGGCGCGTCTACGCCGAGCTGGAGGCCGCGCGCGGCGCCTCGAGGTTCGACGGCGTGCGCCGCATCGGCATCGACGAGACGTCGTACAAGAAGGGCCACAAGTACGTCACGGTGGTCGTCGACCACGACCGCGGCTGCCTCATCTGGGCGCACGAGGGCACCGGCAAGGACGTGCTCAACCTGTTCCTCGACGAGCTCACGCGCGAGCAGAGGCGCGCCATAGAGGTGGTGACCGCCGACGGCGCGAGGTGGATAAGGCAGCTGGTCAAGCGCCGCTGCCCCAACGCGAGGTGGGTCATGGACCCCTTCCACGTGGTCCAGTGGATGAACGACGCGCTCGACGCCGTGCGCTGCGAGGAGTGGAACGCCGCCAGGGCCGCCGCCAGGGCCGCCAGGCCCAGGCCCGAGGGCAAGCGCGGCAGGCCTGCCAAAGGCGAGCTGCCGCCCGAGGAGGTCAGGGCGCTCGAGGAGGAGGCGGCCTCCATCAAGGGCAGCCGCTACGCGCTCGTGAAGAACCCCGAGGACCTCACCGACGGCCAGAGGGCGAGGCTCGAGGCGCTCAAGAAGAGGGCCGGCTCGCGGCTGGTCAGGGCCTGGGAGCTCAAGGAGGACCTGCGGGCCGTCTTCCGGGCAGCCGACGGCTCCGAGGCCGCCGAGCTGCTCGACGACTGGATGCACAG
Source organism: Denitrobacterium detoxificans (assembly GCF_001643775.1). Classification (NCBI taxonomy): domain Bacteria; kingdom Bacillati; phylum Actinomycetota; class Coriobacteriia; order Eggerthellales; family Eggerthellaceae; genus Denitrobacterium; species Denitrobacterium detoxificans. Next base: position 1,685,128 of record NZ_CP011402.1, on the reverse strand, counting down.
GGCCGCCTACTGCAAGATCGCCAAGGTCGTCGCCGTGGAGAAGAAGGTGCGCCGCCGGCGCGACGACATCATCGCCGCAGTCGAGCTCGGCATCAGCAACGGGCGCGTAGAGGCCATCAACAACAAGATCAAGGTGACGGTGAGGATGGGCTACGGCTTCCGCAACACCGACAACCTCGTGGCCCTGCTCATGCTCAGGTGCGGCGACTGCCAGCCCCAGCTCCCGGGTCGCCCGGTGAAGGCGAGGAAGAAGGGCGTGAAGGGAGCGAAGAGCGTTGCTGCCTAGGCTAGCCCCTTGTCACACAAACTACCGAAGCCTCTAAAAATGCCTAACATATATATGATGACGTGGGCACATGTTGCGGGTAAACGGAGGAATCGTGGAGATACACCCGGGGGCGTGTAAGCTGTTGACACGACTTCGGAGCTAGCGTATTATTCCATCTGCTCGCGCTTCGGGTGAAACCGAAAAACGAGCCGCAGCTTGAAAATTGCACAAGTTAAGCGAAAGATGGGCGTGTGCCCGAGTGGTTAATGGGGACGGGCTGTAAACCCGTTGGCTCTGCCTACCTAGGTTCGAATCCTAGCGCGCCCACCATCTTTGCCCGTGTAGCTCAGTAGGTAGAGCACTTCGTTGGTAACGAAGAGGTCACCGGTTCAAATCCGGTCGCGGGCTCCATCTATTGCTTTATCGAGAACATCGTTCTCTTTTGCACCTGGCGGTGTAGCTCAGTTGGTTAGAGCACACGGTTCATACCCGTGGCGTCACTGGTTCGAATCCAGTCACCGCTACCATAGATACTTCTACTGCTTACGCAGTCTTTATTTTTAGCTCATAAAACGCCCCAGTAGGGGCGTTCTCATTGAAGGAGGATTTCATGGCTAAGGAAAAGTTCGAGCGTACTAAGCCGCATGTAAACATCGGCACCATCGGTCACGTTGACCATGGCAAAACCACGCTCACCGCTGCCATCTCCAAGACCCTGTCCAGCAACGACGGGTCTCACGGCACCGCTCATGCTGACTTCACGGCCTTCGAAGACATCGACAAGGCTCCTGAAGAGCGCGAGCGCGGCATTACCATCTCCATTGCTCACATCGAGTACGAGACGGACAAGCGTCACTACGCTCACGTTGACTGCCCCGGCCACGCCGACTACGTCAAGAACATGATCACCGGTGCTGCCCAGATGGACGGCGCTATCCTGGTTATCGCTGCTACCGACGGCCCCATGGCCCAGACCCGCGAGCACATCCTGCTCGCCCGTCAGGTAGGCGTGCCCTACATCGTGGTCTTCCTGAACAAGTGCGACATGGTCGACGACGACGAGCTGCTCGAGCTCGTTGAGATGGAAGTTCGCGAACTGCTGAACTCCTACGAGTTCCCCGGAGACGACACCCCGATCATCCGTGGTTCTGCTCTCAAGGCTCTGGAAGGCGACGCTGCCTACCAGGAGAAGATCTGGGAGCTCATGGACGCTGTCGACTCCTACATCCCGACGCCTGCTCGCGACACCGACAAGCCCTTCCTGATGGCTATCGAAGACGTTATGACCATCACCGGTCGTGGCACGGTTGTTACCGGTCGTGTTGAGCGCGGTCAGCTGAAGGTTGGCGACGAACTGGAAATCGTCGGCATCCGCGAGACCACCAAGACCACCTGCACGGGTGTTGAGATGTTCCGCAAGCTGCTCGACGAGGCTGAGGCTGGCGACAACATCGGCGCTCTGCTCCGTGGCGTGAAGCGCGAAGACGTTGTCCGTGGCCAGGTTCTCTGCAAGCCCGGTAGCGTTACCCCGCACACCGAGTTCAAGGGCCAGATCTACGTTCTGACCAAGGAAGAGGGCGGCCGTCACACCCCGTTCTTCGATGGTTATCGTCCGCAGTTCTACTTCCGCACCACCGACATCACCGGTGTTGCTCACCTGCCCGAGGGCACCGAAATGGTTATGCCGGGCGACAACGTGGAGATCAAGGGCGAGCTCATTCACCCGGTCGCCATGGAAGAGGGCCTCAAGTTCGCTATCCGCGAAGGTGGCCGCACGGTTGGTTCCGGTCGCGTAACCGAAATCATCAAATAACTTCAATGAGGTTAATGGAGAGGGCTCACGCTTGTGGGCCCTCTCTTCCACGCTTAACTTATCTGTGCAGTTTCAAGTCATAGCAATGTGAACATAAGGAGTAAAGTAGATGCGTACGTTGGTCACCCTGGCCTGCACCGAGTGCAAGCGCCGTAACTATACGACCAAGAAGAACAAGCAGACCACTCCCGATCGCATCGAGTTGAAGAAATATTGCAAGTGGTGTGGACATCACACGCTGCATAAGGAAACTCGTTAGAGGATGTGCATAATAGGCCAGTAGTTCAATTGGTAGAGCGTCGGTCTCCAAAACCGAAAGTTGAGGGTTCGAGTCCTTCCTGGCCTGCCAGCTTGTTTACGAGCAGCTTTAACAGGCTGCTTGTTTGGCGTTATAAGAAGTTGAATACGGTCTGCAAAAATACAGACTTTGAAGGGTAAAGATGGCTAAGAAATCAAAGACGCAACGCGCTAAAGCTTCTGCCCGTCGTGCTGCGCGCAAGGCGGATGTCGAGCAGAACGCGCAAGTTGCGGCCGAAGATTCGACGCAGGAAGCCTCTTCCGAAGAGAAGAAGGGTCTTTTCAAGCGTTCATCTCGTTCCTCAGAAGAGAAGAGCACGAAGCAGGCTTCTGAAGCTGCTTCGAAGTCTTCCGAAAAGAAGCCCGCGAAGGCTCCCAAGAAAGATGGGTTCTTCGCTGGCGTTCGCGCTGAAATGAAGCGCGTTACGTGGCCTACCCGCCAGGACGTACTCCGCTGGAGCGGGGTTGTCGTGGGTGCGCTGGTCTTTTTTGGCGTGTACGTTTTCATTCTCGACAACTGGATCGTAACGCCCCTGCTTGTGGCAATTTCGTCTCTGGGAGCGTAGAACATGGCTAAGAAGTGGTACGTTCTTCATACCTATTCTGGGTATGAGAACAAGGTCAAGCAGAATCTCGAGCTTCGTATCGAGACGATGGGCCTGGAGAACAATGTCTTCGCCATCGAGATTCCCATGGAGACGGTCACCGAAATCAAAGAAGGTGGACGCCGCGTTGAATCCGAGAAGAAGGTCTTCCCGGGTTATGTGCTTGTTCGCATGGAGCTCGACGACCGCAGCTGGGCTGCAGTCCGCAACACTCCTGGCGTAACGGGTTTCGTGGGCAGTCAGCAGACGCCCGCTCCGCTTACGCGCGAAGAGTACAACAAGATCATGAAGCGCACTTCTCACGAAGCTCCCCGCAAGACTTCCACCGATCTGGAAGTGGGGCAGACCGTGAAGGTCGTCGACGGTCCTCTGGCCGAGTTCGACGGTGTCGTTTCTGAAGTATCGCCTGAATCCAACAAGGTCAAGGTTCTGGTTTCCATCTTTGGTCGCGAGACCCCGGTGGAACTCACCTTCAACCAGGTTTCCCGCATTTAGGCGTATGGCCGCCTTTGTTCAGGGCGGCTGAACAGGGAAAAGACAATACGCTAGAGCGTGCCCTCGTGGACAGGGGCTTCTCATGTTCGAGCGTTTGTTGATATGAACTATTAGGTAAAGACTTCAGCTGAAAGGAAGCTTTTACAATGGCTGATAAGAAAGTTGCGGGCTTTGTAAAGCTGCAAATCCCGGCTGGCGCTGCCAACCCCGCGCCTCCGGTAGGCCCGGCACTGGGTGCCCAGGGCGTTAACATCATGCAGTTCTGCCAGGCGTTCAACGCCCAGACGCAGGAACAGTCCGGTACCATCATCCCCGTCGAGATCACGGTCTACGAGGACAAGTCCTTCACCTTCGTGTGCAAGACGCCTCCGGCGGCTGTGCTCATCAAGGAAAAGCTGGGCCTCAAGAGTGGTTCCGGCATTCCGCAGCTCAAGAAGGTCGGCGAGCTCTCTCTCGACCAGCTGCGCGAAATCGCCGAAATCAAGCTGCCCGACCTGAACGCCAATGACATCGATGCCGCTATGGAGATCGTGGCTGGCACCGCTCGCTCCATGGGCGTCACCATCGAGGGTCGTGCCCCGAAGAAGACCTACGTTGCTACGCGTAAGCTCCAGGCTCTTCTCGACGCTCAGAACTAACACTCTGAGATTTAGGTTGTTATCCGCGTAAGCGGTTGTAAACAGTGGGAGAGCCCAAGCGCTCGACAATACCACGGAAGGATTTAGAAATGGCTAAACTCACCAAGAAGCAGAAGGCTGCTGCCGAGAAGATCGAAGAGGGTAAGCTGTACGCTCCTCTGGCGGCTATGAACCTCGTGAAGGAAATCGCTACCGCGAACTTCGACGAGACCGTTGAGGCTCACTTCCGTCTGAGCATCGACACCCGTCAGGCTGATCAGCAGCTCCGTGGCACCGTAAGCCTGCCCAACGGCAGTGGTAAGACGGTTCGCGTTGCTGTGTTCGCCGAGGGCGAAGCTGCTCGCGCTGCCGAGGAAGCCGGCGCCGACATCGTTGGTTCCGACGACCTGGTTGCCGACATCCAGGCTGGCAACATCAACTTCGACGCCACCGTTGCTACCCCCGACCAGATGCCCAAGGTTGGTCGTCTGGGCCGTATCCTTGGTACGCGTGGTCTTATGCCGAACCCCAAGCTGGGCACGGTTACCAACGACGTTGCCAAGGCCGTTAAGGAACTCAAGGGTGGCCGCGTTGAGTATCGCGCCGACCGCTTCGGCATCTGCCATGTCATCATCGGTAAGGCAAGCTTCTCCGCTGAGCAGCTCGCAGAGAACTACGGCGTTGTGTACGACGAGATCCTGCGCATGAAGCCTGCTGCCGCCAAGGGCAAGTACGTGAAGTCCATCACGGTTGTGTCCACGATGGGTTCTGCGGTTCCCGTCGATTCCGCCGTTCAGCGTGAATACACTGCGGCTGAATAAATTACTTTCAGCATAAACCGCTTAAGGGCCGGGGCTTTTGCCTCGGCCCTTTTTGTGTATGGGGGGGGGAGGTAGTAAGGGGAGGTGCCTTAGAGCTAAAGGGCGAATAGCGTTTCCGGGGACAAGCCCCAGATGCACTATTCGCCCGCCAAGTCCCAGCATTACGGCATCGCAATACGGTCCTTAGCCGAGCGTATTAATCTGGCATGACAAAAGGGGCGCTGACAATGTCAGCGCCCCTGCTGCATTAGGTGGCGTGTGAGCGCTCTAAGCGGAAGCTAGGGCAACTTCCTTCGCCATAATGTAGTCGATCATGTAGAAGCCCTCGCCAATATCAGCATCGGTTTCTTCCATGATCTGGAAGCCGCGACCCTTGTAGGCGCGCAGCCCAAGCTCGTTGCGTCGGTTGACCATGAGGTACATGACGGGCAGGTTCTCGTTTTGGCAGAGCCGCTCGTAGAACTCGATTACACGACTGGCGTAGTGTTTGCCACGTGCGCGAGGGTACAGGTAGATCTTGCTGATGAACAGACGGTGCTTCCACGTGGCGTCTACGACGGGGCTATGATGGAACGGCTTGTCGTGGGCTTCGTCGCCTGTCATGCGCTCGATGTCGCAACCCGTGTAACCAGCAATGCCATCTTCGTCTACCAGAAGCCAATATTGGTAGCCATCTTCGAGAATAGCCTTTTTCAGCGCCGGTACGCTCTGCAGCGTGTTGACCATGTAGTCGGTCTGTTCCTGGCCGATGATGGGCGGCCAGTAGCCATGCCAAATCTCATGTGCTACGCGAGCCAATTCCTCGATGTCGTTTTCGGTTACAGCGCGAAACTCCAATGCCATGTGGTAATCATCTCCTTCGTGCGTCTGCGTGCTTGTTTCCAGTGCGTAACGACGATGCTTCCATCGTGTTACCAGATGCGTACTCGCAGGTTAATAAACCGTTTGCTCGCCTTCTTCACTTCTAACGGATGGGATTATGACAGACGTTAGAGAAAAGTGGAAGGAGTAAATATGCTTGATACAGGTTCTTCTGGGTTCATGCTGGTGAGCGCCATGCTCGTCTTGCTCATGACCCCGGGTCTCGCCTTTTTCTATGGTGGTTTGTCGCGCCGCAAGAACGTCATCAACACTATGTTCATGTCGTTGGCCGCAATTGGCATCGTGGGTGTCGTTTGGGTAATCTGCGGGTGGTCGTTCGCCTACGGCGGAGATGGCTCGATTCCGTTCTTCGGTGGCTTCGACCAACTGGGTTGCGTAACCGCGGTGCAAGATATGCTGGCGGAAGCGAACGGGACGGCTACGGCATTTACGGCCCTCTCTGGCGAAGCTGCTCTCGACGCCACGGCGTCTGCTTCGTATCCTGCGATTATCGACATCGTGTTTCAGATGGCCTTCGCCATGATCACCACGGCTATCATCACCGGTGCCGTGGCGGGGCGCATGAAGGTGGGCGCCGTCATGGCGTTCTGCACCATCTGGGTCGTGCTCATTTACGCTCCGCTTGCCCATATGGTGTGGGGTGGGGATGGTAGCTTCATCGGCGACATGATCGGTGCACTCGACTTCGCAGGCGGCGATGTCGTGCACATCTCCTCGGGTCTTACGGGCCTGGTGCTCTGCATTCTTCTGGGTAAGCGCCGCGGATTTGGCATGCTGAGCTACCGTCCTCACAACGTTCCGTTCGTGTTCCTGGGTGCCACGTTGCTCTGGTTTGGCTGGTTTGGTTTCAACGCGGGTTCTGCCTTCGCCGACAACGGCACGGCGGGGCTGGCGTTGTTGAACACGGTGGCGGCTTCTGCGGCGGCTTCGTTGTCTTGGATTGGCTTCGAGCGCATCCTTACGGGGAAGTGCACGCTCACGGGTGGTGCGACGGGCCTGGTTGCCGGTTTGGTCGTCATTACGCCCGCAGCGGGCTTCGTGGAGCCCCTCGCAGCCGTGTTCATGGGCCTCGTAGTTTCGCCTATCTGCTATCTGGCCATATCCCGCATGAAGGCAAAGCTTGGCTACGACGACGCCCTGGACGCGTTTGGCTGCCACACCATAGGTGGCATCGTGGGTGGCGTGCTTACCGGCATCTTCTGCGTACCCGAGCTTTCCTGGACCGAGAACGGCGGCCTGCTCTACACGGGTGATCCAAGCCTCCTGTTCGCGCAGGTGCTGGGCATCCTCGTTACCGTTGCCTTCGTGGCGATTGGAAGCCTTGTTATCGCCCTTGTCGTGAAGGCCCTGTTTGGCGGCTCCCTGCGCGTGAGCGAGCATGATGAGGGGCTGGGCATGGACGTTATCCAACATGGCGAATCTGCCTACCCGGCATTTGTTGGTCTTGACTAGCGGAAAGGCGTGAGGAATATGAAGAAGATTACGGCGGTCGTCCGTCCCGAGCGACTGGAAGCGGTAAAGGAAGCGCTGTTCGATGCGAAGGTCAGCGGCATGACCATTAGCCAGGTGCAGGGCTGTGGCAATCAGCATGGCTGGAAGGAATACTATCGCGGCACGGAAGTTCTGCTGAATATGGTTCCGAAGGTGAAGTTCGAAATCATCTGCGTCGATGATGAGGTGGATGGCATCATCGAAATCATTCTCGACGTGGCGCATACCGGCAAGGTAGGCGACGGCAAGATATTCGTGTTCCCCTGCGAAGAGGTTGTGCGCATTCGCACGGGGGAGCGGGGGAGCAGCGCCTTGTAGTCCTCCCTGGACTCGTTTCCATCCCATGGCCCCTCAGGCGTGGTTGGCGAGGTGGGCAGGAGGGATTGTCCCCGCTCCCAGCTGCACCGAAAAGAGGCCATATGTAAGAACCCCCTGTGACTCATGTGAATCGCAGGGGGTTCGATTGTTCGTTTCTGACGTTGCGCCTAGAGGAAGAACACGATGCTATCGAGGATGAACAGCGGTATGAGGATTGCTGCCGACCAACCCATGTAATGGAAGAAGCTGGGCATCTTTACGCCGGCTTTTTCGGCGATGTTCTTCACCATGAAGTTGGGTGCATTGCCAATGTAGGTGTTGGCGCCCATGAATACGGCACCAGCGGAAATGGCGAGTAGGATGCGCGGGTCGACGGAGCCGACCGTCGTGGCTACGGCATTCGCGGCGTTGGAGCCAATGGCGCCTGCCGTGGTAAGGAATACCACGTAGGTGGGCGAGTTGTCCAGGAACGACGAAAGCAGGCCCGTGGACCAGAAGAACGCCAGCGGGCTGTCGACGCCCAGGGAGCTGCCATTGGTACGCAGCAGGGCGAGCGCGGGAATCATCGTGATGAAGATGCCGATGAACAGCTTGGCGACTTCGGCGATGGGGGCCCACTCGAACTTGTTGTCGGCACGCAGCTGGTGGCTGGTGGTGAACCAGGAGCCAGCCATGGCGGCCAGAATGAGTACGATCTGCACGACGTAGTCGACGCCGATATGCACGCCTTCCACGTCGATGCCGTACGTGGCACCCGTAGCGGGATCGATGAACATTTCCATCTGGGGGATGGTGCCGTTCAGAATGACCGCAAGGATGATAAGCGCCAGGAAGAAGAAGTTATGCCATCCCTCGATGCGGATGGGGGTGCGCTCGTCGGCTTCGTCCTCGAGCTTCAGGGCTTCTAGGCCCTCCTTGCCTTCCTTCTTGATGAAGTGGCGATCGATGAGGGCAAACGCCACGAGCATGATGACCGTATTGAACAGCAGGATGACCCAGATGTGCTCGAACGTCCAGAAGAAGGGAATGCCGCGCAGATAGCCCAGGAACAGCGGGGGGTCGCCCAGGGGCGTAAGGCAGCCGCCAATGTTTGCCACCAGGAAGATGAAGAACACGACGATGTGAGCCTTGTGACGACGCCACAGGTTGGCACGCAGGACGGGGCGAATGAGCAGCATTGCCGCGCCCGTGGTGCCCACCCAGCTTGCGATGATCGTGCCGAGTGCCAGCATGATGACGTTGTTCTTCGTGGTGCCTACGATGGTGCCCTTTACGTGGATGCCGCCGGCAACCGTGAAGAGGCCCAGAAGCAGCACGATGAACGGTACGTAGTCTCCCAGGATAGTTTCCGAGAGCGATTCGGCCGCTACGCCGAAGCCGTATACCGCAATAAAGGGAATGAGGAAGATCGCCGACCAGAACAGTGCTACAGTGAGCTCGTTCTTTTCCCACCACTCGGGTTTGACGAGGGGGAAAATGGCGATAGAGAGAAGCATTCCCACGAACGGGATGATGCTCCAGATGGGCAAAGACGCTCCGATATCCATATAACCAACCTATTCTTTCGCGTCTGACGTGCTGTATTGCACACGTGATTATCTTTTCTATTTTAGGAATGATGCCAATATCGCGCAACCGCAGTAACTCTGTGCTTTGTTGGTTTGGGGGCGTACGCGTGTGGTGCCGCTCTGATATTCTAGGCGGGTTGCAATTACCGTGCCCGCTGGCACGCCGAATACTTCAGGTGTAAGCATGAGAATCAATCACGCCATTTTGCATATCTGCGATTTCACCGCGTGCGAGAACATCTTTTCCCCGCGCGAGATCGATTTGTCCGATAAGACCGCGAAGAACTACGTGATGCGTCACGTGCGCAAGGCGTTGGGTAATCTGGACAACAAGCGAGGTTCGTTCGTGGAGGGTAGCGGCTTTGCCACCGAACTGCGCAATTACTTCAGCGACACCTCCACGTTCGTGAGCCTTTCCACGGAAATCGCCGAATTCATTTCCACTGAACTGGGTCATTCCGAAAAGCCCATCTCCACTGACATTCTCATCGTGGACTTCGAGGATGACACCGAGCTGAAGCGTGCCGCGAAGGCCGCTCGCGAAGCAGCCGCCGAGGCCGAGCTGCAAGAGATGGAAGACGAGGCTGACGAAGGCGTGGAGCCCAGTGACGAAGTAGAAACCTCCGAAGCCGAGGAGTGTCCGTTCGATCCCGACCCTGTTGCGGATACCGCAGCCCAGCGAGCGTTCGATCATGCCACGGGCTTTTCGGGCCCGCTGCCTCGCTACTTTGCCATCATTTTGCTCGACAGCAAACAGGCCTACGTGCATGAAACGCGCTACGACGACGAGGGCGAATTCAATAGCATCGCTCGTCATCACGCGGTGCTGCCCAACCCGTCGCAAAAGCTCGCTTCGTATGCGCTTGTGGACTTGCGATCGCTTGCGGTGCAGTTCGTGGACAAGAAGCGCAACATAGCGGGAGAGGATTGCTTCCTCATTCCCGACAAGCTGCTGCAATGCACGCAGCAGGCTTCGAGTCGCGAAACCATTGCCGCGGTGACCGAGATCGTCGAGGCGGTGGCCGACGAATATGGCGAGAATCCCACCGTTGCCCTGTCTCGTGCGAAGACATACGTTTCGGAAAACGTGTCCGACGAGGACGAAATCGACTTGGATCAGATGGCCGAGGCGGTGTTTGAGGATTCGCCGGCTCGTACGCGTTTCGAGCAGGCTGCGGCTGCGCAGGAGATACCCGAGCACGTGCCCATCGAACGCGAGGCCGCTCAGCGCGTGGTGCGTCGGCACAAGATTCGCACCGATACGGGAATCGAGGTAACGTTCCCCGCTGAATACGGGCAGAACCCCGAGTACATTACGTTCACGAGCGAATCGGACGGAACGATTTCGATTGGCCTGAAGAACATTCTGCACATCGAGAACCGTTAATTGCGCCGTTGCGACCTGGCATTCCCTGTTAGTGGTGTAGGGCGCGTGTGGAACGTTTCCACTTGAATAATTCGCGGGTACGCCCCGCGTTCGCTGTGCTACAATAGCACGGCTTAGGTGACAGTAGTCATCAAGCAGGTAATATTGGCCCCCGAGACATGTTTTGCCTGTCGCCGCAGAGCGGTGCCGTGAACATGGTACAGAGCACGCAATCATGACGAAGGGTCCCCGTAATTATGAAAGGGGTCCATTTTGACCGAAATCAAGAACCCGACCGTTATCGATTTCGAGGACATCTCCGACGAGCAGATGAACGCGATGATCGATGGCACGTTGACCGACTTTGACGAAGGCGATCTGGTCGACGGCACCGTGGTCAAGATCGAGCATGACGAAGTGCTGGTCGACATCGGATTCAAGAGCGAGGGCGTCATTCCCTCCCGCGAGCTGTCCATCCGCAAGGACGCCGATCCTTCCGACATCGTGAACATGGGCGACAAGATCGAAGCCCTCGTTCTCCAGAAGGAAGACAAGGACGGTCGTCTGATCCTTTCCAAGAAGCGTGCCGAGTACGAGCGCGCCTGGATCTCCGTCGAAGAGAAGTTCAAGGCTGGCGAGACGGTTACCGGCGAGGTTATCGAAGTCGTCAAGGGTGGTCTCATCCTCGACATCGGCCTGCGTGGCTTCCTGCCCGCTTCCCTGGTCGACCTTCGCCGCGTGAAGGATCTCGACATGTACCTGGGCACCAGCCTGGAAGCTCGCGTCATCGAAATGGACCGCAACCGCAACAACGTTGTTCTGTCCCGTCGCGTGCTGCTTGAAGAGGGCCGCAAGAACGAGCGTGCTGAGATTCTGTCCCGCCTGTCCAAGGGCATGCGCCTGAAGGGCACCGTTTCCTCCATCGTCGACTTCGGCGCTTTCGTCGACCTCGGTGGTATCGACGGTCTGGTTCACATCTCCGAGCTCTCTTGGAGCCATGTCAACCATCCCAGCGAAGTCGTCAAGGTTGGCGAAGAGGTCGAGGTCGAGGTTCTCGACGTCGACCTGCAGCGTGAGCGCATCTCCCTGGGTCTCAAGCAGACGAAGGAAGATCCCTGGATCAAGCTGGTCGAGAACTATCCCGCTGGCAGCATCATCGACGGTAAGGTCACCAAGACGGTTCCGTTCGGCGCATTCGTCGAGCTTGGCCCCAACGTCGAGGGTCTGGTGCACATCTCCGAGATGTCCAACAAGCACATCGAGACCCCCACGCAGGTTGTGCATGCGGGCGACGATGTAAAGGTCAAGGTTCTGGAAGTGAACACCGACCGTCGTCGCATCAGCCTCTCCATGAAGGCCGCTGCCGAAGAGCTGGGCATCGAAATCGAAGTTGCCGAGCCCGATCCGGCTGCCCTGGAAGAGAAGGCTGCTCGTCAGGCGAAGCGCGCTGCTGAGCGTGCCGCCCGCGAAGAGGCTTCCGAGCAGGCTGCTGAATAGCAACAAGCTAGCATAAGCTTCGAAACCCCCGCGTGAGTACGCGGGGGTTTCTTTTTTGTATGCGCGTATGCATTGAAACACGCCCCTTTTCCTGGTCATTTCAATGGATTGGCAATGAGGTTCGGTGGTACCATGATGCTGAAGATAGTAGAAGGCGAAAGGGGCGAGAAGATGAAAACGTGCATTCTCATCGGTGGCATCGGGTCGGGCAAATCAACCGTATCCCATATGCTACTTGAACGTGGTGCCAAGCGTGTTGACCTCGATGAATGCGGCCATGAAACGCTTCTCGATCCCGAAGTGATCAGTCAGCTTGCCGATACGTTCGGTCCTGAGATTCTCGACGAGCATGGCGCCATCGTACGTTCCGAACTGGCAGCCCGCGCCTTCGTTACGCAGGCCAAGACCATTCAGTTGAACGCTATCACTCAGCCTCGTTTGCTTAAGGTGGCTCAGGCCCAGTTGGATCGTCTGGAGCAAGAGGGCTGCGAGCTCGCTGTTATTGAGATTTCTGCCTACGATGGTCCCGAAGGCACGTTCGCCCCGCTTGTTCGCAATAGCGTGGGCGTTATCGCCGTTACGTCGCCTACGCGCGTGCGCGTGCAGCGTGCCGTGGCAAAGGGCTTCGCCGAAGACGATGTCCGTCGTCGCATCGCCAGGCAGGTGAGCGATGCGCAGCGCGCCCTGTGGGCCGACTACGTCATCAGTAACAAGGGCACAATCGACCAGCTTGAGGAGCAGGTCGAACTTGTCTGGCAGGATATAGCGAGCAAGTAGCGCGATGGCTCATCTTTCGAACTTGCAGGGTGTGGAAATGGCAGGCAAGCTGCCATCGGTGCGCCTTGCCAATCAGCCATTCGAAATCGTTTCTCCGTTCGAGCCGGCAGGCGATCAGCCTCAGGCAATCGAGGCTCTTGCACAGGGCGTACGTGATGGCCTGCGTTACCAGACGCTCTTGGGCGTAACGGGTAGTGGCAAAACATTTACTATGGCCAAGACCATCGAGGCCGTGCAGAAGCCCACGCTCGTCCTTGCGCCCAACAAGACGCTTGCAGCGCAGGAGGCTGCAGAGCTGCGCGAGTTCTTTCCCAATAACGCGGTGGTGTACTTCGTCTCGTACTACGATTACTATCAGCCCGAAGCGTACGTGCCTTCCACCGATACGTTCATCGAGAAAGATGCCTCCATCAACGAAGAGGTCGAGAAGCTGCGCCATGCGGCTACGTCTTCGCTGCTTTCGCGTCGTGACTGCATTGTCGTTGCTTCGGTAAGCTGCATTTACGGCATTGGTTCGCCTATGGACTACGCAGGCATGGCCGTGTTCGTGGACAAGCAGAAGCCTGCCGAGCGCGATGATGTCATTCACGAGCTCATTGACATTCAATACGACCGCAATGACTACGAGCTTTCCCGCGGCACTTTCCGCGTGCGCGGCGATTCCATCGACGTCTTTCCGCCGTACGCCGACAATCCCGTGCGCATCGAATTCTGGGGTGACGAAATCGAGGAAATTGCCGAAATCGACAACGTGACCGGGGAAGTGCTCAACCATTACGAGGCGCTGCCCATCTGGCCGGCGTCGCATTACGTGACGGCCCAGCCGAAGATGGATCATGCCATCAAGTCAATTCGCGAGGAGCTGCGCGAGCGCCTGGAGCAATTCAAGGCAGAGGGCAAGCTTCTCGAGGCTCAGCGCCTGGAAATGCGCGTGAGCTACGACTTGGAAATGATGGAATCGATGGGCTTCTGCAGTGGCATCGAGAATTACTCGCGTCATCTAGACGGACGCAAGCCAGGCGAGCCGCCGTATACGCTCATCGATTATTTCCCCGACGACTTCCTGTGCATCATCGACGAGAGCCATGTTACGGTGCCGCAGATTCGCGGCATGCATGAAGGCGACCGCTCTCGCAAGGTCACCCTTACCGAACATGGGTTTCGCCTGCCGAGTTGCCTGGATAACCGTCCGCTGCGTTTTGACGAGTTCGAGGCGCGCGTTCCCCAGTTCATTTACGTATCAGCTACGCCGGGTGATTACGAGCTGCGCGTAAGTCAGAAGAACGTGGAGCAGATCATTCGCCCTACGGGCCTGCTCGACCCTGAAATCATCGTGCGTCCCACGCTTTCGCAAATCGACGACATCATCGACGAAGCACGCATTCGTGCCGAGCGCAATGAGCGCGTGCTCATTACCACGCTCACGAAGAAGATGGCCGAAGACCTTACCGACCATCTGCTCGACGAGGGTATTCGCGCGCGCTATATGCATTCCGACATCGGCACGCTCGAGCGCGTCGAGATTCTGCGCGAGCTGCGTCAGGGCACGTTCGACGTGCTCGTGGGCATCAATCTGCTGCGTGAGGGCCTCGACTTGCCCGAGGTATCCCTCGTGGCTATTCTCGATGCCGACAAGGAAGGCTTCCTGCGCAATCATCGCTCGCTCATTCAGACCATTGGTCGTGCGGCCCGTAATGCGTCGGGTCAGGTAATCATGTACGCCGATAAGCGTACCGATTCCATGGACCTTGCCATTACCGAAACGGAGCGTCGTCGTGGCTTGCAGATGAAGTTCAACGAGGAGCATGGCATTACGCCCAAGACGGTGAACAAGGCCATCAATGACATCATGGATTACGTGGAAGAAGAAGTGGGGAATACCACGGCCGAGCAGGTAAACAAGGAGCTTGCCGAGCTGTCCCGCGAAGAGGTGTTGCGCGTTATTACCTCTATGGAAGACGATATGCAGCGTGCGTCCCAGGCCATGGATTTCGAGGAAGCTGCTCGTCTGCGCGACCAGGTCGTGCAGCTGCGAAGCCGCTTCGAGGGCGAATCGGAAGAGGCCGCCCTCGAAAAGCTGCGCAAGACTGCCCGCAAGGGCAGCGATTTTGGAAGACGGAAGCGCTAGGCGCCTGCGTACGTCTGAAGGTAGTCGATAGCGTATTGCGCGTAGAGTGCCGTGGATACGGTAAGCGCGTCTTCGTCGATGTCAAAGCTCTTGTTGTGATGAGAGACCTGCGTGTTGGGGCGCTTTGCGTTTGCAGACCCCACGAAGGCATACGCTCCGGGTACGCGATTGATCAGCTCTGCCATGTCGTCGCCCTGGAGGGAGGCGGGTCGGTTGGTGATGACCTTCTCTTCGCCGAAGAGGGCAGCGGCGGTGCTCTGCGCTTCATGGCTCGACGTTTCATCGTTGATGAGGGGCGACGTGTAGTCTTCGAAGCGAATGGATGCCGTTCCGCCGTAGATGCGTGCGGTGCTGCAGGCCAATTCCTCCAACTCGCGTTTTACCTGCTCCCTCGTTTCGGGCGTGAGCGCGCGGATGGTCCCCTCGATGACGGCCGATTCGGCAACTACGTTGTATGCCGTTCCGGCGGTCAATTTCCCGATGCCTATCAGCACGCTGTTGGTGGGGTTCACGCGGCGCGTTACAAGGGCCTGGGCTGCCACGACGATTTGCGAGGCAATGTAGAGCGCGTCGATGCCCGCTTCGGGCGTGGAGACGTGCGCACCCTTGCCGGAGATGGCGATGTTGAAGTAATCGACGGAAGCGTTGTTGGGGCCAGGCGTGATGACGACCGAACCCACGGGAACGTTCGATGCCATATGGATGCCGAACGTACGTGAGGCGATGTCCAAGGCTCCGCTTTCCACGACCTTATGCCCGCCGTAACCTACTTCTTCGCCCTCTTGGAACACCAGGCGCACGGTGCCGCCAAACAGGTTACGATTGCGCACGAGGATGCGTGCCGCCCCAATGAGCCCTGCGATATGGGCATCGTGCCCGCAGGCGTGCATGACGCCAGGTACCTGCGATGCGTAGGGGCGGTCGTCGGCTTCCTGTACGGGGAGCGCGTCAATGTCCGCGCGAAGCACGATGGCGGCCTCCCCGGGTAGTTCGCCCGTGATGTCCGCATAGAGCGAATGTTCGGGGATGCGATGAACTTCCAGGCCCAAAGACGTGAGCTCTTCGATGATGCGCTCGTTCGTTGCGTCTTCGTGGCGCGAGAGCTCGGGGTGCTGGTGAAAATGCCTGCGGAGATTCACGACGTATGCGTGGTCTTCCTCGACTGCCTGGAGAATCGTTTCAACTGTGCTCATAGTGTCTTCTTTCAAGAAGGGGCAGCTCTCAGAGCCGCCCCTTGTCAATTCGTTGTTCGATGCCGTTTCTGGGTTACGCCGCCTGGCCAGCTGCTTCCTTGATGGCGTCGATGGAGTCGTACGCGTGGGAGTAGAGCGAAAGGGGTGCCATGATGGTGTCGCCGATTGCGGTGATGTCATAGCCAATCGAGCTTACTTCATTGGCCAGGTATGCCTTGTGCTGGAAGGAGTTCAGATCGATTTCGCCCGAGTTCAGAGCCTCGTTGGGCAGGGTGTACGCATCGAAGGTGACGAGTTCGATGTAGATGCCGGCATTCTGCTCGTCGAGGACCTTCTGCACGGCCTTCCAGTAGTCGTTGGAGGAGCCGCAGACGCCGACCTTCACGACCGTCTTGCCGTCGCTGCTAGAGGAGTAGGAGTCGATTTCCTTGATGAAGGCATCGTCTGCCACGTCGGAAGCGTCGTAGTCGAATGCCGGGATATAGGCTTCCTGGTACTTGCCCACGATGTACTTGGCCACGGTCTGCGTCTGGAGCGCGTTTACAATCGTCTTGTAGGTGGCGTTGTTGGCCTCGCTGCTGCGCGCGACGACGACGTTCACGTAGGGGTTGTCACCCGAGCCGGAGTTCTGCGATTCGGTGATCAGTGCGTCCTTCGAGGGGGTGAGGCCGGCGGGGATTGCGTAAGTGCCGTTGACCGCGGCAGCACCGAAGTCATCGAGCGTAGAGGGGAGCGTGTTGGCGGCCGAAGGGACGATTTCCACGTTGTACAGGTACTTCGTGATGTCCTTCACTTCGGGCGTGTAGCCGGCGTTGGGGTCGACCTCAATGAGCCCCGCTTCTTCCAACAGCTTGATGGCGCGACCGCCATTCGTGGAATCGTCGGGAATGCCGATCTTCACGGTGCTGCTGGAAGCGGAAGCACCGCAGCCAGCGAGTGCGATGACCGTTACCGCGGCAAAGGCCGCGAGTACCAGCTTCTTGAGCGTTGTCTTTTTCATAATTACCTCCCTTGTATCTTTCTCATTCAGAAGTGGTTTGCGTGCGTGTGCGGATTAGCGCGAACGCTCTTATCTTCCGAAGAGGTGCCTATTGGTAGTGCGGCGTGCCAGCAGGTTGCCCACGCCCTGGATGATGCTGATGATGACCATCAGAAGGATGACGCATGCGTTTACGACGTCCTGGTGATGAAGGTTCTGGCCGTAGTTGATGGCGAAGCTGCCGATGCCGCCTGCGCCCACGGCGCCTGCCATCGTGGTGAGGCCGATGAGCGAAATAGCCGTGATGGTGGTGGCGCGGATGAGTTCGGGCAGGGCTTCCGGCAGGTATACGCGGAAGATGATGCCCATGGTGCCCGACCCGAATGCACGGGCTGCTTCGATTTTGCCCTTGTCTACGCTCACGAGCGCGGTTTCCACCTGGCGCGTGTAGAAGGGCACGGCGCCGAATACCAACGGTACGATTGCGCCAGCCACGCCGATGGCGGTGCCTGTGATGAGCCTGGTGAGCGGAATCAGGAAGATGAGCAGAATCACGAAGGGGATAGAGCGGAAGAAATTCGTGATGAGCGTATCGATTCCGAAGATGACCTTGTTGGGTGCAATGCCGTCGGGCCTGGTTACGGTAAGGGCAATGCCGAAGGCAAGGCCGATGACGAACGTGAGGATGCCCGAGATCGCGAACATTTGGAACGTGGCGATGATGCTATCGACGAAGATGTCGTTGTAGCTTACGACATTAGGAAAGAGCGTTTGCAGAAGGTCCATGACCGATTACCTCCGTTCGGACGTTGCGCGAGCGCCAATATTCGATGACGTTCTGGGTGATTTCCTGGGTGCCCTTTAGCTGCACGACCATGTGGCCAAGCGGCTTGCCCTGCAGCCACTCGATATTGGCGAGCAGGATATTGATATGCACGTCAAACTGCTTGGCGGTGTCGGCGATGAGCTCGTCGTTTACCGACTTATCGTCGAAGGTGAGCTTTGCCAGAATGCCTTCGGTGCCATACTTTTCGCGCAGCACGTCGAGGCTTTCGAGGTTTTCGCCCTTCGAGACGAACTTGCGGGTGATCTCTTCGTGCGGGTTCGAGAAGATTTCGTAAACCGTTCCGCTTTCTACGGCCTTGCCGCCTTCCATGACGGTGACCTTGTTGCAGATGGTCTTGATGACCGACATTTCGTGCGTGATGATGACGATCGTAAGGCCCAAGCGTGCGTTGATGTTCTTCAGCAGCGCCAGAACCGAAGCGGTTGCTTCAGGGTCGAGTGCCGAAGTGGCTTCGTCGGAGAGCAGGATCTTCGGGTCGTTGGCTAGGGCGCGCGCGATGGCAACGCGCTGCTTCTGACCACCCGAGAGCTCTGCGGGGAACGACTTGGCCTTGTCTTTCAGGTCTACCAGCTCTAGGAGCTCGGTAACCTTCGCCTCGATGTCTTGGTTCGATTTGCCCGTATGGCGCAGGGGGTAGGCTACGTTCTCGAATACGGTTGAACGGTCGAGCAGGTTGAAGTGCTGGAAAATCATTCCGATGGAAGAGCGAAGCTTCCGTAGCTTGGCGGGGGAGACGGGCTCCTCCTGCGGATTGCTCTCGTCCGAATGAAATACGTTGCCTTTTTCGCAACGAAGTGTACCGAAGCCGTCGATTTCGATGGTGCCTGCGGTGGGAGTCTCAAGGAAGTTGAGGCAGCGAACGAGGGTAGATTTGCCTGCTCCCGAGTAGCCGATAACGCCGTAGATATCGCCCTGCTCGATGGAGAGCGATACGTTATCGACGGCAGTGAAGTCACCCCCGTTTGAACTGAACGTCTTTGTCAGTCCCGTAGTCTTTAGCATTCCCCAGGTTCCCCTTCCTGCGTTTCGTTTAATCCATAACACGGGATTATTTCCGATGTTCAGGGTGGGCGGTAGGGGCCTAATATCGATGTCCTGTTATCTGAAATTCAGATAGCGGTCTATTTGCTGGGATATCTCCAAAGGCGATGGCTAATGAGGGGTGCCAGGCTGCCTTCGGGCGCTGTGCGTGAGGGGTGGAGTTTCTTGCGTCTACTCCTTGTACATGAGCGCGATGGTGTAGTACCCGCGTTCGTAGGGCCTATACACTTGCTGGCTCCACAGCAGCGTGATGCCGTCCTTCTGCTCCAGGTCGGTTACGTCGCGTGGGGGCACGGCGTCGGTCGATTGGCCTAGCACCCAGAATTGGCCATGGTAGTCGTTGAGCATCGTTTCCCAGCTAGAGTCGATTACCAGGTTGTCGCCGTAGCAGGAGTACGCAAGCGCCCAGTTTCCCTTCTGCCAATCAAGGTAGTGCTGTTCCAGGTCGGGGAAGTAGACCGATGTGACGCCCATGATTCCGATGTCGCTTGAAACGACCAGGTCGCCTTCCTGTATTTGCTCGGCCATGTAGTCGAAGAACTCGTTGTTCTTGTCGCTGTAGTCGTCTTGCACGATGAGCAGCTGGTTGAGCGATGAGATGGCAATGAACAGCAGGCAGAACATAATGGTGATGCGCTTGCGGTGCAGGCGGAAGAGTATCCAGGCGATGCCGAAGATGAGCGGTCCAATAGCGCAGAACATATAGCGGAAGTACACCATGAACGAATGCATGAGAATGGATGCCAGCCCGGCGATGACTCCCAGGCCAACGTATATGGCAATGCCCAGGAACGCCGGGAACCATGAGGGGGAGGTGAGCGTGTGCCATACGCGACGCCACCAGCTTGCATCGCGTTTCGGGTAAGCGTATTTCGCACGTTTGCGCATTGAAGGGCGTCGCCTGCGCTTGATGCATTCTCGTACGATGAGCGCAATGAGGATGGCGAGTGCAATGATGACGACCCAGACCACGATGCGGGGAATCAGGCCGTAATCGCCTTTCCACGCAAAGTCGATCTGCATGGTGATGAGGGGGTAGCGCGCTAGGGCAATGAGCGTATCGGGGAAGGTGAACTGCGCCCAATACGTGTTGGATACTACGCCGACCTGGCTGGCGAGCACGCTGAGCCAGGGTGCGAAGAGGGCCACTTGCAGGGCGGCTTGTATCCAGAATGTCTTCAGATCGCCTTTGCGCGTGCGTCGGTGTGCGATGAGGAAGCACAAAAGTGCAAGGTTAACCAAGAACACCGAGATCACGGCGAAGTAGTGCAGGTAGGCTGCCGTGATGGAACAGATCATGAAGCGCGCCCATGGTGCATGGGGTAGGCCGTCGGCGGGTATGCTCGTACGATTCAGGCGCATGATGCGGAACGCGTATACGAAAGAGAACATGACCATGCATGCCGCCCACGAATACATGCGAATCTCGATGGCGATGTACGAGACGTAGGGTGTGAAGAGCGCAAGCGTCGTGTAGATGAGGCCGACACGCCAGCCGAAGTCGCGGCGTAGGTGCGTAAGGCCTATGGCCGCGAGTGCCACGGCGCCAAGGACGGTGAAGATGCGGTATTCGGTAACGTAACCACCGAGCAGGCGAATGATATGCAGCGCCCAGTAGAACAGTACGGGATGTACGTCGCCCGAGCCAATGTGCCAGATTTCGGCGAAGGAATGGTCGGCGATGGCTACCGAGTAGCTTTCGTCGAACCAGAGGTTCTCGTGAAACGCGCCTGTGAGCAGGAATGCCGCGCCAATGAGTAGCACGAGCGCGTGGAATGCGGGGGAGGAGATGATGCGTTCAATTGTGTTCTTCATACCTGCAATGGTAATCGCATTGCAGGTTGACGTGCGACTATTCGCCTAATGATGATAGGAAAACGTCAAACTACCCCATATGGGGTAGCCGCTATGGCTATAGACATTTGGGAAGAAGTGAATCAAGAAGAAAGATTGGCTGGGCCAGCAGGATTCGAACCTACATAGCTGGTACCAAAAACCAGAGTCCTGCCATTGGACGATGGCCCAGCGAATAGAAGCGCGTATGCGCGGTACGTAAGTCTACTTTGTTGGGGTCGTTCCGTCAAATACCTGGGGTGGCATCATCATATGCACACCGTGCCTTGGTGTTGGGCCCTTGCCTGCGTGCATGTGGGCTTTGGGAAGATGCCGTTTGCGAGCGGGCGAGTGCTAGAATTGAGCCATGGGTAAGAAGTTGCACAAGACAAATGCGATGCGCATTCTCGATTCCGAGGGCGTGGCATATCGTACGGCTACGTACGAAGTCGATGAAAACGATCTTTCCGGCATGCACGTAGCTGCTTCGCTGGGGCAAGACCCCGAACAGCTTTTCAAGACGCTCGTTTTGGTAGGCGAGCGCATGGGGCATGTCGTATGCTGCATTCCCACGAATTGCGAACTCGATTTGAAGAAGGTCGCGCGCGCTGCGGGCGACAAGCGCGTGGAAATGCTGCCGCTCAAGAAACTTACGCCTCTTACGGGGTATGTGCGTGGTGGATGCTCGCCCCTGGGTATGAAGAAGCAGTTCCCCACGTTCATCGACGAGACTGCGGTCCTATTCGATGAAATCTATATCAGCGCCGGCGAACGTGGCGAGCAGATTATCGTCAATGGCGAGGACTTGGCGCGCGTAGTGGGGGCAACGTTTGCCGATTTGTGCATGTAGCGACTGGCGCGTTTGCAAGGGAATGCGGGGATTGGAATGATTATCAGGAAAACGCCTGCCGAAATCGAAGCGATGAAAGAGGCGGGCAGGCTATCGGCGAAGGCTCTGCGCGAAGTAGGGCGAATCATCGAACCAGGCATCTCCACGCTCGAACTGGACAGGCATGCCGAGAAAATCATTCGTGCCGAAGGTGGCATTCCTGCGTTCAAGGGCTACGGCGGCTTCCCCGGAACTATTTGCTCTTCCGTGAACGACCAGATTGTTCACGGAATTCCCAGTAAGGACGTCATTCTGCACGAGGGCGATATCATCTCCATCGACACGGGCGCCATCGTCGACGGTTGGGTGGGCGATAACGCCTGGACGTACCCCGTGGGTCGTATTAAGCCCGAGGTGCAGAAGCTGCTCGATGTAACGGAAGAGTGCATGTGGCGCGCCATTTCGGCAGCCCGTCCCGGTAATCGCCTAGGCGATGTGGGGCATGCGTGCCAGGAACATGCGGAAGCCCATGGGTATGGCGTCGTGCGTGAATACGTGGGTCATGGCGTGGGTCGCGACATGCACGAAGATCCCAATGTTCCCAATTATGGGCATCGCCATATGGGCTTGCGCTTGGAAGAGGGCATGGTTATCGCCATCGAGCCCATGATCTGCATGGGGACGCGCAAGACGCGCGCGGGTAACGATGGTTGGCTGGTGCTTACGCGCGATGGCAAGCCGGCGGCTCATTTCGAGAAGACGGTGGCCATCACTGAGGGTGGTCCTATCCTGCTTACCGTGGAGCCCGAGTACCGCCGCCCGGTAATGAAGAAGAACTAGTTGCCTTCCAGCTCGGAGGCTACTTCTTCGAGTAAGTCGCAAATGGGCAGGAACTGCGGGCATGCCTCTTCGCAGATGCCGCATTGCAGGCATTCGCTCGCCTTGGCGTGTCCTTCGGATACGAGCGAATTGTTGTAGTACCAGCTGGGATTCCAACCGCCGAATACGCGTTTCGTATTCAGGCAATCGAGCATTTCGGGGATGCGTATGCCCTCGGGGCAGCCGTCGGTGCAGTAGTGGCATGCCGTGCAGGCAATCATGCCCATCGAGGCGATTTTCTCGGCGGCCTGTTGCAGCGACTCGGCTTGCGCTTTCGAGAGAGGCGTTGGGGTGCGCATCGCTCGTACGTTGTCGCGCACGTCTTCGATGGTGCGCATGCCCGAAAGTACCATGGCTATGCTGGGGTGCGTCGCTGCGAAACGTAGCGCGAGCCCCGCGTTGGAAAGCCCCTCTGGGTTGTCCATGTCGTCGATGATCTGCTGAACGGGCTCGGGAACGCTCACGAGGTTTCCGCCCTTGAGTGGCTCCATCACGATGACGGGGATGTTTCGCTGCGCGCATAGTTCTACGCACGCACGGCTCTGGACGGAAGCGCTTTCCCAATCGGCCCAGTTCACCTGCAGTTGCACGGCGTCAAGGTCGGGATGGTCGTTCAGGATGCGCTCGAGCACGTCGGGAGAATCGTGGAATGACATCCCCACGTATCGGGTTTTACCTGCCGCCTTGAAAGCGAAGGCGTGCTCGTACGCGTGGGTTGCGGTGTACTTCTCGTAGTTGGTTGCATTCTGGGCGTGCAGGAGCAACATGTCCATGTAGTCCACGCCCAGCGTTTCTAGCTCGAGGTCGAGGAGTGGGTCGATGTCTTCCTCGACCTCGAAGTTCTGGTTCGAAAGCTTGTCGGCAAGGAAGAAGGAGTCGCGCGGGTGGCGCTTTACGAGGCATTCGCGCAGTGCTACCTCGCTTTGTCCTCCCAGGTACACGTGGGCGGTGTCGAAGTAATTGAACCCAGCCTCTAGAAACGCGTCGAACATGGCACAGATGGCGGGCATGTCCAGTTCATCATCGGTTTTTGGCAGACGCATGCAGCCAAACCCCAGCTTTCCCAGCGTTGCATCCATCCATGTGCCCATTGTCTGCTCCTTGTCCGCATAACCCGTGCTTGCTTCGTTCTTGCGATCTTGCGTTTAGAAGAACGCCTTCTTCGACTGAACGTAGAAGCCCTTGTAGTTGCAGCGAAGAAGGGTGGTTGGCGTGCTG
Organism: Denitrobacterium detoxificans; assembly: GCF_001643775.1. Lineage (NCBI taxonomy): Bacteria > Bacillati > Actinomycetota > Coriobacteriia > Eggerthellales > Eggerthellaceae > Denitrobacterium > Denitrobacterium detoxificans. The sequence goes on along the minus strand of NZ_CP011402.1, from coordinate 1,661,366 downwards.
CCGCGTTGGACGCGCACGGCACGAATGGGGGCGGGCAGTTCGTCGTGCCAGCCATCAATGAAGAGCGTTGCGTCCTTTTCCGAAGGCGTATCGAAGAGGGTGACGTCGACGATGTCGTTCGGGTCGGTGACTACGGCGCGCGCCGAGATGGAATGCGGCGCCAGCGGCACCACGACCAGCCCCTGGAACCCGGGGGCGATGAGCGGGCCGCCAGCGGAAAGCGCATAGGCGGTGGAGCCCGTGGCGCTTGCTACCACCATGCCGTCGCCACGCATGTTGGCCAGGCGATCGCCGTTGAACGCCACGTCGAACCCGATGATGCGGCCCGAAGCTCCGCGTGAGACGCAAATCTCATTCAGCGCAAAGAAGCTGCGGTCGTTGGAGCGGTCGAAAGGGCTCGTGCTCAGGTGGTCGAAGGCGTCCTCGTCGTCTCCTTCGCACAGCACGCTAATGCGCAGGTTGGTACGCTCTTCCTTCGTGCATTCTCCGGCGAGTGCGCTTGCCACCATGGCAATGACGCTGTCGGTGGGGTCGTTTGCCAGGAAGCCCAGGTGGCCAAAGTTGATGCCCAGGATGGGGATGCCCGTGTAGCCCACGATGTGCGCCGTGCGCAGGATGGTTCCATCGCCGCCCAGTGCGACCGCCATGTCGGCGCCTTCGATGTAATCGGGCGTCACGTCGATCGAATTCGTGATGGAACAGGTGATTCCCTGGCTGGTAAGGTAGGCGGAAATCATCAGCGACGCATCGATTGCCTTTGCGCCTTCGTCGTTGCGTACTACCAAGATGTGCATATAGAGACCTCGTCTGCGTTCGTAATCAATAAATGCCCCTATATGCTACCATTTTCCCCGTTATGGATACGCAAAGCTCATCGCGCGACGACGCGCGCAACTCCGTTATCAAGAATACCGGCCTCATGACGCTCGGCACGCTGCTATCGCGTGCGTCGGGCCTTATTCGCACGTGGGCCATGGCGTTCGCCCTGGGCAATTCCATGCTCACGAGCGCCTACCAGGTTGCCAACAATCTGCCCAATGTGGTGTTCGAGCTGGTGGCTGGTGGCTTTCTTTCTACGGCGTTCCTGCCCGTGCTTCTTCTGGAGCGCGAACGCTTCGGCAAGGAAGGCGAGAGCAAGTACACCTCGAACATCCTGAATATCACGCTCATCCTGTTGGGTGCGCTTTCCGTGCTCTGCAGCATCTTTGCCGAGCAGGTAGTAGCTACGCAGACGTTCACGCAGAGCGCTGATTCCGACGTGTACCAGCAGACGGTTATGTTCTTCCGCATCTTCGCGTTCCAGCTGGTGTTCTATGGCTTGGGTGGCGTCATCACCGGCGTGCTGAACGCCAAGCGCTCGTTCTTGCTTACGTCCGTGGCGCCGGCGCTCAACAATATCGTGGTCATCATCACGTTTTTCGCGTACGTGCCGCTTTCGCAGGTTAATTCCACGGCGGCCCTCATCATGCTGGGCGTGGGTGCCACGCTAGGCGTTGCCGTTCAGTTCGTGATTCAGATCCCCGCGCTCTTGAAGACGGGGTATCGTTGGCGTCCCTACATTAACTTGAAGGACCCGGCTATCGCCGAGACCATCAAGATTGCCGTGCCCTCACTCATTTACATTGTGGCGAATGTCGTGGCAGTGAGCTTCCGCAACGCCTTCAGCTTGGTCGGCGCCGATAATGGCCCGTCGACGCTGTCGTATGCCTGGATGTGGTATCAGCTGCCCTATGGCGTGGTGGCAGTGTCGCTTTCCAGCACCATGTTTACCGAAATGAGCGATTCGGTGGCGCGTGGCGATATTTCGCGCTTCCGCTCGCAGGTGGGGCAGGGCCTGCGCGGTACGCTCTTCATGATTATCCCGCTCACGGGTCTGCTGTTCGTGCTTGCCCAGCCGCTTATCTCGCTGTTCCATGCCGGCGCCTTCACGGGCGATGACGTGTACCAGGTAAGCGAGATTCTGCAGGTGTGGATTCTCAGCTTGCCCTTGTATTCGGTGGGCATGTATTTGTACAAGGCGTTTGCCTCGTTGCGCAAGCTTATGGCGTTCGCGCTCATGAACTGCGCCATCGTTGTGCTGCAGCTCATTCTGTATGCCGTGTTGTGCCAGCGTGGCGTGCTGGGCCTCATGGGCGTGCCCGTGGCCGACTTCATCTACTTCACGGTGCGTGCGGTCGCTTCGGTGGTCTTGCTCAATCATTACGTGGGGAAGGACCCGCAGAACAAGACGGTGCAGACTACCATTCGAACGGTGCTTGCCACTGTGGTGGGCTGCGTGCCCACGGCGTTGCTGCTGGCGTTCATCCCCACCATTCCTGGCATTGGCGCTATGGCGAATGCCATCATCCAGCTTGCCATCTGCGGCATCGTCGGCCTGGCGGTTGTCTTTGGCGCATGTCGCCTGTTCCGCGTTGAGGAGTTCAGCATCGTAGAGCGCTTCATGCGTCGCCTGAAGCGCCGATAACTTTCAGTTCTTTGTTACGCATGTGTTAACACGTGCCCTTCTCTATCGCCCGACGCTTTCTCGCTCGCTACAATAGAAAGACGTGTGTGCCGCGTGGTTTAGTGCTGTCCGCGTGCGCCGCATGCGTATCGCGGACGCGATACGCTCCTGCTGAATTCTATCGTGAGGAGCATCATGTCCAAATATATCTTCGTTACCGGCGGCGTCGTTTCCTCGTTGGGCAAGGGAATCACCGCTGCGTCCTTGGGCCACTTGCTGAAGGCTCGCGGTTACAGCGTGACCATGCAGAAGATGGATCCCTACCTGAACGTGGACCCGGGCACCATGAGCCCCTTTCAGCATGGCGAGGTGTTCGTTACCGACGACGGCCATGAGGGCGATCTCGACTTGGGCCATTACGAGCGCTTCATCGACGAGAGCCTTACCCGCGCTTCCAACTTCACGCAGGGCTCCATTTACAAGACCCTCATCGCGCGCGAGCGTCGCGGCGATTTCCTGGGTGGCACCGTGCAGGTCATTCCTCACGTAACCGAAGCCATCAAGGAACGTCTGCGTCGCGTGGGCGAGCAGACCCAGGCCGATATCGTCATCGTGGAAATCGGTGGCACCATCGGCGACATCGAGGGCCAGCCGTTCATCGAGGCCGCTCGCCAGTTCCGTAAGGAGCTCGGCATGGGCAATTCCGTGTTCGTGCATTGTACGCTCGTGCCCTACATCTCCGCAGCTCACGAAGTGAAGACGAAGCCCACGCAGCATTCCGTGAAGGAGCTGCGCTCCATGGGCGTGCAGCCCGATTTCATCGTGTGCCGCAGCGACCATGAAGTCTCCGAGAAGGTTCGCGCGAAGATCGCCCTGTTCTGCGACGTTGCTCCCGAAGACGTTCTGGAGTGCTCCGACGCCCCCAGCATCTACGACGTGCCCCTGGGCCTGCACGAGCAGCATTTTGACGAGGCCGTGCTCGCGCGCTTGAACCTGGAGGCGAAGCCCATTAATCTGGCTCCGCTGCAGGCATTCCTCGACGCCAAGAACAGCTGCTCTTCCATGGTGAAGGTCGCTGTGGTGGGCAAGTACGTTAGCCTACCCGACGCATACTTGTCCGTTATCGAGGCTCTGGGTCATGCCGGCGTGGCCAATGGCGTGAACGTCGACGTCCAGCTCGTCGATGGCGAGACGGTGAACGAGCAGAACGTGCGCGACATCCTGGGCGATGCGAATGGCATCCTCATCCCCGGTGGCTTTGGCCAGCGTGCTTTCGAGGGCAAGATCTGCGCCGCCCATTTCGCACGCGAGAATAATATTCCGTTCCTGGGCATCTGCCTGGGTATGCAGGCGGCCGTGTGTGAGTTCGCACGCCACGTTGCTGGCATGCCGGGTGCCACCTCTACCGAGTTCGACGAGGAAGCGGCATATCCCGTTATCGACCTCATGCCCGAGCAGGAAGACGTGGAAGACAAGGGCGGCACCATGCGTTTGGGCGCGTACCCCTGCACGGTTGCTCCCGATACGCGTGCATTCGAGGCCTATGGCGAGAACGTCATCTACGAGCGCCATCGTCATCGCTTCGAAGTCAACAATGCCTTCCGTCCTGCGCTTGTTGAAGCTGGCCTGGTCATTTCCGGTCAGTCGCCCGATGGTCGCCTGGTCGAGATGATCGAGGTTCCCGGCCATCCGTGGTACGTGGGCAGCCAGGGTCACCCTGAGTTCAAGAGCCGTCCCACCAGGCCTCATCCTCTGTTTGTCGGTTTCGTTTCGGCGTCGAAGGAAAACGCCGGGGCGTAAGGTTCCCTTTGGGTATGCGCATGCGACGTTCATAGCATGCCGTTATGTCGGGCTGGAGCTACTCCTCTCCAGCCCGATCTTTTTTACTGGGGCGTTTCCCGTGCCATGCGCCGAGCGTAGTACACTGGGCGCATGGAAGACATCATTGCCGAATTCATCTCATACTTGCGTGTGGAACGCGCCTCCGCCGAGCTCACGGTCGAGGCGTACGAGCATGATTTGGCTATCTACCTGCGCTATCTTACGAACCCTGCTTTTGGGTGCCCTATTGCCCCCGCACATGGCTTTTCCCAGGTTACGCGTACGGTGGTCGTAGACTTCGAGCGCTATCTGAAGGATGGGCTGCATTATGCGCCCTCTACCATGGCACGCATTCTTTCCGCGTTGAAGACGTTTCACAAGTTCCTGGTGCGTGAGGGCTATGCCACGGCTAATCCAACCGAGACGGTGGGCTTGCCGCGCAAGCCCCAGCATCTGCCGGACGTGCTCAGCGTGCAGCAGGCCTGTCGCATGATCGACCTCTTTTGCGGCGATACGCCGCGCGAGCTGCGCGACCGCGCCATTCTTGAGGTGCTGTACGGCTGCGGGCTGCGTGTGAGCGAGCTGTGCGGCCTGGATGTCGACCGCGTTCACCTGAGTGATGGGTTCCTGCTGGTAATGGGGAAGGGCAGCAAGGAGCGCGTGGTTCCCGTCTCGGGTGCGGCGGAGCGCGCGCTGAGGGTCTATCTTTCCGAGGGTAGGCCGCACCTTGCGCGCGCTACGCAGCCAACGAGCGCCGTGTTCCTGAATGCCCGCGGTGGCAGGCTCACCCGCCAAGCGGTGCATGCGTTGGTGCGCAAGGCGGGGCAGGCGATAGGCGTGGACGACCTGCATCCTCATACGCTTCGTCATTCCTGTGCCACGCATATGCTGGAGGGTGGCGCCGACTTGCGTGTCATCCAGGACATGCTGGGGCATGCCGATATCTCCACCACGCAAATCTACACGCACGTGCAGCGCGCGCATTTGGTCGAGGAATATCTGCACGCGCATCCTCGCGCGCATTAGGCCATGCATCCCATACTTCGGTAGGGTCCTTGGCCACGGCTGTCGCTTTGGGGAGGATTCCCTTTTCCACGTTTTCAGTATTGGAGCGAGTTCTCGCAGCGTTGGTATAACCAAAATGCGGAAAAGGGGCGCCGCCCCTTTTCCGCATTTTACGCGGCGAGAAGCATCTCCTGCAGGTTAGAGGCGGGCATGCTTGCCGACATGCGCTGAACGGCGGGCGCGGTTCGCAACCCCGGCCACGATCAGCGCGGCGACGCTCAGGACGGCGAGCGACGCAAGCAGCGCGACCGGCATGGCGTCGCCGGTCTTGGCTGACGCGGAGTTGGCTGATGCGGAGTTGGTTGATGCGGAGTTGGCCTTCGAGGCGGCGCCCTTCGCCGCGGGCGCCGCAAGCACCTCGAAGCGCGCATCCACGCTGCCGGCGTCATCGAACATCGCGGTCAGGGTATGCTCGCCCACGGCCAGCGTCTCGAGGTAGGCCGGCTTCAGCTTCACGATGACGCTGCCAGGCTCCGCCGTGTAGTTGGCCGCGTCGACGTCCTCCCCGTCCACCTGGATGCCGGTGAAGTGGGAGAAGGTCGCGTCGTCGTCCACCGAGCGCTTGAAGGTGAAATCCGCCGTCGCCGAGCTGCCCCTCGTCCACTGCAGGCCGTCGCCCTCGGCGCTCCTGTAGGAAACGCCCCCATCTGGCTCCAGCTTGGGGATCGGCTCGGTCTTGGCTTGGGTCTCGAAGGCGGGGTTCGCGAAGGTCGCCGTATAGGTCCTTGCGCCCTCTTCGGCTTCCGTCGGCTCCTTGGTTACCGCCGACGTGGTCTCGGCGGTTTCCGTCTCAACATGGCTTGCGTCCCTCTTGCAGGCAAGCGTCGCCGTCACGCTGCCGTTGTCGGCCGCCCACTCGTAGGCCGGATCGCCCCAGTCGTGGCCGAGCGGGTCGATGGCCTTTGCCACGCGGGAAAGCTCGGCGCCGCAAGCCGAGCAGTAGACGACCTCGTCATAGCTTCCGGCCTTCTCGCACGTGGCCGCCACCTCGCTTTCGCGCAGGGGCGCGGCGGCCGCATGGCCCGTCGCGGGAATCTCGCTCGTCCTCGTCTGCGTCGCGAAGGCGATGTTCTTGAAGCTTGCCGTGTAGGTCCTCGTGCCCGCCTCGGTGCATTTCGGGTTCACGTCCGTAACGATGGGAGTGACCGTCTCGACCTCTACGAAGCTTGGGTCATTCGTCAAGGCGCGCGAGGCTCTTACTTCCATGTTGTCGGCCGCCCATTCGTAAGTCGGCTCCGTCCAGCTATGTGCGTGCCCCTCTGCCGAAATCGTTTCCGTCTTGGTCTGCACGGTGAAGGCCGGATTGGCGAAGGGGCCCGACGTATACGTCCTCACGCCGAGTTCGTCTCCGGCGGGCTCTTTGGTCACCTCGGAGGTGACGTCCACGGTCTCCGTTTCCACGTGGCTTGCATCCTTCTTGCAGACGCGCTTCGCCGTGACCTTGGTATTGTCTTCGTTCCATGTGTAGATGGGCTCGTTCCAGTCGTGCTCGCACTCGCGGATCACGAAGCCCAGCGTCACGGTCGGGCCCTCGACGCCTTCCCACGCGTAGTTGGCGGGGTCCTTCAGCGTGAGCACGACGTCGTAGGTCCCGGGCTCCGTACCGCCCTCGTTCTCTGTCACGGTGTACAGGTCGCTTGCCGGCACGTCAGCAGTCTGCGTTTCACCCGTGTAAGCTTTGCTCGCAATCTCGGGCGTGGCCACAGTGGCCTTGGTCACGGTAAGGGGGACGGTCCGCGTAACTTTGTGGTTGGCCGCGTCGTAGCCCTCGACGCCGGCGCAGTCGTAGTTCGTGTCGTCGACCGCAAGTACAGCCCGGTAGCCGCTATTGCCCACGGTGGGCACAGTGGCGCTATTCGCCCACGCCCAGCCCTCGGGAAGCGGCACATTTGCAAGGGTCTTGGCCGGGTCGTAAGTCACGGCGGCCAGTTCCGGCACGGTCACATCGAGCACCGCCTTGGTTATTTCGAACGTAAGCGTTTTGACAGCATCGTCGCTGTCCGCCCATTTGTACTTAGTAGGGTCTGCAAGCGTCAACACGACGCTGTAGCTGCCAACATCCGTGCCGCCTTCGTTGGTCGTCACGGTATAGGCTTTGCTTTCGGGCACGTCGGCGACTTGTTTTTCGCCCGTGTAGGGTTTGGAGTCTATCGCGGGCGCGGCCACCTGAGCCTGGGTTACCGTTACAGTACAGGTGTCTGACTTGTCGTCGGTTGTGTCTTCCGTTCCATTGTTCGTGGTGACGGTGATGGTCGCCGTGCCCGGGGCGACACCGGTCACCTTGCCGGCGTCGTCTACCGTGGCGACGCTTTCATCGCTGCTCGTCCAGGTGAGGGTGTCGGGCAGCGCTTCGTTGTTTGCCTCTTCAGGCAAGGCGGTAACCGTCAGCGTTTCTGAGCCGTCCACGGCAAGAGTAGCGGACTTTTTGTTAAGCGAGATGCTGTCCGCGCGGACCTTCAGCTCGAAATCTGCCGTTACCGTAACATCCGACGCGGGCATGGCGAAGGTGTATTTGGAAGAATCGCTTGTATCCTGGGTGAGCGTCTGCTCTGTTGTCCCGGCAACGGCCTTCAGCGTGCCGGACTTCAACTCCCAGCCTTCCGCATCGGGCGTCACGGTGAGGGTCACCGTGCTGCTCTCTACCGCGCGGGACTTGTCGGGAACGATGCTGCCACCCTGAATCTCAGGCACCATGACCCCGTAGGTGTTCGCGCGGACCAAAGTTCTATTGTCGAACGTATCAAGGTTGTTTTCGGTATAGCTTTTGGCCTCGAAACCCTCTCTCGTGTCCTTGTCCATGAAGGGTTTCTCCATCGTCAACGTGACCGACGTGTCTTCGCTGCTATAACGATACGAGCTCGCCTTGACGCTGATGTCGTAGTCGGCTTCGTCGTACCTCAGCGTGATGTTGGTAGCGTCTTCCGCGTCTTGGCCGCCGCCGATGCCGGCCGCCTTGGTGTTCTCGGAAGCGCCGCCCGTGGCTTCTATGGTGCCGCCGCTGATGGTGATGGTGCCGCCGCTCTTGCCCTGGCCGCCACCGATGCCGGCGCCTGCACCACCGTCCCAGCTGCTCGAGGAGCCTAAATCTTTGTACGCCCCACCTGTGGCGCTGACCTTGCCCCCGCTGATGTTGATAGTGCCGGCAGCGACTTCGTAGCCACCGCCAACGCCTGCAGCGTTAGCGCCGCCTGTGGCAGTGACGTCGCCACCCGAGATGGTAATCGCGCCGCTGCCGCTACCCAAGGAGCCGCTGCCTACGCCTGCGCCACCGCGGCCCGTACTAAAGGCTGTCCCTGTACCACCCTTCGCAATTATCTTGCCGCCGGTGATGGTCACTGTTTCGCAAGAGCTCCTTTTGCCTGCACCGATACCGGCCGCGCTGTAGCCGCCCTGCGCCTCGATGTCGCCACCGTTGATAGTTATCTCGCCACTGGGACCACTGCCGCCGGTGTCACCGCCGTCGCCGCCGCCGATGCCTGCGCCGCCGAAATCATAAGCGTCAAACGGTACGATTACATGACTGCTGCCGCCTGTAGCCTTGATCTTGCCGTTCTCTATCGTGATCTTGCCTCCGCCTGCCAGGTCGCCGCCGCCGATGCCGGCACCGTCTTCGGGGCTTTTGGCCGTGATGAGTTCGCCGGTGGCGGAGTTGATGGTGATGGTGCCGCCGGTGCCGTGCTGGCCTCCACCGATGCCGGCGCCGTTCTTGCCGCCCGACGAGGTGATCGTGCCGCCGGTGATATTAATGGTGCCGCCGTTGCCATCCTCGCCGCCGCCGATGCCGGCCGCATCTTCGCCGCCCGTCGCGGTGATGGTGCCACTGCTTATGTTAATCTCGCCACCGTTAGCGGCATCTCCGCCGCCGATGCCTGCACCATACGCCCCGCCGGTCGCTTCGACGATGCCGCCTGATATGTTGATAGTGCCGCCGGCGCCCGAATCGCCACCGCCGATGCCTGCGCCGTCGGAGACGCTCGTCGCGGTAATGGTCCCGCCGCTGATGGTGATGGTGCCGCCAGCGCCCGACTCGCCGCCGCCGATGCCAGCTGCGTTAGCGCCGCCCTGAGCCGTAACACTGCCATTCCTGATGTAGATTTTGTCGCTGCCCTTGCCCTGGCCGCCGCCGATGCCGGCGCCGTATTTGCCGCCAATCGCGTTGACGATGGTATCGGCACCATTGATCCCGATGCTGGTGCCTTCGCCATCATCACCACCACCGATGCCGGCAGCGTCGCAGCCACCTTGGGCGGTCACGTTGCCCCCGTAGATGAAGATGTCGTAGCCAGCCGCCTCGTTGCCGCCGCCGATGCCGGCGCCGCCGTCATAGTTGTCCGAGCCGCCTGTAGCGTTAACGGTTCCGCCATAGATTCTTATAGCGCCGCTTTTGCCCTCGTCGCCGCCGCCGATGCCGGCCGCATTGGCTCCGCCCTGGGCGGTCACATCGCCGCCGTAGATTTCGATCCAATCTCCGCTGCCGATGCCGCCACCGCCGATGCCGGCGCCACCTCGGCTGTTTACCGAGCCGCCGGTGGCGTTCACAGTGCCACCGTAGATGTAGACCAGGCCGCCGTTGCCGCCGTCGTCGCCGCCGCCGATGCCGGCCGCATTAGCGCCGCCCTGGGCGGTCACATCGCCACCGTAGATGTAGACCAGGCCGCCGTTGCCGCCGACGCCGTCGTCGCAGTCGCCGCCGCCAATGCCGGCGCCGCCCTCGTCGTTCACAGAGCCTCCGTAGGCCTTGACGATTCCGCCGTAGATGGTAACGGTGCCGCCGTTGCCTTCCTCACCGCCGCCGATGCCGGCCGCGTCTTCGCCCTTCGTCTTAGTGTCGGCCGTCACCTTGCCGCCGTGGATGTTGATGGTGCCGCAGTCGCCTGAAGTCTCGTTGGCGCCGATGGCCGCGTTGTCGTTGGTGTCGGCGTCGCAGTATAGCTCGCCGGCACTGTCCCCTTCCGACTGGGAGTAGATGTTGAGCGTCGCGCCAGCAGGCACGTTGATACCGTCTTCCAGATAGAGTTTGGCGCCATCGGCAAGGACGATGTTGGCCGTTCCACTGACGACCAGCCTCTTGGAGCTTTCGATGTTTCCGTTGACAACATACCATCCGCTGATGCCGGTCGTGCTGCTTGTAATGGGCGTGCACTCCGCGGTCTTCGTTTCCGACACGACCTCCGCCTTTGCGCTGTCCCAGCTCTTCTCGACATAGGCGACAGCCTCGTTTGCATATGCTGTCCCGCTCGTCGCAAACAAGAACCCCATGGCCAGCACTAATGCTAGCAAAAGCCTCTCCGACTTTCTCGCTGTTTCCTTCATGGTATAGCCCCCTCCGTCCTAACCGACGAATATCTTTACCTGTCACACTCTTTGCGCTCTTCGCCGCGGCCCCCATGCCGATCCATCGTCATTCAAGTTGTTTTCTCTCAAGATATTTGTCGAGCGCACATACGTTTTACGGTTCGAGACGAGTTCTCGTTTCCGAGGTTTTTGACTTTTGCGATGTAAAGTTCCTCTATAACTGTTAGCTAAATTCAACTACATACGATTATACGTAGTCATTGCCTCAACTGGTATATAGGCTGTCCCAAATTGTCACACCCTCGTAAAACGTGGAAAAGGGCATGCCCTTTTGTCGAAGAGTGCCCTACGAGACACGAAATCCCCCTGAAATCGCATGCATTAGTTCATTCTCGTAACCTTATGCCACCGTGCACCACACGGTCTCCAAATTCATCCCACTTCATCCCACTTTAGTTCTACACAAGGCCCCACTATATCTAGTTCCAGGTCTTTTGCTGGCCCTGCATGTTGTTTTGAGCTGAAAAATGGGGAATACATAACCCCATATCAACCCAAGTATTTTGTGGTCGTGGGGCATGGTTGTGTTGAAAAGTGGGGCAAAGTGGGATAGAATGTCAATCACTGAAGCGGTTCCAGGAAGGAGGCAGCATGACCGAGCTGGTTGGCGAGCATCATCACAAGCTCGACGCCAAAGGCCGTGTGTCTATGCCCTCCGACTTTAGGAAGGTGCTTCCGAAGAATCTCAAGGTAACCCTGTCCCCGAAGAAGGAATGCCTCTACGTGTTCGAGCCCCAGGCTTTCAGCGCGTGGGTTGCTTCGTTCTTCGAGAGCGAGGGTGGCTACAAGGCTACGAGCTCCCGTCACGTCAACCTGCGTCGCGCTTTGAATGCACGCGCTCGCGACGTGGAAGTGGATGGCTCGGGTCGCATCGGCCTTTCCGCCGACCTGCGCGAAGCCGTTGGCCTGGAAAAGGAAGTCGTGCTTACGGGTAACGACGACCACCTGGAGATTTGGGATGCAAAGCGTTGGGACGAGTTCATGGACAGCATCGATTTCTCCGATCTGTTCAGCGATTAGGACCAAGACGTGAGCAATATGACAAGCGAATATCGGCATACCCCCGTCCTCCTCGCCGAGTGCCTCGAATACACGGACCCCAAACCACAGCACACATTCGTGGACGCAACACTCGGCGGGGCAGGGCATTCCCTTGAAGTAGCAAAGCGCATAGGTGCGCAGGGAACGCTTATCGGAATCGACCAGGATGAAGTGGCCCTTGCGGCTGCTCGAACTCGGCTCCAGGCCCTTCCCGACGAGCAGCGCCCCGAGCTGCACCTACTGCGCGGTAACTTCGGGGAGATGGACAACCTTCTCCTGCAAGCCGAAGTTCCCGAGGTCAACGCCTTCTTGTTCGACCTGGGTGTTTCGAGCGTGCAGATTGATACGCCATCTCGTGGCTTCTCCTTCAAGGAGACGGCGCCACTTGATATGCGGATGGATCCGGGTAAACAAACCCTAACCGCAGAAGAGATCATCAACACCTATAACGCAGCAGATCTCACTCGGGTCATCCGTACGTATTCCGACGAGAAGTGGGCGAGTCGCATTGCGGAATTCATCGTGGCGGCTCGGGAGCGCGAGAGGATCACCACGAGCGATCAGCTGGTGGAGATCATCAAGGCGGCCATCCCCGCGTCGGCGCGCCGCAGCGGCGGTCATCCCGCCAAGCGGACCTTCCAGGCGTTGCGCATCGAGGTCAATTCCGAGCTCGATGTTCTGCGCAGCGGCTTGGAAGCTGCGATTCGTTGGCTTGCCCCAGGGGGTCGCATTGCGGTCATCAGCTATCACTCGCTGGAAGATCGCATTGTGAAGGACACCTTCGCCGAATACGCGAAGGGTTGCACATGCCCTCCGGATTTTCCGGTGTGCGTGTGCGGCAATGTGCCGATAGTCAAGGTCCTTACGCGCAAGCCCGTCTTGCCGTCGGACGAAGAAGTCGCACGGAACGCCCGTGCGCGCAGCGCGAAACTTCGCGTTGCCCAGAAGCTGCCCGTCTCGTGATGCTAGCGAGCGCGGGTCGAAGCGAATCAACCTCGGAAGGAGGGGATACCGTTGGCAACCGCCGCTCGAGCATATAGGTATGACGCCGCTCCGGTTCAACCGCGTCGCGAACGCAATACGCAGGTTCGCGTCGTTCCCGGCACGCGACAGGCCGATGCCGTTTCTCCTCTTTTCGTTACCGTAGTAAAGGCCGCTTTCGCGGTGCTCATGGTGTTCGCCGTCGTGGCATGCGTGCGCGTATGGTTCACGGCCGCCACGGTGAATACGTTGCTGGAATCCCAGGTCACCTCTTCGCAGGTCGATCAGATTCGCTCGAGCAGCGAATCGCTGCAGGTTCAGAAGAGCGTGCTGGCTTCCCCCAGCCACGTGAAGGAGCGTGCGTCCCAGCTGGGTCTGGTGGAGGCCTCCTCCGTCGAGAGCGTTACGCTTGACACCGACGTGGTTACCTACGACGGCCAGGGCAATCTTTCGCTTTCGGCTAGCCTTTCGGCCGCGGCAGGAATCTAGCCGTATCTCATGGCGTCTTCCCGTAGAACCTCCCAACGCAATCGCTCGCGCGGTCGCGCCTCATCGTCGCGTCAACGCGCGCCTTATGTGGTGGCGGGTAACCCGTCTATGCGCATGGCAGTCGTGTTTGGACTGTTTCTGCTTGTCGTGCTTTTCTTTGTGGGGCGCCTGTTCTACCTTACGCTCATCGTGGGGCCTGAAAACGCCGAGACCGCCATTTCGGGTCGTACGGAGACCATCACCGTGGAAGCGAAGCGCGGCACTATCTACGATCGAAACGGCAACGTGCTTGCCACGAGCGTGGATGCAACCACCATCTACTGCAATCCCTCCGAAGTGACCGACCCGCGTGGGCTGGCCGATACGCTCGTGCAGCTGTTTGGTGGCGTGAAGTCCGACTATACGAAGAAGCTCACGTCGACTTCCACGTTCGTGTACCTCTACAAGAAGGCCGACGTGGATGTGGCGAGCACCTTGAAGGACATGGGCTACGACGGCGTGTACTTCCTAAGCGACTCGAAGCGCGTCTACCCATATGGCCAAACGGCGGGGCAGGTCATTGGCCTGTGCGATACCGATGGCAATGGCATTGCCGGCTTGGAGCTGTATTACGATGACGTCCTTTCGGGCGAAGATGGCGAAATCGTTGCCGAGTACGGCAAGGGTGGTTATCCCATCGCCGGTGGCCAGCAGCAGACGGTTGCTGCTACCGATGGGCAGGACATCGTTGTCTCCATCGACATCGAGATGCAGGAGTATCTCGAAGAGCGCCTGACCCAGGCAGTGTCGGATATCGAAGGCAATCGTGGCGATTCGATTATCTACGATGGTGCCACGGGCGAGATCTTGGCCATCGCCTCCACGCCCTACCTGAATCCCTCCGACCGTTCCACGGTGGAGGAGGGCGCCACGACGCTCATGCCCATTAACACGATGTACGAACCAGGCTCCATCTTCAAGAGCGTGACCATGGCTGCTGTGCTCGAGGCTGGCGTGCTCACGCCTGAAAGCGAGATTTACTGCCCCGCGTACTTGGAAGCCGACGAGTACACCGTGTCGGATGCCCATGCCCGTGCGTCGCAGACATTCACGCTCACGCAGATCTTGGCGGAATCGTCCAACGTTGGTACGTCACTCGCCGCCGCTGAACTCGGGTTCGGGCCGCTCTACGACAAGATTCTGGAGTACGGCTTCGCTCAGAAGACGGGCGTGGACTTCCCAGGTGAATCGGCGGGTTCCTGCAGCGAGCAGAGCACGTGGTCGCTCGTTCGCTCGTACAACGTGAGCTTCGGCCAGGGTATTTCCGTGACGCCGTTGCAGATGGCACGCTTCTATGGCGCTTTGGCGAACGATGGCGTGGCCTATCAGCCTCATTTCCTGTTGAGCTACCCGCAAACGGGCGAGGAGCCAACGTACGAGGGCACGAAGCTCATCACCAGCAGCACGGTCGACAGCCTTACGGGCATGTTGGAGGCAGTTGTTACTGAAGGTACGGGTACGAAGGCGGCAATCGATGGCTACAGCGTAGCGGGTAAGACGGGCACGGCCCAGTATGCCGGCGATTCGGGTACGTATGTGGATGGGTCGTACGACATCAGCTTCATCGGCTATTTGCCCGATACCGATTCCGATTTGGTCTGTTTTGTAGGGGTAACGGAGGTTCCTGGCGACCGGTCTACTGCCAATGCCTTTAAGGATATAATGACGTTTGCTATAAACCACTACAAAATCGCCGCTCAGTAAAGGACAGGCTTTTATGGGAATGACATGCAGAGAGCTGTTCGAGGGAATCGATTGCACCATCATCGGCAACGATTCGGAAGTCGTCGAAGGGCTTTCTTATAGCAGCAATACCGTTTCTTCCGGCGATGCATTCTTTTGCATCGTCGGTTTGCGTGTAGACGGTCATTCGTTTGCACAGGACGCCATCAACCATGGCGCACGCGTCATCGTCGCAGAGCGCAAGGTGTATCTTGCCGACGCAACCGATGTCGTCGAGGTTATCGTCTCCGATTCGCGCAAGGCCATGGCGCAGGCCGCGGCCAACTTCTATGGCCATCCCGCCAACGCATTCGACCTGGTGGGCATTACCGGCACGAATGGCAAGACCACTACCACCTACCTGGTAGAGCATATCGCCCACACTGCGCTCGCGCGCACGGGCGTCATTGGTACGGTGGGCGTGCGTATCGACAAGCGGTTCGAACACGCCGAGCGCACCACGCCCGAATCGTGCGATCTGCAGGCGCTGTTTGCCAAGATGCGCGATGCGAAGTGCGACACCGTTGCCATGGAGGTTAGCTCGCACGCACTCGACCTGAAGCGCGTGTGGGGCACCCGTTTCGCGGTTACCGCGTTTTCGAACCTCACGCAGGATCACCTCGACTACCACAAGACGTTCGAGGCCTACTTCGAGGCGAAGGCGCTCCTCTTTTCCTCCGATTACCCTGCCAAGCGCGTCATCTGCATCGACGACGCCTGGGGCCAGGAATTGCTGCGTCGTTGCGCCGCTGCGGGTGACGAGGTCATCTCCACGGGCTTCGACGAGAAGGCGCTCATTCATCCCGTGAGCGTTACGTATGCCACCACGCATACCGACATCGAGCTCGACGTGCGCGGCAATCGCTATGCGTTTACCTATCCGCTCGTTGGCCGCTTCAACGTTTCGAACGTCATGCTTGCGTTTGGCATTGGCCTCGAGCTGGGCATCCCTGCGAACACCATCGTCGATGCCCTGAAGTCCGCTCCGCAGGTGCCCGGTCGCCTGCAGCGCATTTCCGCGCAGCACGACGGGGGCGTGTCGGTATTCGTCGACTATGCGCATACGCCCGACGCCCTTGAAAAGGCTATTTCGGCCGTGAAGAACCTTTCTTCGGGTCGCACCATCGTGGTGTTTGGCTGCGGTGGCGATCGCGACGCCACGAAGCGCCCCATTATGGGCCGCACGTCGCTTGCCGCCGATTACGCCGTTGTTACGTCGGACAACCCCCGTACCGAAGACCCCAACGCCATCATCGACGCCATCGTGGCCGGCATGGGCGAGGGCGAAGGTCGCTTCTGCGTGGAGCCCGACCGTCGCAGCGCCATTGCGCGTGCTATCGCGGAAGCGAATAGCGGCGATAGCATTTTGGTTGCGGGCAAGGGTCACGAAGATTATCAGCTCGTTGGCGGCAAGACGCTTCATTTCTCCGACGCGGAAGTCGTGGCGGAAGAGCTTGAGAGGGCTTTTGGCCAGAAGTAGGTTTTCATGCGTTTTACCCCCGAAGAAATAGCCGCCGTAACGGGCGGAAGCATTTGCAATGGGGTGCAGGGTCAATCGACCTGCACCTCGTTTACGTGGGATTCCCGCCACGTCGAAGCAGGGACGCTCTACATTGCCATTAGCGGTCAGCGCGTCGACGGGCATACGTTCTGCCTTTCCGCCGCGCAGGCTGGCGCCGTTGCGTGCCTGGTGGAGCATCGACTTCCTGAAGCTGAGGAAGCCCAGATCGCGCAGGCTGGCGCTGCGCTTGTGCTCGTTCCCAACGTACAAGCTGCGTTTACGCAGCTTGCTGCTGCGTGGCGCGAGAAGCTGCAGGGCACGGTTATCGCGGTAACGGGTTCCTCGGGCAAGACGACCACGAAGAACCTGGTGCGTGACGTGCTTTTGGCGCATGGTTCTACCGTGGCTACCCAGGGCAATCAGAATAACGAGCTGGGCGTTCCCGCTACCGTGCTTCGTGCCGACGTGGACACGAAGTTCGTTGTCGTGGAAATGGGCATGCGTGGCCTGGGCGAACTGCAGGAGCTTTGCACGTTCGTGAAGCCGCATTGGGCACTCGTCACCAACGTTGGGGAAAGCCATATCGAGCTGCTTGGCAGCCGCGATGGCATTGCCCATGCGAAGGCCGAGGCCCTATTCGCGGTACCCGAAGGCGGTTTGGCCTTCGTGAACTCCAGTGATGATTACGCTGTGCAGCTTGCCGAATATGGCCAGGTGAATGAGCATGGTGCAACGCTCGTTCACTTTGACGGCTCGGGTTGCGCCCCCGAAGAGCGCCCCGAGTCGCTGCGTCCTTCGGTGTGGGCGTCCGACATTCAGGTTGCCGACAATGGCTGCGCTTCCTTCGTGCTGCACACGCCCGCGGGAAGTGCGCCGTGCTCTTTGGCAATGCCGGGCGTGCATAACGTTCACAATGCCTGTGCGGCTGCCGCGTGCGGCGTAAGCGCGGGTATGGATCCTGCTCTCATCACGCGCGTGCTCGGTGAAGCGCGGGCTCAGACGGGCAGGCAGAATGTCATTACCGCGCCCTCGGGCGTTATCGTCATCGACGATGCGTACAATGCGAACCCCGATTCCATGCGTGCGTCGCTTGCGTCATTTGCGGCCATGCGCACGCAGGGTAGCCGCGTTGCCGTATTGGGCGATATGGGCGAGCTTGGCTCGTTCGCCGAAGACGGTCATCGTCGCGTGGGCAAACTTGCTGCCCAGGCGGGTCTCGACCGCCTCATTTGCGTGGGGCCGCTGGCGCGCATCATCGCGCAGTCGGCTGCCGAAGAGGGTCTAGCGGAAAGCGCCATCTCGTGCGTTGACGATGCTGCTTCCGCGCTTGCCCAGCTTGAAGGCTCGCTCCATGAGGGCGACGCCGTACTCGTGAAGGCTTCGCATTCCGTGGGCCTTGAAGTCGTCGTTGAAGGACTGGTGTCCTAGTATGCTGAATCTTTACGCTCCCTATCCGTCGTTCCAGCTGTTCCTGGCAACCGTGGTGGCAGCTGTGGTCGTCCTGGTGGCCATGCCTGCGTTCATTCGCCTTATGAAACGCGACCACATTGGCCAGCAGGTGCGTGA
This sequence comes from Denitrobacterium detoxificans, assembly GCF_001643775.1. Taxonomy (NCBI): domain Bacteria; kingdom Bacillati; phylum Actinomycetota; class Coriobacteriia; order Eggerthellales; family Eggerthellaceae; genus Denitrobacterium; species Denitrobacterium detoxificans. Next base: position 1,643,343 of record NZ_CP011402.1, on the reverse strand, counting down.
CGATGGCCCCCAGACGCATCTCATCAAGCAGGGAACGCCCACCATGGGCGGCCTCGTTATGCTCGTGGGCTTGCTCGTTGCCGTCGTGCTCATCAACGACTTCACGCCGGCTACGGTACTACTGCTCGCAGCCACGCTGCTTACGGGCTTTTTGGGGCTCATCGACGACTATTCCAAGGTTCGCTTCCAGAACACCGAAGGCGTTTCTCCGAAGGGGAAGCTGGTCGTTCAGTTCCTCATTGCCATCGTATTCGTTATCGCAGCAGTGAATTGGGTGGGTGTTTCTCCCACGGTGAGCATTCCGTTTGTGGTCGACATCGACATGGGAGTGCTTACCACGGTGCTGCCCATTGGCGATGGCATCTCCATCCCATGGCTCTACGTGTTGTTCGTTACGGTTCTCATTGCCGGCATGAGCAATGCCACGAACCTCACCGACGGACTGGATGGCCTGGCCAGCGGTACGGTCATGGTCGTCATGCTGTTCATGGCCATCATCGCGTATCGTTCCGACATGCTCGACGTGTCCATCTTTGCCGGCGCTCTGTGCGGCGCCTGCATTGGCTTTTTGTGGTTCAACGCGTATCCCGCCGACATCTTCATGGGCGACACCGGTTCGCTGGCTCTGGGCACGGCGCTTGCCTGCCTGGCCGTACTCACGAAGACGGAAGTGCTTTCCCTGGTCATGGGCGGACTGTTCGTGGCCGAGGCCCTTTCCGTCATGATCCAGGTGTTCTACTACAAGCGCACCAAGAAGCGCATCTTCCTCATGGCGCCTCTTCATCATCATTTCGAGAAGAAGGGCTGGAGCGAAGTGAAGGTGGTCATCCGCTTCTGGATCGTCTCGGGCACGCTGGCAGCCATTGGCTTCATCATCTATTTCGCGGAATCCCTCGTGGAAATGGGAGTGTAAACGCATGGATTCTAGTTTCATCTCCGGTCGTAAGAGCGCCCCGGCACATCTGGGGCGCGTTCTCATTTTGGGTCTTGGCAAGAGCGGCAAGGCTGCAGCCTCCTATTGTGCGAGCCTTATGGGTACGCGCGTCGAGTCGCTGCACATTGCGGGTGGTACCTCGAACGAGGACGCCATCGCCTTTGCGCGCACGTGCCAGGAGGCGGGCGCAACCGTTGAATTTGACACGCAGGTGATTACCGGCTCGTATGACCTGTGCATTGCCTCGCCTGGTATTTCCGAGTTCAGCGATTTCTATTTGTCTGCAAAGGCGGCTTCCACCGAGATCATCAGCGAAGTTGAATTTGCGTGGCGCGAAAGCGCCGAAAGCTCCGTTTGGGTGGCCATCACGGGCACCAACGGTAAGACCACCACGACTTCGCTCATTGCCCACCTGCTGAAACATGCGGGCATGAAGGCGAATGCCGTGGGCAACATTGGCGATACGTGCCTGGATGCCGTGCGTCTGGACGAGACTGATGTCTACGTTGCCGAGGTTAGCTCGTATCAGCTGGCTTCTACCGTGCGCTTTGCGCCCAATGTTGCCGTTCTGCTGAACATCACGCCTGATCACGTTACCTGGCATCGTACGCATCAGAACTACGTCGATGCGAAGCTGAAGGTACTGGCCAATCTTTCTGCCACCCCGAATGCCACCGCGGTGCTCGATGCCGTGAATGACACTGTGCGTGCCACGGTTCGCTCGCTGAAGGCACAGCCTGCTCAGGAACGTGGGTTTGCCTACGTTCCCGTGGGAACCGCCCGCGGCATCGCGGGCGACATGCGCGCTGCATGCGGTAGCGAAAATGCCGCGTTCCTGCGCGAAGACGGCATGCTCGTGGTTGCCCTGGGTGGGGAAGAACATGCGCTTTGCAAGGCTTCCGACCTGCTTATCCCTGGCGAGCACAACGTGTCTAACGCGCTTGCCGCCGCCTCTGCCGCGCTTGCCGCAGGTGCGGCTCCCGCAGCGGTTGCCGAGGGACTCGCCACGTTTTCCTCGCTTGAGCATCGTCTCGAGGGCTGTGGGCAGATTCATGGCGTGTCTTGCTACAACGATTCGAAGGCTACGAACGTGGATGCCACGCTCAAGGCACTTGCCGCCTTCGACCCGCGTCGTCCCATCGTTCTGCTGGGCGGTACCGACAAGCTTACCGCGCTCGACGAGCTGGTAGCGCAATCGAACGAGCATTGTGCCTCCGTGGTTCTGTTTGGCGCTTCGCGCGACCGTTTCGCCGAAGCGTTCCAGGCGGCCACCATTCCGGTCTATCTGGCCGATCATCTGGAAGATGCCCTCGACGAGGCCCTGAGCCACGCCCAGGAAGGCGACATCGTGCTGCTTTCCCCTGCGTGCGCATCATTCGACGAGTTCTCGGGTTTCGAGGAGCGCGGTCGCGTGTTCAAGGCGATGGTTGCCCAGCGGGCCCAAGCATAGGTAGCCGATGGCGCGCGATAGGAAAAACTCTTCTTTGCCTGCATCCCAGGCCGGCAGTGCACGACGTTCTTCGTCGGTGCTGTTCGGCGGTTCGCGTGATGTTGTCATTCCGCGTGTGGCCCTGGTTGCCTCGGTCATCGTGCTGACCGTGTTCGGCCTGATCATGGTCTTCTCGTCTTCCACGATTGAAGCCATAAACGAGGACGCGAGCGTAACGAGCTATCTGTTCAAGCAGCTGGGCATCGTTCTGTTTAGCTTGGTGATGTGCGCGGCTATGTCGATTTTCATTCCGTATTACCGTTGGCGTGGGCGTTTGCTCGATGCCTTCATGCTTGGCACCATCATCTTGCTTTTGCTCACGGCCCTCATTGGCACGGTGGGGCTGGGTGCGCAGCGTTGGCTTTCTATTGGCCCCATTAGCTTCCAGCCGTCGGAATTCGCCAAGGTCGCCTTCCTGGCCATGGCGGCTCGCGTGTACGCCGAACTTGTCGAGGGTGAAATAGACCTGGGTCAGGCGCTCATTCGCGCTGGCTTGCTCGTGGTCCTGCCCCTGGGGCTGCTGTTCATCACGCAGTCCGACCTTGGTACCACTATGATCTGCCTGGTGGGCATCGTCGCCGTTTTGTGGCTGGGCGAGGTGCCGATCCGCTATTTCGTGGTTTTCCTCATCCTCATTGTGCTCGTTGCCATTTTCGGTATCGCCTCGGCAGCCTATCGTTCCAGCCGCTTTGCGTTCCTGGACCCGTGGGCCGATCCGTATGGATCCGGCTACCAGCTCATCCGCGCGTTCTATGCGTTTGGCGAAGGCGGCTTGTTCGGCGTGGGCCTGGGCAATTCCGCGGAAAAGTACCTGTATTTGCCTGAAGCCGAGACCGACTTCATTTTCGCCATCATTGGCGAGGAGTTTGGCTTGGTGGGTGCCGTGGTCATCGTGGCACTGTTCATTTGCGTGCTGTGGGCGGGCCTGCGCATCGCGCGTAATGCCCCCGACCTGTTCGGCACCATGATTGCCGGCGGTTGCACCATCATGCTCGTCTTCCAGGCGTTCCTGAACATTGGCTGCGTCATCGGCCTTCTGCCCACTACGGGCAAGCCGCTGCCGTTCATTTCCTCGGGTGGTTCGTCCATGATTGGCTCGTATTTGCTTGTGGGCATGATTCTTTCCGTTTCGTTCGCGTCGGGCAGCGAATCGGGGCTGTACCAGAAGCGTCGCGAGAACCTGCGCGTTGTGCGCGCGGAATCCCCGACGTCTTCGTCGCGTGGCACGTCTTCCCGTTCCTCGCAGCGTCCCCGCCGTTCTTCCGAACGTCCGCGTTCCTCATCGACAAGGCCGCGCAATACGAGTAGCTCGCGCTCCTCACGTTCAACGCAGCGGTCCCGTAGAAGGAGATAGACAATGAACATCGTCGTTTCTGGCGGTGGTACCGCCGGTCATATCAATCCCGCGCTCGCCCTTGCCGACGAGCTGCAGCGTCGCGGCCATACCGTGTACTTCGCGGGTACGCCCCAGGGCGTGGAGTCCCGCTTGGTGCCCCAGGCTGGTATCCCGTTCACGGCGTTTCCCGCTACGGGGTTCAACCGCAACCATCCTGCCACCATCGTGAAGGCCCTGCGCCTCATGAATTCCTCCACGAAGAAGGCCCGCGCCTGGTTCAACGAGGTGAAGCCCGATTGCGTGGTGTGCTTTGGCGGCTACGTGTGCATTCCCGTGGGCCGTGCTGCAGAGCAGCTTGGCATTCCCGTGGTAGTGCACGAGCAGAACTCCATCATGGGCCTGGCGAATAAGTACCTGTCGAAGAAGGCCGCAGCCGTGGCGCTTACGTATCGCGTTGCCGGCGATGCGGTAGGGGACGCTTCCAAGCTCGTGGTTACGGGCAATCCTGTGCGCTCGTCGGTGTTCGACGCCACGCGCGAAGCGGGTCGTGCGTATGCGGGCGTGCCCGAGGACGCCCTTATGCTTGTGGTGTTTGGCGGTAGCCTGGGTGCGCGCCATATCAATACGGCGCTTTGCCAGCAGGCTCGCGAACTGCTGAAGCGCCCGAATCTCTACGTGCGTCACATTACGGGACCAAAGGAATACGACACCGTGTGCGAACAGCTTGATATTCCCGAGGAGCTGAAGGATCGCTGGACGGTCGTGGGTTACGAGGATCGCATGGGCGACGTGCTTGCCGCGTGCGATTGCGTTGTTTCCCGTTCGGGCGCTACGTCGCTTGCCGAGATCTCCGCGCTGGGCATTCCCGCCCTGCTCGTTCCGTTCCCCTATGCCACGGCCGATCATCAGACTACTAACGCACGCGAGTATGTTGATGCCGGTGCGGCGTATGTGATTGCCGACGATCAGGTGGAGTCTCCCGAATTTGCCGACTTGCTGGCGAAACTCGTCGACGACGCCTCGGTTCGCGAGGGCATGCATGCGGCGGCTGCTTCGTTTCGGACGAATGAGGCGGCAAGCAAATTGGCAGATGTTGTGATAGGCGCTACACGCTAGACGCAGCGGTCTAGAATAGGTGTTTCCAAAAGCAGAAGCGCGAAAGGTACATTGGGTCGTCATGACGCAGAATCAAATCGAGAGAGTTCATTTTATTGGCGTCGGTGGCGTGGGCATGAGCGGCATCGCTCGCGTAGCCCATGACCAGGGAATGGTTGTCACGGGTTCCGATTTGAAGGAAAGCCGTTATACCAAGCAGCTCGAGGAAGCCGGTATCACGGTGTTCGTGGGCCAGGCAGCTGAAAACATCCCCACCGATCCGCTGCCCGATGTAGTCGTGGTGTCTACGGCCATCATGGAGAACAATCCCGAACTGGTTGAAGCCAAGCGCCTGGGCATTCCCGTCGTGCATCGCGCTCGCATGCTCGCTGCACTGGGCATGGGCAAGAAGACGCTTGCCGTTGCCGGCACGCATGGCAAGACCACTACCTCTTCCATGGTCGCTTCCATCCTGGATGGCATGGGCGCTGACCCCACGTTTCTCATTGGCGGTATCGTGCGCGCCTACCAGACCAACGCCCATTCCGGCTCGGGAGAGTACTACGTGGTAGAGGCCGACGAAAGCGACAAGAGCTTTACGTATCTCGATCCGCTGGGCGTGCTCGTGACGAATGTGGAAGCTGACCACCTGGATCACTATTCCGACCTGGATGAGATCTACGCGAAGTTCGCCGAGTTCATGGCGTCCGTTCCCGAAGAGGGTGTCGTCGTGGTGTGCGACGAGGAACACGAGCTCGTGGAGCTGGCTCGTGGCACGGGTCGTCGCGTAATTACCTACGGCCAGACGAAGACCGCCGACGTGAAGATCCTCTCGTGGGGTGCTTCGGGCGTGGGCAGCATCTTCGTGCTGCAGATGCCCGACGGTACCACTGTGCAGGGTCGCGTGAAGCAGAATCCCGGCCGTCATAACGTGCTGAATGCCGCGGGTGCCTTGTCCCTTCTGTGGGGCGTGGGCGAAGACGTGCAGGCTGCGGCCGATGCCCTGGCGGAATTCGCGGGCGTACGTCGTCGCTTCGACCTAGTGGGCGAGGCGAATGGCGTTACCATCGTCGACGATTACGCGCATCATCCCACGGAAATCGCAGCCACCATCTCGGCGGCTCGCAAGCTCGATTTCAATGCGGTGCACGTGCTGTTCCAGCCGCATCGCTATTCCCGTCTTCCCCTGTTCACCGAAGTGCTGCGCTCCGATTTCGCACATGCCTTCGATCAGGCCGATTCCGTCACGTTCATGGACGTGTACGCTGCGGGCGAAGTGCCCGTGCCTGGCGTGAACGGCAAGACGTTCATGGACGTGCTGGAAGATTCCAGCGACCATCCTTCGCTTACGTATATTCACCATCGCCTCGATGTCGTTCCTTCGCTCGTCGAACGCGTGAAGCCCGGCGACCTGGTTATCACCATGGGTGCGGGCGATGTTACTGCTATGGGTCCCAGCTTGCTTGCGGCCCTGCAGGACAAGGCGAACGCATAGGTTTATGACGCCCTCGCAGATTGGCGCGCTGCGCCAGCTTAGCCTGACCCCCAAAAGCGAGCTTCGCTTCGACGAGCGCCTGGCGCGTCGTACCACGTTGCGCGTGGGTGGGCCTGCCGCATGCTGGGCCCAGGTGGCTACGTTTGGCGATCTGAAGCGCGTGCTTGGAGTGTGCTCGGAAGCCGGCATTCCTTGGACGGTTATTGGCGGCGGAAGCAATCTGCTCGTTTCCGACCAGGGGTTTCCCGGCGTGGTCGTGCATTTGTGCGGTGAATTTCGCACGTGGAATTACGACGAGGAGTCGCTTCACTTTACGGTGGGCGCGGCCGTTTCGCTTTCGCGCATCGTGCAGGAGGCATTTCGTCGTGGTCTTTCCGGCATGGAATTCGCCGTGGGAACGCCAGGTACGGTTGGCGGTGCCATCCGCATGAACGCGGGTACGAGCGAGCGCGGCATGAGCACGCGCGTCGTCTCGGTCACCACGTACGATCCCGACCGCGGGCTGAAGCGCTATGCGGCGAGCGACATCCAGTGGGGCTATCGCAGTACCTCGTTTTCGCCCCGTGAGGTTATCCTTGAATGCGTTCTGTCCGTGAAGCCCGGGCAGGAAGCGTTCATCCGTGCGAAAATGGAGGGGTCGCTCGCGCGTCGCAAGCGCACGCAGCCGCTCGATTTCCCTTCGTGTGGTAGCGTGTTCCGTAACCCCAGCGGCCAGCATGCTGGCGCCCTCATCGAGGGCTGCGGCCTGTCGGGTACGCGCATCGGCGGGGCACAGATTTCGGGTAAGCACGCCAACTTCATCGTGAACACCGGCGAAGCTTCCGCGCACGACGTAATTGAACTTATCCAGTTGGCACAGCATAAGGTGAAGCAGGAACATGGCATCGAACTCAAACCGGAGGTACGGTTCCTCGGATTCTAGGGCGCGCCGTCGCTCCTCGTCTTCGGGCTCCCGCCCTACTGCGCGTTCCGCTTCTAGCCGAGCGCGCGCCTCTCAGCGCAGTGCGGGTTCGCGTGCCGCGTACCGTCCTTCGAACATTTCACGTACATCGTCGCGCCGTCCAACGCAGCGCGTTTCGTCGGTATCCATTGGCGAATTGAACCGTGCCTCGTCGGCGGGGCGCAGGTCTTCTTCTCCTTCCGTTTCTTCGGGTGGCATTCGTCGCGTCATTATCGTGTTCGTGCTGCTGGTTCTACTGGCTATCGCGGGTACGGTCGTGTATTGGTCGAGTCTGTTCACCGTTTCGCAGGTTACCGTTTCCGGTTGCACGCATCTTACGGCGAGCGAAATGACCGAGTTGGCGCAGGTTCCCTCGGGTACCACGCTCTTGCGCGTCGATGCGGGCGCTATCGAGAAGCGCTTGGAATCCGACGCATGGGTGGAAGACGCTGCAGTGAACCGCATCTTCCCCGATACGCTCGAGCTCGTTATCACCGAACGCAGCATTGCTGCGGTCGTTACGATTACTTCCGTTTCCGACCAGCAATCTGAAGATTGGGCCATCGCGTCCGATGGCACGTGGCTCATGAAGATTCCCGAGCAGGGGAGTGCCGAAGCGGCAAACATCAGCCAGCAGATTTACGAGGACGCCGAAAGCGTGCTGCACATCACCGATGTGCCGTATGGCGTAAACCCGCAGGTAGGTTCCGTGTGCACCGATGAGAGCGTGCTCAACGCCCTTACTATCGTGTCGTCGCTTTCCACCGAGCTCGCCGATTCCGTGACCACGGTGTCGGCTACCGACTCGGCGAATACCGTGCTTACGCTCAGCAATGGCGTGCAGATCGCCTTCGGCGAGGCCGAGAACATTCGCGACAAGGAACGCGTGTGCCTGGAGCTCATGGAGCAGCATCCCGACGCAATCTCCTACATCAACGTGCGCGTCGTTACCAGCCCCACGTATCGAGCACTCTCGTCGTAGGGGCTTTTGCGCAGGTGGGCGATTGCGCTGCTTTCGCGGGGCGTTGAGGGGCCTGGAATTGCTTCAAGCGCAGTCCGCTTTCTCCATAATTGTGAACGGCGAACGCAATTAATAGCGTGAGCAGCGCCTAAGCATTTGCAAACGCCTATTCATCGTGTACAATTCCCGTAGTGTGCAGTTTTTTGTACGCAGATACACCCAAGGATTTGAAAAAACGCAGCAGAGCAAACGCAGCACTGTGGAGGAAAATATGCCGAATATCAAAGGACCTGACAACCTGGCGGTCATCAAAGTCGTAGGTGTCGGCGGTGGCGGCACGAACGCCGTAAACCGTATGGTGGAAGCCGGAATCAAGGGTGTTGAATTCATTGCAATCAATACCGACCATCAGGCTCTCCTCATGTCGGATGCCGACAAGACGATTCACATCGGCGAAGAGCTCACTCGTGGTCTCGGCGCAGGTGCGAACCCGGAAGTTGGTGCCCAGGCGGCCGAGGAAAGCCGTACCGAAATTCGCGACGCGCTGGCTGAAGCCGACATGGTCTTCGTTACCGCTGGCGAAGGTGGTGGCACCGGTACGGGTGCTGCTCCCGTTGTTGCCGAAATTGCCCGCGAGGAAATCGGCGCTCTTACCGTCGGCATTGTCACCAAGCCGTTCAGCTTCGAAGGTCGCCTTCGTCGCAACCAGGCCGAGCAGGGCATCGATTTGCTCTCTCAGAAGGTCGACACCCTCATCGTCATCCCGAACGACCGTCTTCTCGAAGTGGTCGACAAGAAGACCAGCATGCTCGAGGCGTTCCGCATTGCCGACGATACCCTGCGTCAGGGCATCCAGGGCGTAACCGACCTCATCACCATTCCTGGTCTCATTAACCTCGACTTCGCCGACATCCGCACGGTCATGAAGGACGCTGGCACCGCCATGATGGGCATTGGCATCTGCTCCGGTGAAAACCGTGCACTCGACGCCGCCCAGCAGGCCACGAACTCCAAGCTCCTGGAAGCCGGCATCGCTGGTGCTTCCCGCGTGCTGTTCTCCATCGCCGGTGGTCCCGACCTCACGCTTTCCGAGGTCGACGAAGCCGCTCGCGTGGTGGAAGGTTGCGCCGACGAAAGCGCCAACATCATCTACGGTCAGATCGTCGACGATTCCCTGGAAGACCAGGTTCGCATTACGGTCATCGCCACGGGCTTCAAGATGGAAGCTGCTCAGGCGGCCATGAACTACCAGCGCGATCTGTTCGCCAGCACTGCGAACGCCGTTGCAGAAGCGGCACCCAGCCAGCCGGCGTACTCGTCTCCTTCGGGTAACGGCAACGGTCGTTTCTCCGACGAGGATTACATCCCCGACTTCCTGAAACGCCAGCGCTAACGTAAAGAAGCACTCATGAAAACGGCCCAAGGACTTCCGCTTCCAAGCTTGTCCCGGGGCCGTTTTCTGCGTTCCGATGCCTCTGCTTCCGAAGAGGCGATCTATGCGTATACCGACGAAGCGCTCTTCGAAGCTTCCGGCGTGCGCATTGCCTTCACCGAGCGCGCCGGTGGCTTTAGCGTCTCGCCGTTCGATTCGCTCAACCTGGGTGAATACGTCGACGACGATCCGGCGGTGGTGCAGGGGAATCGCAGAAAACTGCTCTCGGCGCTTGGCTTTCCGAATGCGCAGATTATCTCGCCCAAGCAGGTGCATGGCACCGATGTGGCCATTTGGCGTTACATGAACGAGACAAATCTCGTTCGTCAGACCGCCCAGCAGGGAGCCGACGCCCTGGTGGTGGAAGATGCCCAATGTGCGGCCCTGCTCGTCTTCGCCGATTGCATGCCCGTTATCCTCGTTGCGCCCAATGGCGCGTTTGCCGTGGCCCATGCGGGCTGGCGTGGTGCGTATGGGCATGTAGCCGTGCGTGCGTTGCTTGCGCTTTGCGAGTATTCCTGCTGCCAGCCTGGCGAATGCAATGCCTATATTGGCCCTTACATTCATGCCGAATGCTTCGAGGTAAGCAACGACCTCATGCAGCGTTTTTCCATCGCTTTCGGCGAGGATTGCGCGCCTGATGCGCGTCATGTCGACTTGGGTCGCGTGGTTTCCTCCGACTTGCAGCATGCTGGCATTGTTCCCGAGCGTATTGCCGATGTGGACATTTGCACTGCCTGTAACACCAGCAAGTTCTATTCGTATCGCGCCCAGCAGGGCATTTGCGGAAGACATGGGGCTCTCGCTGTGAGACAATAGCGAAAGTACGATTTAAGCCGAAATGAACTATAAACGAGAAAGAAGGCTTACCGAGTAATGACAATTTCCCAGCAGTATACGCGCGTTGCCGCCGAAGTGGCCCAGGCATGCCGTGATTGCGGACGCGATCCTTCCCAGGTCACGCTCTTGGCGGTTTCCAAGACGGTGCAGGCTCCGCGTGTGCAGGAGGCCATCGACGCCGGGGCATGCGCTTTCGGCGAGAATCGCCCCGAACAGCTTATGGAAAAGCATGCCGCGTATCCCAGCCAGCAATGGCATTTCATCGGGAACCTGCAGTCGAGGCGCATTCACGACATCGTTCCCTGCGCCACGCTCATGCATTCGGTATACAAGGCCTCTCATCTTCCCAAGATTGATGCGGCTGCGCAGCAGGTGGGAAAGGTGCAGGATATCCTGCTTGAAGTGAACGTCTCGGGTGAGGAGAGCAAGGGTGGCATCGCTCCCGCGCAGATAAACGATCTGCTTTCCGTGGCCGAGGGTCTGGCGCACGTGCGCGTGCGTGGTCTTATGACCATGGCGCCTCGCGGCGATATGGAAATCGCCCGCGAAACGTTCGCTCATCTGCGAGAATTGGAACATAAGATCAACCGCGAATGGCGCGGTGCACAGGGTTCGCCCTTGTCTGAACTTTCTATGGGCATGAGTGAAGACTGGCGTTGTGCCATTTCAGAGGGGTCTACTATAGTACGTATTGGACGCGCTATCTTCAGTGAGGATTTCGCCTGAGAAGGGGTAGTTAATCCGCCACGGCGGAATTTGTTGGAGAATCGCGCATAACGCGCATTCGGATAGGATGGAGCAGCCATGGCATTGTCAGGATTCGGACGTTCGGGGCAGGGCTCGGGCATGTTTGACGGCATCAAGAACAAGCTCGGCCTGGGCGGCAATGGCGCCTACGACGATGAGTACGCCGACGGATACGATGAATATGACGAGTACGAAGAATACGAAGACGATTACGAGGATGCCCCTGCGGGTTCTGCGTACGATTCGTATCAGCCCGTTACCACGCGTTCCGCTGGGTCGCGTCGCCGTAGTACCTACGGTAGCGCTTCCACGGGCGATGTAACCGAGCGCCGCACCACGGCCTCTCATCCCGCATTGGTAAGCATCGACGACGTGCGTGCGAACACGCCGCGTCCGCGTTCTCTTTCGCGCGATACGTCGCGTCGTTCTTCCAGCTTGGGTCGTGCAAGCGTTGGTCGTGCCAGCGACTTCACCCCTTCGGGTGCTGAAATCGACGGCATTCCCGCGCAGGAGCGTCCCGAGGAAGATCCCATTGCATCCACCACGCGCACCGCGCGTTCTGGCGGCTACAACTCGCTTTTCGATTCTTCGCCCACGCGTGCGGCCCTCCAGCCCACCAGCAAGGAGAAAAGCGCTCCCGGCTCTGCCGTGGGGCAGGGCACGCATGCCGCGCGTTACAACCGTCCTACCGGTTCGTACGATCCCTACAAGGCCTACGAGGGTACGGGCGTTTCCTCCCATGCTCCCTCGCGCAAGGTCATTGTCATCGCTCCGCACGAGTACGCCGAGGTCGAAAGCGTGGCGCGTAACCTGAAGGCGGGCGACGCCGTGGTGCTTAGCCTGCACGATACGCCCAACCAGCTTTCCAAGCGCATCCTCGACTTCTCGTTTGGCGTGGCTTCCGCGCTCGATGCGGGCGTCGATGCCATCGCCGAGAAGGTATTTGCCATCACGCGCGGCAACGCGCTTACGGAAGATGAGATTCGCGACCTCCGCTCGAAGGGCGTGATGTAGTGGTCGCCTATGTCATCTACCAGGTAGGCCAGGTCTATTCGCTTCTCATCTTGGTGTATTGCGTGCTTACGTGGTTCCCCATTAGGCGCGATGGCGTTATGGCCGACATCTTCAGGTTCTTCCAGAAGATTTGCGATCCGTATCTCAATCTCTTCCGGAAGCTGCTTCCGCCCATTGGCGGCGCAATCGATGTCTCGCCCATAATTGCGCTGGTTGTATTACAATTACTCGTAGGTTTGCTGGTTCGTCTGTTCTAGGCGCTCTGAACAGCATAAGAAATGAAAGGGTTTCCCATGGCACTCACTTCTGCTGATGTGAACAATGTGAGCTTCTCCATCGACCGCAAGGGTTACAACGTCGACGAGGTCGATGTCTTCCTGGAGCGCATCGCTGCCGAACTCGACGACCAGGCCCATCGCATTGAACAGCTTTTGGTCGAGCTCGAAGACGCCAAGCGCGCAAGCGCCAAGGCTGCCGAGCCCGTGAAGGCCGAAATCGTTGGCGGTGGCGCTACCAGCGCCGATATTGCCGAGCGCGACGCCCGCATCCGCGAGCTGGAAGCTCAGGTTGCCGACCACAAGGCTGAAGACTCCGCCATCGCCCAGGCGCTCATCATCGCTCAGCGTTCTGCCGACGAAATCCTGGCAAACGCCAATGGCGCTGCGGAAACCACCCGTCAAGATGCCCAGAACGAGGCTCAGCGCATTTTGGACAAGGCGAACGAGGAAAAGCAGCGCGTGCTCGAGCAGATCAAGAAGCTCGAAGACGACCGCGAGGCCGCGCGCGACCGCTTCACCGATATGCTTTCCGATTTCATCGGCAGCTCTCAGGACATCCTGTCCGACCTGCAGGCTGGCAAGGCTGGCGCCGCTCGCGGTAGCCACATCATCTCTTCCAGCCGCACCCTTACGCCGCCGGTTTCCTCGGGTGCCGATGCCTACGGTTACGCTGGCGAATCTACCGCCGCTGCGTACACCACGCCTACGGTTTCCTCCGCTGCCGTGGTTACGCCCGCTACGCCCAAGGCCACGAACGTGGAAAAGGACTTCAGCGGCTTCGGTGATACCGACGACGGCTTCGAATTCGACGACGTCGACTAAGCGCAATCCAATTGCCTAGCATGCGGGGTTGGGAAACCAGCCCCGCTTTTTTGCGCCCACATGCGGCGTTATGGCATGTTTGGGTGGGCAGTGCGCTTTCGTTCGCTTTCGCGCGCATGCGCAATAGCGCCTATTGGCACATGTCGTCTGCGCGGTTGTCTTTAGGGCCCGATGCGGAGCAAGCTAACGCTTGATGTGTTCCCAGGCGCCCAGAGGGAAGCATACGAGGAGCGAACCGCTTTCCACTAGTACGCTTGCCTCGGTGCCAGTGAATTCATTCGAGACTCCGCGCGAGATGTCGTTGCGGAGTGGTTCGTGCTCAAGCGTATAGGCGAGACCCTGTTCGGTAACGCAGTCGGCTGGTCCGCCGCAGGCAAAGACAGAAATGCAGCGCCCGTAGCTACCCTCGTCGAGCGGGGTAGGGTCGAATGCCTCGAAGTCGATGCGGCGCACGCCTTGCGCGGATAGCGCCGTGATGGCGAAGGTATCGCCAATGCCAAAGGCGCGTACGCCAAAGCTGGCAAGGCCGGCCAGCAGCTGCAGGTTCGCGATGGTGTGATCGAGTCGCCGCGACAGGCAGCCATAGAGCAGCAGTTCATCGCAGCCTTCCTCGCGTGCGGCGCGACAGGCGAGTTCCATGTCGGTTTCGTCTTTGATAGGGGGAAAGACGCGCGTGCTGCCAAGCGTGGGTACGTATCCCAGCGAGTCGAAATCGCCCAGGGCGATATCGGGCTTGATGCCCGCACGTTCAAGTTGCGCATATCCGCCATCGACGGCAATCGTGCAGTGGATGTCCTGCTTGGCGTAGTGATCAGCATTGAAATCTACGGCTCCCACCAGTGCGGCCCTGCGCATACGTGCTCCTTGTTTGTACTTCGGGATATGGCCTTGGTATGTTTGCTAGAATACCGTACCTGAAGCGGGTCGGACAACTGCGGGCCTTTTAGGCATGAGGAAAGTCCGGGCTTCATAGGGCAGGATGCCAGCTAACGGCTGGGCGGGGCGACCCGATGGAAAGTGCCACAGAAAAGAAGACTCCAGCTTTCGGGCTGGAAAAGCTGAAACGGTGCGGTAAGAGCGCACCAGTGCGTCGGCAACGGCGTAGCTTGGTAAACCCCATCCGAAGCAAGCGCAAATAGGAGTGCTATGCGGTGGCCCGCCGTGCACTCGGGTTGCGTGCTCGAGGCGCATCGCAAGATGCGTCCTAGATAAATAGTTGTCTTAAACGACAGAACCCGGCTTATAGACCCGCTTCATTCTCCTTGCTTTCGCGTTCTGCGCTTTGTGTCTTTCTCAATTAACGCCGCTCTCGAATATGTGGACGTTCTGTGTACGAAAATGGGCTACACTAGGACAAAGGAACGCGGCAATTGGCCGCATCATCGGGGGAAAGAGGAGATGCGCATGATTCCGGCAGTGCTATCCATCGCGGGTTCCGATTCTAGTGGCGGCGCAGGCATCCAGGCCGACATAAAGACGATTATCGCTCATGGCCTTTACGCCGAAACGGCCATAACCGCCGTCACGGCTCAGAACACCCAGGGTGTCTTCGGCGTGGTGGAATGCGATCCGAAGTTCGTTTCGTTGCAAGTGAAAACGGTATTCGACGATATTCGCCCCAATGCGGTGAAGGTTGGCATGGTGGGGTCGAGCGGCATCGTGAATGCCATTGCCGAGTCGCTCGTGGAAGCACAGGCCACGAACATCGTGCTCGATCCGGTGATGGTTGCCTCCAGTGGTTCGGTGCTCATGGCCGACGAAGCGGTCGACGCGCTCATTGAGAAGCTGCTTCCCCTGGCTGACATCGTTACGCCCAACATCCCCGAAGCGGTCGTGCTTGCCCAGCACGCCATTTCCAGCGAAGAGGATATGGCTACGGCTGCTCGCAAGATTCAGGAAGCCATGGGCGGGGAAGGCAAGTGGGTTCTGGTGAAGGGCGGGCATCTGGAAAATGCCGCTGACGACCTGCTGCTTACCGAGCATGGTCGCGAGGTGTGGCTGCGTCATAAGCATATCGATACGCCGAATACGCATGGTGCGGGCTGCACGCTTTCCAGTGCCATCGCCTGTGGCCTGGCGCGCGACTTCGATATGCAGTCTGCTGTTTCGAAGGCGAAGACCTACATCACGGGTGCGCTCGAGCACGATCCGGGCTTGGGGCAGGGAAGTGGCCCCATCGACCATATGTGGGAGACGCGCTAGTCTTCGTATCCTTGTGTAAACCAGCAGTTCATCGATATCGCGGGGCGTTTTCGCCCCGCGTGCGCTACTATGCTGCATAGTGCTAAAGCGAGAGGAAACCACATGCCCATTACCGACCTTCTGCGACGCAATGCAGTGCAGTACCGCGATGAGATTGCCCTCATCGAGCGCAATCCTGCCATTCAAGAACCCATCCGTGTGACCTGGCGCGATTACGACCTCATCCAGTCCACGGAAACGCAGCCGTATCGCCGCACCATTACGTGGGGCGTGTTCGACGAAAAGGCGAATCGCTTTGCCAACCTGCTCCTTTCCCGCGGCGTGGGTTCGGGCGACAAGGTGGCCATCCTGCTCATGAACTGCCTGGAATGGCTGCCCATCTACTTTGGCGTGCTGAAATGCGGCGCAACGGTTGTTCCTCTCAATTTCCGCTATACCTCCGACGAGATTGCCTACTGCATGGACAAGGCGAACGTCGACGTGCTTGTCTTCGGGCCCGAGTTTACGGGTCGTGTGGAAGAGATTGTTCCGCGCCACGCTGCGCATCGCCTGCTGTTCTACGTGGGCGACGATTGCCCCACGTTCGCGGAAAACTATGGCGTGCTGGCCAACAACTGCCCCAGCTCCGACCCCATGATTCCCATTACGGAAGATGACGATGCGGCCATCTACTTCAGCAGTGGCACCACGGGCTTCCCGAAGGCCATTTTGCATGCCCATCGTAGCCTGTCGCAGTCGGCCGTAATGGAGCAGAAGCACCATGGTCAGACGCACGACGATACGTTTCTGCTCATTCCGCCGCTTTACCATACGGGTGCGAAGATGCACTGGTTTGGCAGCCTGGTGGCGGGAAGCCCTGCGGTCATTTTGCGTGGCATCAAGCCCCACATCATCTTTGACGCCATCAGCGAAGAGCATTGCACGATCGTATGGCTGCTCGTTCCCTGGGCGCAGGACATCTTGGTGGCAATCGAATCGGGTCAGCTGAAGCTGGAGGATTTCGAACTCGACCAGTGGCGCCTCATGCACATTGGCGCGCAGCCGGTGCCGAAGAGCCTCATCAGCCGCTGGGAGCGCATTTCCCGCATCATCAGTACGATACGAACTACGGCCTTTCCGAATCGACGGGTCCTGGCTGTGTGCATTTGGGCGTGGAGAACATCGATCATGTGGGCGCCATTGGCGTGCCTGGCTACGGCTGGGAAGCGCGCGTGGTTGACGAAGCGGGCAACGAGGTGCCACAGGGCCAGGTGGGCGAGCTTGCCGTGAAGGGCCCGGGCATCATGCGCTGCTATTATGGCGATCCCGAGGAAACGGCGAAGACCATTCGCGATGGTTGGCTGTTCACGGGTGATATGGCGCGACTCGACGACGATGGCTTCCTATGGCTGGTCGACCGCAAGAAGGACGTGGTCATTAGCGGTGGCGAGAACATCTATCCCGTTCAGATCGAGGACTTCCTTTCCGCGCATCCGGCCATCAAGGACGTGGCGGTTATTGGTCTGCCCGACGAACGCCTGGGCGAGATCACGTGTGCTGTGGTGGAGCTAAAGCCGGGCGAGCAGCTGAGCGAGGACGCGTTCAACGACTTCTGTCTATCGCTTCCGCGCTACAAGCGTCCGCGCAAGGTTATCTTCGCCGACGTGCCCCGCAATGCCACGGGCAAGATCGAAAAGCCGCGTTTGCGCCAAATGTATGGCGTGGAGCATTTGGTCGCCGAAGAAAACCAAGCCTAGCGCGCACATCTGGCGGCGCATTAGGCGCTCCAAGCTCTAGTCGTTGGCCTTAGCCAACTCCTTCGCTTGTCGGGCCTACTGCGCTCGCCAGCTGCACGCTTTTCGGTCCCGCTCGTTTTCTCGGTAGCGAAAGCTCGGGGTCGCAGGGCGATGGTTTGCTATTTTCCTTGATAGACGCAGCGGCCGCCGAGGTAGGTGGCTTGGACGGTTGCGTCTAGGATGGCTTCGGGCTCGCAGGATATGAGGTTCGTGTCCCAGATGACGAAGTCGGCGAGCTTACCGGGTTCGATGGTTCCCAGTTCGTCTTCGCGACCGCAGGCGCGTGTGCTGCCCAGCGTGTAGGCGCGCAGGGCTTCTGCTTGCGTAATGCGCTCGGTGGGCAGCCAGCCTTCTTCGGGTTGCTGCGAGGGTAGGAACTGGCGCGTTACGGCGGTGAACAGGCCGGCGCGCGGATCGATGTCCACGACGGGGCTGTCGGTGCCAAAGGCGAGCGTTGCGCCCGTGTCTAGCAGCGTGCGGAAAGGCCACATGTACGGTACGCGCTGCGGTCCCAGGTCGGCTTCGGGGGCGCCGGGGTCGAGCGTGATGTGCATGGGCTGCACGGCGGCTACGACATCGAGCTGCGCTAGCCGTGCGATATCGGCGGGCTGGAAGTTTTCCAGGTGCTCGATGCAGTGGTGCTTTCCCTGGGGAAGTGGCCCTGCTGCCTCGCGTGCATCTTCGAAGATGTCGAGGATGACGTGAATCGCTTCGTCTCCAATTGCATGCACGCGAACAGGCTGGCCCATACGCTGGGCTTTCATTACCAGTTCGCGCATCTTGTTGGGGTCGATAGTGGGTCGGCCGCAGTCGTGCTCGCTGAGCGCGTTCGTGTAGGGCTCCTTCACCCAGGCGGTATGCTGGCTCGAAACGCCGTCGAAGAACTGCTTGAACCCGCAGGCGCGCATCTTGCCTTCCGTATAGGATTCCTGCATGCGCGTAAGGCGGCTCGTGTCTTCCAGGAGCGTGGGGAACATGTGCACACGGATGTTCAGATCGTTGCGTCGTTCGAGCTCTGCAAAGATGTCGTCGCGTACGAAGTCGAGGCCGGGCAGTGCCATGAGCGACATATCGCAGATGCTTGTGATGCCATGCGCCACGCAGCGATTGATGAGCGCGCGGTATGCGCTTGCCAGTTCGTCGGGCGTGAATGATTCCACGATGCGGGGCATGAGCGCCATGGCGGCTGCTTCGTGGACAAGGCCCGTGAGCTCGCCCTTTTCGTCGCGTTCGTAGCTGCCGCCTTCGGGGTCGGGCGAGTCGTTACGGATGTCCAGCTGCTGCAAGGCGTAGCTGTTCAGCCAGAGCGTGTGGGCATCGCCCGAGTACATGGCAACGGGCTGGTTAGGGTAGACGGCGTCGAGCGAGTGCTTGGTGGGAAGCGTCGAGGGGTTCCAGTGGGCGTTGCGCCAGCCTTGGCAGAGTAGCCAGCTGCCCTCGGGACGTCGTGCGGCCAGGGGCGCAAGCGCGGCGACGCAATCCTGCTCGCTTGTTCCGCAGTAGCGCATGGCCAGGGGCGATGCGTAGAGCGCGGAATGGAAGAAGTGCAGGTGCGAATCGTGTAGCCCAGGGCAGACGAATGCTTCGCCTGCGTCGATGATGCGCGTAGAACATTGCGCGTAGGTCATCATGTCCGCTTCGCTGCCCACGGCCATGATACGTTCGCCCTGAATGGCGAAGGCTCCGGGTTGGGCCGTGTCGTCCAGGCCCGTGAACAGGTTTTTCGTAATGACGATAGCGTCAGCGAACATAGTGCACCTTTCTACTCTCACGGGCAGAGTGTAGCACTCGTACCGACGCGTGCGTGCCATCCTTCGGATGAGTGGGGTGAGTGGGATAAGCAGGATGGGTGGGGTTTCCTTTCGAAGGGAATTTCCGGAAATCCCAGGGGTAGGGCTCCAAGGGGATAGGAGCCCTAGGAACCCCTTGCGCGCAAAGCGTGCGACCCGGCAATCGCGTGGGAGGGAAACGATGCCGGGTCGCGAGAAACACGGTGAGGGGGTTGTCCGTGCATTCTATTGTTGCAACCCCCGCTGGCGTAGGGGGAGACCAGCGGGGTGCAAAGGGATTGGCTACTTCATACCGAGCATGTTCAGGATTGCGTGGCGCGCCTCGGTGGCGGTGCGACCGCTGGCGATGCCGGGGATGAGCTCGGGGTAGTTGTCGCTGAAGAAACCGCCCGTGCAATTGCCCGCAGCCCAGAGACCCTCGATGATCTCGCCGTCTTCGGTGATCAGGTGGCAGTCGGTGTCGATGCGCAGGCCGTCGAGCGTGCAGAGCAGCGCGCTGCCCACGCGGCATCCGCAGTAGGGCGGAGTGGTAAGGGCAAGCATGTCCTTCGCGTCCTTGCCGAACTGCGTATCTTCGCCTGCTGCGCACATGGCGTTGTACTCGTTCACGGTGTTCACGAACTCATCGACGGGGATCTCGAGCTTCTGGGCCAGTTCCTCGAGCGTATCGCATTCGAAGATGATGCCCTGCTGCTTCAGGCCCATGTTCATGCCCTCGATGGCCTCGTAGGTGAACGACCAGGCGTCGGGCGTGGGGCTTGGCTCGATGCGCGAGCAGCACAGCGTGTGGAACTGCTTTACGTGGTCCTTCCAATTTGCGTCCCAGATGGAGCACCATACATGGTCCTTCTGGATGCTCGCCGATGCAATCATGCTGTCATAGGGAACATCTTCGTTGCCAATGCGCTTGCCCTGCGTGTTTACCTTCAGGAACGGCTGGCTTCCCATCCAAAAGAGCTGGCCCTGAACGGGGAAGCCCGTTTCGGCGCCAGGCGCCAGGCCGCCGCGGTCGAAGAGCATGGCGGTGGGGTCGGGGTCCTTTACGCCGCCAGCCCAAATGCCCGCTTTCATGCCTGCGCCGTCGTTCTGCATCATATACTGCGCGCAGGCAACGGTGACGGAGGCGGCCGGGTTCAGCGTTTCCATGAGCTCGGCACTGCCTTCGTAGCCACCCGTGCAGAGCAGCACGCCCTTGCTGGCGGTGATGCGCGCGTAGCCATCCTTCGTCTTTGCGATGCAGCCTACGACCTTGCTGCCTTCCTTTACGAACTGCACGAGCTCGGTGTTGTACATGAACTGCGCGCCTTGCTTCTGGGCGATTTCCACCAGAATGGGGCCCATGCTGGGCGTGGCCGCCGAATTGTCGGCTTTCTCCTCGGGGATATGCTCGACCATCGAAGTGGGCCATGCGCGATAGCAGCCATGCCAGCCGCTTCCCACGTCGGGTTCGGCCGTCATGCGTACGCCTTCGGGCTCGACGACGCCGCAGAACCAGTCGAACCATTCGCCGCTTTCGTTGATCCACAGGTTGATGAGCGATTGGTTGGCGCGACCGCTTGCGTAGCGCATGATGTCGTTGGCGAGCGCTTGCTTGTCGATTGTCACGCCCGCGTCCTTCTGCACCTGCGAATCGACGGCACCGGGGAAGGTGCGGAAGAGGCCATAGGTGCCCGTCTTCTCGATGACCAGAACATCGGCTCCCTGCTCCGAGGCAACGAGTGCTGCCGTCATGCCGGCATGACCGCAGCCGCAAACGAGGATCTCGGTCTCGATTTCCTGAGAAATGGTAAACGACGATTCGTCGGCGGGTTCGCCCCACCAGTTTTCAGACGTGGTAGTCGTGCTTGCTTCGGCCGTGCGCGTGGAAGCCGCCTTGGGCGATGCGCATCCCGCGAGAGCCGTGGTTGCAAGCGACCCTCCCGCGATTGCAGCTCCCGTTAGAAACGACCTACGTGATACGGAATGATTCATATTCTCCTCCATTCGATGCCTTGCATTCGCGGTGGGCAAGCCATTGCGAATGCCTTCGGGGCGAGTGTAGGAATTTCGGCGGAGGAGCGTATACCGCTAAAAGGGTGATATTTGTTATCCCAGGTGAAGTGCGTGTTCTAGGGTAATTGGGTGATTGGTTGCAGGAAAATGGTGCGCTGCACGGGGTGCGATTTCGCGTTGGGGTACCGCGCAAACGCTAGGGGCGCATGCTCTCGATAAGGTCGAGCAGCTCTTGGCGACTGCCCACGTTCGTCTTTGCGTAGATGTGCTTGATATGCGTCTTCACGGTGTTTTGCGAAATGAACAATTCGTCGCGGATGTAGGGAACCGAACGACCACGCATGAGGTAAGCGATGATTTCGCGTTCGCGTGGCGTGATGCCGTAGAAGCGATAGAACTCCTCGTCGGGTTCAATGGGCTCGTCGGATTCTTCGGCTGGGGTGGCTTTCTCGTTTGGTATGGGTGCGTCGAGTTGTACCGAAGCTTCGGGCGTGGAATTGATGGCCGCAGCGGGGTTCGACATGGATGCGGTCGTTGTGTCTCCCTTTGCCTGCCTATTGCTTGCAAGGCCCGGAAGCATGACCACAAGGGCGATGACGATGATGAGCAGCGCAACACCGGAGATGTGCATTGTGGGGATGGGGGCGATGCCGAAGGCGCGTGTGTACCCTGCGGCTGCAAGCGAGCCAAGGGCCGATCCTATGTCAAACAAGGCGTATCCGCCCAAGAATACCGTAAGTGCTTGCGCTGCGTTTGTGCGCATGGCGCGGCAGAGGCAAATCCACGTGAATTCGGAAATGACGATGAGCGCTGCGTTGAGTGCGAGCGACGATAGCGCCATGGGCGCACCAATGATGATAAGCGAGCATGCAAGTGCGATGAGGGGCATCTGCCATCGAAAGATGAATGCGAGCGTAACGCTTGGCGAAACGCGCAGGAAAAGCCAAGTGAGCAACGCGGCAAGCAGAAACGATGACAGAACGACGAGAGGGTAGAGCTGGCTTCCCAGCTCGGAGAGCGGGTTAGCAACGAAGGGCGTGATGAGGAACGCGCAGAAGGCTGGGGCGGTGAGCCCCATCGCCATTTTGGCGATGCGAATCGTGCTTTCGGGCCGGTCGGCGGGCCCATACATGAGGCTGAGCACGGAATGGGCAAGCGTGTCTTTGCTTGGATTCTCTTTGGCGGGTGGTTCGTGGAGATGCGGGGTGCGCTTCGCCGACCAGCTTACGGCGGCGATGGAGCAAGCGGCCGATAGAAGCGGAATTGCCTGGGCGCATAGGAAACGAATGGTGGCGGGAAGGGCAAGGAGCACGGCTGCGCCCACTACCGAAACAAACATCGAGCGCAGGATGGCGTGTTCGGCTTCGCCCGTTTCGAGCGCTGCGTAGAACTGGGCCCACGACGCCCAGAGCCATGATACGCTCAGCCCCGAGACGATGGCGCCGCATATGCCAATTGCGGTGATGTCCCATGTCATGAGGATGGTTCCCAGGGATGCTAGGACTGCGGCCGCGCCAATGGTTGCGCGGGAGGATGCGAAGGCGCTTCTCATACGCGCCGTGCGCGACAGGTCGGCAAGGGCAATCATGCCAATGGCCTGCGCGATGGCAAAGGAAATCCAGGCGACGCTCGTGACGTCGAGTGCAACGCCGCGTGAGAATACTTGCGTGCTGTCGAGCGAAAACGAGACGAAGTTCCAAAGCACGAGCAAGTTGAACCCGGTGTAGCAGTACCAGGGCATGTTTCCTTTGCGTTCGATCTGCGACATGCGACCCTCCTTCGCATAGCGATTTGGGTATTCTCTCACGTATTCGATAGGAATGTATAGTGCCTCTTCCTTTTTCGAAAAAGGAAACGATAGAGCGGCTTTCGTGCTGGTCTACGTTTGGTTCTCCCAGGTCGAAGGCAGTCTGCGTCTGCAATGGTCTGCCTTTTTCAAAAAAGGAAACGGATTGGTGATGTGCGCGGGTTTCGCATTGAGCTTCCTTGGGCGTCGCGCTACCATTGCCCCCATGAATATTGCAATCATTACAGGAGCGTCCAGCGGTCTTGGCCGTGAGTACGCGCGTGCCGCCGATGAAAGCGGCCGCTACGACGAGCTTTGGGTAATCGCGCGGCGTGCCGAGCGATTGGAAGAGCTGGCGAACGCGTGCGCTACGCCCGTTCGCGCCATTTCCCTCGACCTGGCCCAAGCGAATGCAATTGAAGAACTATCCGCCCTCTTGCAGCGCGAAAAGCCTACGGTTGGTTTGTTGGTCAATGCGGCTGGCTTTGGAAAGTTCGGCACGTACGCCGACCTCACCGCTGCCGAAGTGTCGAGTATGATCACCGTGAACTGCAACGCGCTTGTCTGCCTTACTCAGGCGGTGCTGCCGTTCATGACGCGTGGAAGTCGCATTCTGCAAATCGCCTCGAGCGCGGCGTTTCAGCCGCTACCAGGTTTGGACGTGTATGCGGCAACGAAGGCGTTCGTGCTTTCGTATACGCGCGCGCTTCGTTTTGAATTGCGGGGTCGTGGCATCTACGTGACGGCCGTATGTCCTATCTGGGTGCGCACCGAATTCATCGATGTGGCACGTCAGACGGCCAATGGCACAACCGTGAAGAATCCCGCTCCCAGCATTTCGCCCGAACGCGTCGTGCGTTGGTCTCTGTTCGTGAATCGCGTGAACTATCCCGTTGCCACGTGTTGCGTCAGCGGGGTCATCATGCGCATCGCTGGTAAAATCTTGCCAGCTCCGCTTGAGATGTGGGCTTGGGAGGGCTTGCGTCGACTGTAGTATCCTCGCGTGAAAGGGCTGAACATGGCTGTCTTGTTTTTGGAATACCCGAAATGCAGCACGTGCCGCAAGGCGCGCGTATGGCTTGAGCAACATGGCGTTGCGTTCGAGGCGAGGCATATTGTCGAGCAGAATCCCACGGCCGACGAACTTCGTGCATGGCATGCGCTCAGCGGTCTTCCTATCAGGCGTTTCTTCAATACGAGCGGCATGCTCTACCGGCAGCGCAATATCAAGGCGCTGCTTGATGACGGGCTTGACGACGAGGGTTGTTATAACCTGCTTGCTGAAGATGGCATGCTCGTGAAGCGGCCCGTCGTGGTGGGCCCCGATTTCGTGTTGCTGGGCTTCCGCGAGGCCGAATGGGAAAGCGCCCTGCTGGGGTAGCGTGTCTTGGCGATGAGCCTAAAGCAAGAAAAGGGCAACGTGCCGGCTGGGTCTTCCATACCGTTTAGCATGCAAGCATCCACGGTTATCTACGAGCACGTCAAGCGCATCTCGCGTTTTCTTAAGTGCGAGTACGCCCTTCGTTACAACGCTTTCTCCCTGCTCCTGAGCATGTTGGAGGTCGGCCAACCTGTTTCTGTTGCTGAGCTCGTGGACTACCTCATGCTGAGTCGCAATACCGTTCTGCCGCTGCTTTTGGATGCTGAAGATCGGGGCTTCGTGTCTAAAGCGGATGATGAGACCGACGCGCGCTACATGATGTGCGCTCTTACCGATTCGGGCGAAGCCTTCGTACGTGAAGCGTGCCGTGGCGTTTCTACTATGCTCCAAGAGACATTTCTGTCTGCTTTGCCAGCCAGCGAATTCGAGCTCTTTTCCATGATTGACAGAGGGCTCGTCAATTTGAGAGGGCATGACGTACCGGGCTTTGGAATGGATGCGCGTAATGGGGCCGGCCGGAACGAGGAAGGCGAGTTCTTTTCTTCGGGGTACTTTGTGGAATGGCGCGTTCTCGTTGACCAGTGGAAGCGCATTCTGCGTGATGGTTGCGGGCTGTCCTTCGATGAGTATCGCATTCTCGACGTCCTATCGGGTCGGGGAAGCATGATGCTGAGCGATGTTGCCGCGTACCTCTGCCTGCAGAAGAGCGGCCTTTCCCTGTATAAGGACAATCTTATTCGTCTGGGCCTCGTTATGCAGCGCGTCGACCCCTTCGATGCGCGTCGTATGGTTCTTCGCTGTACGCCGAAGGGGGTGCGTGTGGCTTCGAGCGCACGTGATGAACTCGATGCCGTTACGCAGAAGGCCCATTGTGGGTTAAGCGAGTCGGGCGAAGTCGTGTTGGCTGCGTGGTATACCCGCATGCACAGCAATCTGCGTCTGTCTTCCCGAAAATAGGCATACGACTGTAACTATCTGCGCCTTCGACTGTCGTCATGACAGTTCCATCAGGTGTTTTATAGCCACATATCCAAATTGATATAACGATTTTTCGTTTCTACCATGTGCGTCATTGGTGGCATACATAAGAGAGGGTTTCATATGACGCAGGTGAAGATGAATCGTAGGGCGTTTCTTGCGGGGTCCGCGATGGCGGCGGTGTCTGCCGTGGGCTTGGCTTCGTGTGCGCCTTCCGCAAAGAGCGCGAAGACCAAGGAGGCGAGCGCCGAGGTGCAACGCGTCTCGCTCGACCCGCAGGCTGAATCGGTGGATGTGGTCGTGGTTGGCGCGGGCATATCGGGCTTGGCTGCGTGCGTGCAGGCGTCCGAAAACGGCCAATCGGTCATCGTTCTCGAAAAGGGCGGAGCCGCCGGTGGCAACGGCATGGGAACCGAGGGAATCTTCGCGGTGGGTTCCACGCTTCAGAAGGAACAGGGAATCGAGATTTCCGCAAGCGAAATCGTGCATACCGAGTTGAGCGAATCGCAATGGCGCAGTAGCGGCTCCCTTTGGTACGACCTGGTAAGTAAGTCGGCTGATAACTTCGCGTGGTTGCAGAAACAGGGCATGCAGTTTAGCGGCGTGGTCGACAATTATCATGTTGGTCTCTATAACACCATGCATTGGTGGAAGGATAACGCGGGTGCGGTTGGGTACGTGCCGCCTATGCAGGCCGCTGCCGAAGCGAATGGCGTCGAGTTTCGCTTCAATTCCCCTGCGACGCAGCTCATCGAGGAGGATGGCAAAATCGTCGGCGTCGTGGTCGATGGCAAGGATGGCGAGTACCAGATTCAGGCAAAGGCCATCATCCTCGCTTCGGGTGGCATTGGCGCGAATCCGGAGTACCTGAAGGAAACGGGTTGGACGCAGGAAAAAGTCGACGAGATGATGATCGTCTGCTCTCCCAATGTGGCGGGCGATGGGTATCGCATGGCAAGCGAAATGGGCGCGAAGAGCTTCCTTTCCGATGCTGCCATTCAATCGTTCCAAGGCGTAACGGCGTTCGGAAACGACGAGACGGTTCCCTACAACAGCCCGTTGAATGGTGGTAATGGCCTGGTTGCCCTGGGGCCTGCGCTGTGGGTCGACCAGGATGCCAATCGCTTTTGCGATGAATCCATTGCGGTGGTCTACAACATGGCGGCCAATGCCTGCGCTTGCCTGGGCAACAAGGAAAACTATGCAATCTTCGACCAGGCGTTTGTTAACGGTCTTGGCTTGGACGAGCACGACCAGGCCATCTTGGACAAGGCTACGGCGGGAGAATATCCCGAAAGCGTCTTCAGCGCGAACAGCATCGAAGAGCTTGGTAGTCATTTCGGGCTCGATACAGCGCAGCTTGCGCAAACGGTTGCTCGTTATAACGAGCTGGCCAGTGCGGGGTTTGATGCCGACCTGGGTAAGGACGCCTCGTTCTTGGCCCCCATACAGACGCCTCCGTTCTATATTGCCAAGATCGTGAACAACATCGTCGTCGTAGATGGCGGCATCACGACCAACATTCGCTGCGAGGCGCTTGACGAGGAGCTCAATCCCATTCCTGGCCTCTATGCCGTGGGGCTGGATGGGGCCATGCTTTGGCGCAACGTGTATACGCAGAACATGCCCGGTACGGCCGTGGGCAATCAGGTGAACACGGGACGCAATGCGGCAAACGCGGCGCGTGACTACATTGCTTCCCTGTAGGTGCCCACTCGGCACGTTGGAAACTGAGCCGTTAGGCCCCGTTCTGCAGACGCATGCTTTGCATGCAGGGGTTTCGGAATAAGATGCCACCCTCCGGCATCGAGCGATTGGCGTCCAGTAGGGGCGCCAATCGTTTTTTCATGCGTGCCTCGAATATGGGCTCCGTGGGTTTTTCCTTGCATCCGCACTTACGTTTGGTACTATTGAAACGTTCGCGCAGCGCATGTGTCGCGAACGTTTCCCATTTCCATATACATCATTCCGATGTATCAGCGCGTTTCGCGCAGCTATTCCCACGTTAAGGAGGAAATCCAAGTGAAGTTTTTCTTGGACACTGCCGACCTGAATGAAATCGAGGAAGCAGCGAGCTGGGGTGCCATTGCTGGCGTTACCACCAATCCTACGCTGTATTCGCGCATCGGCGGCAAGCTGAGCGACTTCCACAATCACATCAAGCGCATCTGCGACATCGTCGACGGCCCCGTTTCGGCCGAGAGCGTTGCCATGACGCGCGACGAGATCGTGCGCGACGGCCTGCAGCTGGCCGAAATCGCCGACAACGTGGTCGTGAAGGTTCCCACCATGGTGGAAGGCCTGGCCGCCACCAAGGAGCTCGCCAAGCATGGCGTGCCCGTTAACATGACGCTGTGCTTCAGCGTACCGCAGGCCGTTCTGGCCGCTCGCGCTGGCGCTCGTTACATCAGCCCCTTCATCGGCCGCTTCGACGACATCTCCGAAGATGGCCTGGAGCAGGTGGCCAACATCGTAACGGCCATCAACAACTACGACTTCACCTCGAGCACCGTCAACGGCGAGCAGGTCGAGATCATCGCCGCTTCCGTGCGTAGCGCCAATCACGTTACCCAGTGCGCGCTCATGGGTGCCGACATTGCCACCGTTCCGTTCGGCGTGCTGAAGAAGATGGTTCAGCATCCGCTTACTGACCGTGGCCTTGATTCCTTCATGAAGGACTGGGAGAAAGTGCAGAACGCATGAGTGAAACCGAACAACAGCCGGTAGCGGAAGCCGCCGAAGCGCCGAAGCGCAAGCCTCGCGCTCGTCGTGCTTCCAAGCAGGTTGATACTCCTGTGCCTGAAGGCGCCGAGGCATCGAGCCAGGCCGAAAAGCCGAAGAAGACCGCAAAGGCGGCCAAGGCCGATAAGGCCGAAAAGGCTCCGAAGCAGGACGATGCCCCCGCGCAGTCTTCCGACGCCGCGAAGTCTCCAGAGGGCGATTCCTCTTCCGCGGGTGAGCGCACGCCGCGCCGTCATTCTCGCGTGCAGACGGGCTCTCGTTCCCAGAAGCAGCAGAACGGCAAGAAGGGCAATGGCCAGAGCAACGGCAACGGTCAGAACAATGGCGGCAAGAACAACAACCGCCATCAGCGTCGTGGCCGCAATAACCGCAACGAACGTCGCGAAGTCGCGCCCAAGACCAGCCTCGAAGAGCTTTCGAAGCTGAAGGTGGCCGAGCTGCGCGAGAAGGCTGCCGAGCTCGAGATCGATTCGAAGGGCTTGCTGAAGGCCGATTTGGTTCAGGCTGTGTACGATGCCAGCGTGAAGAAGGAGGGCTTCGTCGAGGTCGAAGGCGTTCTCGACATCCTTTCCGATGGCTATGGCTTTTTGCGCACCGAGGGCTATCTGCCCGGCGAGCACGACTGCTATGTGGCTACCTCGCTCATTCGCCGCAACCATCTGCGCAAGGGCGATTACGTCCGTGGCCAGGTGCGCCCCGCGCGTGAGAACGAGAAGTTCGCCGCCATCCAGCATATTCACGCCGTGAATGGCGTGCCGCTGGAGGAAATGGGCCGTCGTCCTCATTTCAAGGACCTTACGCCTGTGTATCCCGACGAGCGTCTGAACATGGAACATGGCCGCACTACCACCACGTCGCGCGTCATCGACCTGGTCGCTCCCATCGGCAAGGGCCAGCGTGGCCTGATCGTGTCGCCTCCGAAGGCCGGCAAGACCACCGTGCTGAAGCAGATTGCGGCTGCTATCTCGGCGAACAACCCCGAAGTGCACCTTATGTGCCTGCTGGTCGACGAGCGCCCCGAAGAAGTTACCGACATGCAGCGCTCCATCAAGGGCGAGGTTATTGCCTCCACGTTCGATATGCCCTCCGACAACCACATCGCGGTTGCGGAAATGGTCATCGAGCGTGCAAAGCGCCTGGTGGAAATGGGCGAAGACGTCGTCATTCTGCTTGACAGCATCACGCGTCTGGCGCGCGCTTACAACCTGGCGCAGCCCGCCAGCGGTCGCATCCTTTCCGGTGGCGTCGACTCCACGGCTCTGTATCCGCCCAAGCGCTTCCTGGGTGCTGCCCGTAACATCGAACACGGTGGCAGCCTGACCATTCTGGCTTCCGCCCTCATCGATACGGGTTCGAAGATGGACGAAGTCATCTTCGAGGAGTTCAAGGGCACAGGCAATATGGAGCTCAAGCTCGACCGCAACCTGGCTGATCGTCGCATCTACCCGGCCATCGACCCGGTGGCCAGCGGCACGCGCAAGGAAGACCTGCTGCTCGATCCGCAGGAGGCGCCGCTCATCTGGGCCGTTCGCCGCATCCTTGCGAATATGAACAACACGGAACGCGCCATGGACATGCTCATCAAGTCCTTGAAGCAAACGGAAACCAACCAGGAATTCCTGCTGCGCACTGCCAAGAAGGCGCAGGGTCGCCGTTCCGACGACAAGTTCGAACTGTAGTAAACCGACATCCCCGCGTCCTGTGGGCGCGGGGATTCGTGTGAGGAGTGCATTGTGGCCGATCAATTCTACGCGAAGCCGGTCGCGCCCTCGTCGGCATCTGCTTCGCCCATACCCCCAACGCCTGCGTCTTCGGGTGCGCCCGAGCCGCCTCAGGTGGCGTATGCCGAACCGCCGCGTAAGCGCAGGTGGGTGGTCCCCGTCATTATTCTGGCTCTGGTGGCCGTCATCGTCTTTTCCATTGCATCGTGCACGAATGCCCTGATGGGCGGCAGTGCCGTCGAAACGTCTCAGCCGAACACGGTTGCCGTTATCGACTTGGCGGGCACCATTGAGTACGATGGCACGTCGTGCAGCCCCGAAGGGCTGAAGTACCTACTCGACCAGGCTGAATCCGATCCGAACATCGTCGCGGTCGTCCTGCGCGTGAATTCGGGTGGCGGCACGGCTACGGCGGGCGAGGAAATGGCTACGTATGTGCGCGAATTCAGCAAGCCCGTGGTGGTATCCAGTGCGTCGATAAACTGTTCGGCTGCCTACGAGATCTCCTCGCAGGCTGACTACATCTACGTGGCTCAAACCACGGAGATTGGCAGCATCGGAACCATCATGCAGTCCATCGACTACTCGCAGCTGCTTGAGCTGCTGGGCGTGGACGTAACGAACATCGCCAGCGCCGACAGCAAGGATTCCTCGTACGGCACGCGCCCCCTCACCGAAGAGGAGATCGCGTACTATCAGGACATGGTTAACCAGATCAACGACGTGTTTGTGCAGAACGTGGTCGATGGTCGTAATATGACCGAAGTCGAGGTTCGCGCGTTGGCCACGGGTTTGCCCTTCACGGGTACGCAGGCAATTGAGAATGGCCTGGCTGACGAAGTGGGCACGCGCGAAGACGCCATTGCCTACGCTGCCATGCTCGCGGGCATTAGGGATGACTCGTATTCCACTAAGAACCTGCAGATTTCACAGGATAGCCTTTACGGCCTGCTTGACCTGCTATCATCGTCAAGCAGTAATACGTCAATTACCGCTGCGGATCTTGCCGCGGCGTTGAAGGAGCTGAACGAGAATGACGGAATCGCCCAGTAGCGTGGAGTGGCCCCGGCGCGCGGTCGTTACCGCGGGCATGCCCTATGGCAACAAGCCGCTGCACTTCGGGCATGTGGGAGGCGTGTTCGTTCCCGCCGACTGCTTTGCCCGTTTCCTGCGCGATCGCATTGGCGCCGAGAACGTGCGCTTTGTCTCGGGCACCGACTGCTTCGGTTCGCCCATCAACGAGGGCTATCGCAAGCTCGTGGAAGCGGGGGAGTTCGAAGGCTCCATCGCCGACTACGTGCGTCGCAATCACGACGCCCAGAAGGCCACGCTCGACACCTATGACATCAGCCTCGACATCTTCGAGGGCAGTGGGCTCGACCATGCGGGCGAAGTACACCAGGAAATGTCGAATGACGTCATCAACCGCCTGTATCAGAACGGCTACCTGCGCAAGCAGGAGACGCTGCAGTTCTATGATGCCGAAGCCGGTACGTTCCTGAACGGCCGTCAGGTGCATGGCCGCTGCCCCGTGCAGGGTTGCAAGAGCGAAAACGCCTATGCCGACGAGTGCGATCTGGGCCATCAGTATTCTCCGGTCGACCTCATCGCGCCGCGTTCGTCCATCACGGGTGCCGTGCCCGAGATGCGCCCCGTGGTCAACTGGTATTTCGATCTGCCTGGCTTTGCCGATTACCTGCGCGAGCTGGTGCATCAGGAAGAGCTCGACCCCGACGTTCGTTCGGTTGTCACTGAAACCGTGCGCGAGTTTCTGGTTCCGCCCATCATCTTCGTCAAGAACGAGGCCTACGAGGCGTACCTGGAAGTGCAGCCGCAGTTGCCCGCGCATACATATCGCCCGGCCCAGGATGGCAAGCAGAGCTTCGAGCTGGAATTTGCCGATATCGAAGCACGCGATGCCGCACGCGACGTGCTGGCTGGGGCGTCCATCCGCTTCCGCACGGGCAAGGCGCTCGTGCCGTTCCGCATTACTGGCAACATCGAGTGGGGCGTAAAGGCCCCCGAACTGGAAGGTACCGACGGTCTTACCGTTTGGTGCTGGCCCGAAAGCCTGTGGGCTTCCATTTCGTTCACCATTGCGGCGAACGACAAGATGGGCCTGCCGCGCGACGAATGGCGCAGCTTCTGGTGCGACGACGATGCCAAGGTGTACCAGTTCATTGGCCAGGACAACATCTACTTCTATGGCGTTGCGCAGCCTGCGCTGTTCGCGGCCCTGCAGAAGGAGAACAAGCGCCTGCTGAATCCCGAAGACGACGACCTGCGTCAGACGCAGCTCATCGCCAACTACCACATGCTGCTGGGCGACAAGAAGGCCTCCTCTTCCAGTAAGGTGAAGCCTCCCACGGCCGACCAGCTGCTGGAACATTACACGGTGGAGCAGCTTCGCGCGCATTGGCTTGCCCTGGGTCTCGACCAGCGTTCCGTGGGCTTCAAGCCCAAGGCGTTCGAGCCCGATGCCGACAAGCGCACCGATCCGCGCGTGTCCGACCCCGTGCTGAAGGAAGGCGCGCTGCTCACGCGTGTGTTCAACCGCTTGGCACGTAGCTGCCTCTACGAGGCGAAGAACCACTTCGATTGCTACATGCCCCTGGGTGCGGTTACGCCCGAGGTGCGCGATCGTGCGCTCGAAGCGCTTTCGCTCTACGACGCAACCATGAAGAAGGTGGAACTGCATTCCATCCTCTCGCAGATGGACGATTTCATTCGCTATGCGAACAAGTATTGGAGCGATGGCATCCGTGTGGTGGAGGCAAACGCCGACGACGAAGCGCGTCGTCAGCTGCTCATCGACTGCTTCTACTTGCTGCGCATTGCCACGCTGCTCATGCATCCCGTGGTCCCGCGTGGCACGGAAAAGATCTGCGACTATCTGAACTTCGAGTTCGATGAGTTCTTCAGCTGGAATTACGATTTCGACAGCATGGAAGAGCTGTGCGGCACGGCGGAACTGGAAGAGAAGCGCCATTTGGTGCGCGAGCTGCCTCCCCGTACCGACTTCTTCGCACCGCATCCCTCGCAAATCAAGAAGTAGTTTTCTGCTGTGGGGGAGAGCGGGAACATGAGTTTTGCAGCCAACGAGGCGGAAGACGTACGCGCTTCCGCCTCTTCGGCTGATTCTGGCACGTCTTCGGCGGGCAAGGCGGGGTCTTTCCTTGGTTCCGCTCCCCGCATACGCGCCATTCTGCGCGATTTCTCCTGGGCCTTTTTGGGGCTTGCCGCCGTTCGCATTTGGATTCAATGCACCATTTACGATCGCTACGCCTTCACCGATGCCGGTCTTACGAGCGTCGTCATCAACGCATCGCGCGTCATTCTTACGGCCATCGTCATTGCATTCATCCTGAAGTGCGGCTTTCCGCGCAATGCGCGTCGCATTCTTTCGTGGTTCTCCGTTTCCGCGATGACGCTTGGCAGCGTGCTATTCCTGGTAGACGCCCAGCTG
The DNA here is from genome assembly GCF_001643775.1 of Denitrobacterium detoxificans. Lineage (NCBI taxonomy): Bacteria > Bacillati > Actinomycetota > Coriobacteriia > Eggerthellales > Eggerthellaceae > Denitrobacterium > Denitrobacterium detoxificans. Next base: position 1,610,127 of record NZ_CP011402.1, on the reverse strand, counting down.
CATCCAGGAACGTTTGATGCGCTCGCCTGCATTCTGGCTGGCTGCGGCCTTGTATGGGGTGGTGGCCAGTGGATGGAGTTCTATCTGCGGCTTTCGCCTGATGAATCGTTCTTCTATGCGCTGGTGTCACTTGCGTTGGGCTCTCTTGGCGGCATGGTACTGGGGTATCTGCCCGAGCGGGTGGGCGCTATGGTGAGCGTTGTCATGCCCACGGTTTCGTTTGCCATGCTCGCGTGGTCACTTCGTCTTACGCAGGGGCGTTTGGAGGAGGGGCGGCTCGATCCTGCACCGCAAGATACGCGTTACGATAGCGAGCCCGCCACTACGTGGGTGCGCCTGCTACTGGGCTTGGCCTTTATCGAGTTTGCCATGGGCATTGCCCGTGGCTTTCCGCATGGTTCGTCATTCGAGCTTGCGCCTGTGTTCCAAACGCTGCACCAGGTAGGTGTGATTGGCATTTCGTTTGCGGGGCTCTACATCGTGCTCGTGCGCAATCGCTTCATGCGCTATAGCACCTTGTGGTGCTTCATGCTTGCGCTGGTGGCGGTGGGCATCATCTTGCTCACGTCGCTGAACTGGTATGGGCTTTCGCTTGGCTCCACGAGCATTGCCATCGTGAATACTGTCATGCTTTCCGTGCTGTGGTTCACCTGCTACGACATTGCGCGCCATGCTAGCGTCATTCCGTACGTGTTCTTGGGCGTTGTTTGGTCGGTGTTCCTGCTCGCGCGTGAAGCGGGCCGCATCTTCGTTATGCTGGTTCCGCCGCATGACGACTTCGTCACGTTCATTGACGTGCTCATGATTCTGGCGCTCACCATGAGCATTGCCGTTATGTTCACCGATCGCATTCCCGTGAAGCGCGAGATGTTCGAGGGTTTGCGCTTCGATGCTGGCAAGCGCGTTCTTGCTTCCGACGTGCCCTCTGCGGTTTTGGCATCCGATGGTCCACAGCGCGTCGATTTGGTGCAGGTATATGGTCTTACCAAACGCGAGGCCGAGGTAATCGATTACCTCATGCAGGGCAAGAGCAAGGCCCAGGTGGGGCGCGAGCTCTTCATCTCCGAAAACACCGTGCGTGGGTACGTGAAGAACGCCTACAGCAAGATGGACGTGCACAACAAGGAGCAGCTGCGCGAGAAGTATTACCGTTCGTAGTTTCTAGGTTCTCTCCAACGGGGGTATGGCGCACTGCTGTCGCGATCTTTAGCGGGGAAGCGGTAGAACGTTGCTGGATTTGAGACGGGCAATGTCTGCTGGCGGCACGAAGAATCAAAATGTAATACGGCCACGTTCCGCTGCAGGGGGACGTGGCCGTTTTGCATAATCCGCAGAGGGGATGCGGCGTGATGCCGTTTTTAGGCGAGTGCCTCGTTTGCGGCGTTGGCGCCCGCGAAGCGACCCGAGGTGTAGCTGAAGTTCAGACCGCAGCCACCAGCCTGGTAATTCTGGTAGATGAAGGTGCCGCAGCATACCTCGCCAGCGGAGTACAGGCCGGGGATGACATTGCCGTCGTTGTCGAGCACCTGGAAGTCGGTGTTGGTCTGCAGGCCGCCAAACGTTCCGTGCGTGCAAACGCCCATGGTGAGCACGTAGTAGGGGGCTTTGGTGTGCGGGATGAGCATTTCGGCCTTCTTGTGGAAAAGGGTGTCTTCGCCGGCTTCCGCCATAGCGTTGTAGGCGTCCCATGCCTGCTGCGTGGCCGAAGCGTCGATGCCGAGCTTCGCAGCCGCTTCCTCAACGGTGTCGCCCTGGGCGAAGATGCCCATTTCCAGGCCATGTTGGAAGCTGCCCTTCTGGGCGTCCTTCAGCGCGTCGACCATGTCCTGGTCGTAGATGGCGTAGAAGTGCTGGTCGGGATACTTGGCGACCGTGTAGAAGATGAAGTGCGATTCACCGGCTTCGTTTGCGAAGCGCTCGCCCTGGGAGTTTACCCACAGCGTGTTCTTGTTGATGAGGGAGGACTGGCCCGGGTCGACCTGGCATGCCAGGATGCCGTTCACGCCGCCGTTGCCATAGTAGGCGGCGCCAGCGTCCAGGCCCATGCGGACGCCGTCGCCGGTAAGGCCAACGCCCACCTCGGTGTAGACGCCCTCGAAGTCGGGGCAGTACTGTTCGATCATCTGCTCGTTGCGCGCGAAGCCGCCGCTGGCCACGATGACGGTCTTGGCGTTGTAGACTTCGACGCCCTTGTCGGTGCGCGTCTTCACGCCTACGATGCGGCCGGATTCATCCTTGATGAGTGCTTCGGCGGCGCAGTTGAAGCGGAATTCGGCGCCATTGCCGTCGGCAAGTGCGCGGACGGCGGTCAGCGCGTCGATAGCGGCGTTGGCGCACATGTGGCCACGCTGCACTTTGTCGGTGCCGTTGCCCTTGATGGTGTCCTTGAACGGGACCTTCAGGTCCTCGCGCAGCCAGTCGATGGTCTCGCCGGCGTGGTCGGCCATGAAGCGATTCATTTCGGCGCTCACGTACTGGCCGCCGCTCTTCATGAAGTAGTTGTACAGGTCTTCGGGGGTGTCCTCGATGCCCAGTTCCTTCTGTTGTACCGTGCCGGAACCGTAGAACGTACCCAGCGCCAGCGAGCTCGAGCCGCCCTGCCATGCAAGCTTCTCCAGGCAGATGGTCTTGGCGCCCGCCTGTGCGGAGAAGGCTGCGGCCGACGTGCCAGCACCACCGCTGCCGATGATTACGACATCGTAGTCGTGCGTAGCGGCAATCTTTTCGGCATCGCGGAAGCCCGAAAGCGTTGCGAATGCCGCGGCGGAGATAACGCTCATGCCCATGAGGCCCGCGAACGAGCGTCGCGAAATATGACGCGAGGTAATGTTGTCCATGTTGTTCCTTCCCACTGACCCGCTGTGCGCGGTGTCCCTTCTGTGGCCTCAACCCTATGCGGTTGCGCGTGGGGCATGCAGACACGTTGGCGGGTGGAATGCGGAAAATGGGCGGGTGGTTTTGCGGGTGGGGAGGTTTTATCAGGGCTAATGCCGAGAGGCGCTTGGGCTGGCAAGGGGAGGCCCTCTGCGGCACCGCTCCGCTGCTCGCGTGGCTTAGGCCCCGCACGGGCCTAAGCCTACGCTCGTGCGCTGCGCTGGCTCATGCTTTTACTTGCGCTGTTTGGGATGCGGCGTAGATATGCGTGAAGCTGCGCTTCCCGCCCTCTACGCCGCATCCCAAACGTAGCGCGTATAGAGAATGCTTTCACAGTGCCGCCGAGGGCCTCCCCTTGCCAGCATGGAAATCTGGCGGCATGAGCCCTGCGGGTGAAAATGCAAGTCGGTGACGTGAGTAAGGGGGCGGAGGCTTGTTCGCTCTACGGTGGGAGAGGGGTGTCAGCCAGTTGGGCGGCGAGCAAAGCGATGCCGCCCCAACCAGGTTTACCTCCGAGTCTGGCAGCGCCTTCTACCGATCCCCGCATAGACTCGCGAGGGCGGCGCACCCGCTCCCCGTAGGGGCACTGTGAAAGCAAAAAGAAGCGCTGAACTTGGGGTTTGCTCAATGGGGGAGGAAGCGAAGCTTCCGGCTAATCATTGAGCAAACCCCAAGCAGCGCAAGTGAAAGCATGAACCAGCGAGCGCACGAGCACGGCTCCCTCGGACGCAAAAGGGGAACGCCCGGATTGACCGAGCGTTCCCTTGTTCGTTCTGCGGCCCCGCCGTGCGAGCAGCGGAGCGGGTGCCCCGGAGGGGGGCGGGCGCGCCGCCCCCGGGGATCCACAGGCTAGGAGAGCGCGTAGAACGCGATGCCCTCGGCCCTCCAGCCCGAGGCCTCCACGTTGCTCGCCTCGGTCAGGCTGGTCGTGAACAGGTGGCACACCGTGCCCGGGTTCGGATTGTACAGGCGGCGCACCGGCGAGCCCTTGGCCGGGTCGGCGGACAGGAAGGCCACGCCCTCGTCGTTCCAGCCGCCCCTCACGAGCGCGTCACGTTCGGCTGCGCTCGTGGTGTAGTGGTGCCCGCCCACTACGGGGTTGTACACGCGGTAGACGGGGTCGCCCTTCTGCGAGGGGGCCACGAATGCCACGCCCTCGTCGCGCCATCCGGCCCTGATGACGATCTGGCGCTCCTCTGCGCTCGTGGTGTACAGGTGGTCGCCCGAGCCCGGGTTGTACAGGCGGTAGACCTCGATGCCGGAAAGCGCGTCTAGGATCTCATTGGCCTGCGTCAGCAGTTCGGGATAGGTGTCGCTTTCGGGGGCGTTTCCGTTTTCAGACAGGATGCGGTTTACGAGCGTCTGCTCGTTGATGGACATATGCGTCCATTCCGCTTCGCCCGAGGCGATGCGCACGGCGTTTTCCTCCGAAGCTCTGATCGTAGTTGAGCCATCGGCTTCGGTGAGGAAGCTCAGCACGAAGGCCAGTGCGCGCGAGGGCGTGTAAAGGCCCTCGTACGTGTTGTGGGGCGCTGCGTTTCCGTTTGCAGCCAGGGCTGCGTTCACCAATTCCTGTTCGACGGTGGTCAGCTGGCTCCAGGTGTCGCCGCCCGAGGCAACCTGCGCTGCCGTCGTCTTGCTGGGCTCGGTTACCATGTTTCCATCCGAGACGAGGTAGGCATCTATAAACGCGTTTGCGTGTTCGGCTTGCGTTGAAGCCGCATCGAGCATTTCGGGATAGGTGTCATAGGCTTCGGCGTTGCCGTTTTCGGCCAAGGCCTGGTTCACGAGTTCCTTGGCTTCGCCGGAAAGGGCCGTCCAGTCGTCTTTGCCCGCCAACAGCTGCGCATTGTTTGCTGCGGTAGGTGACTTGTAGATGCCGTTCGTTCCAGTCAGGTATGTATCGAGGAACGTCTGGGCGTCGTTTTCCATGCCTTGGGCCGCAGCGAGCATTTCAGGGTAGGTGTCGTATGCTTCCGCGTTGCCATTGTCGGCGAGAATGCCGTTGACGACCGATTGCGAAGCGGCCGAGAGCGTCTGCCAGGGCTCTGCGCCCATGGTGATCTTCGTGTGATTGTGAGCGGTGGGTTCGCTGTAGATGACTTCGTCGTCGGTCAAGTACAGGCTCACGAATGCGTCGCCTGCCGTGGCCGTTGCCAAGATTTCGGGGTAGGTATCGGCATCTGCGGCATTGCCGGCTTCCGTCAGCATCTGGTTCACTCGCGCCTGCTGCACCTCGGACAGTGCGTTCCACGCATCCGATCCGCTCATTATCTGCGCGTAGTTATCGCCGTCGGCGTTGGCGTAGATGGTCGACGTGGCGGATGCCTTCAGGTAGGTGTTCACGAACTCCTCGGCGGGGGTGTAGTCAATGGAACCGGAATCTCCCACTGGGCTGCCTTCGCCGCCTGCGCCTGCGGATCCGTTCACGGAGCTGCCGCCCGCGCCGCCCGCGCCGGTTTCTCCGGAAATGGAGGTACCGCCGTTGCCGCCCGTGCCCGCGGAGCCATTGGTGGAGTTGCCGCCCGCGCCTCCGGTGCCGCCATTGCCCGTGCTAGAGGTGCCACCAGCGCCGCCGTTGCCTCCGTCGCCGTCGGTGGAGCTGCCGCCATCGCCGCCTTCTCCGCCATTGCCGGTGCTGGATGCACCGCCGTTACCACCATTGCCACCGTTACCGGTTACCGAGCTGCCGCCCGCGCCGCCTTCGCCGCCCGTTCCATTGGTGGACGAGCCGCCCAGGCCACCAGCGCCGCCATCTCCGTTTTCGGCAGAGCCGCCGTTGCCGCCGGAGCCGCCCGAGATTTCGCCGCCGGATACGTCAAGTCCCGTGGGGGAGATGATGCCCGTGCCGCCATTGCCGCCATTGCCGCCATTGTCGTCGCCGGTGGCGTCTCCGCCGTCTCCGCCGTCTCCGCCTATGACTTCGCCGCCCGAGATCGAAGTGCCTGCAGTCGTGTTGATGCCGTTGCCGCCATCACCGCCATTGGTCCCATTCTGGCCCGTAGCGCCGTCGCCGCCAGTTATCCAGCCGCTGGTCATGGTGACGTTTACGTTGCCGGAGATGCCATCGCCGCCATTGGCGCTGGGGGCTGTGGGTGCGCCGCCCATGACTTCGCCGCCGGCAACGCTTGCGGTTCCAGAGCCGCTGCCTGCGGTTCCGATGCCGCTGCCAGAGTCGCCGCCGGGCGTAATGGATGCGCCACCGACGATGGTTGCGCCGATGCCCACGTTGACCGATGCCTCTGCGCCTGCAATGGATATGCCGTCAGCGCCTGTGGTGCCGTCTCCGCCCTGGATGCGTCCGCCGATCACCGCGAGTGAGACGCGATTGCCCAGGGTGATGCCGGGCGTGCCCGCTGCGTTTTCGGACGATGCTCCGTAGATGGACTTATCGTTCATGTCCAACCCAATCGAGACGCCTGCGCCTTCTTGCAATTCGGAAAGCACGATGGTGCTATCTTCGATATCCTGCTTCAGCGTGACATCCCAGCGACCCTCCGCGTCATTCCAGGCGACGGAGATCTCGTCGGACTCCCATGCCGAGCCATCACCCGAACCGTTTTGGGGTTCGGCGACAAACATGCGCGCGATGCTTTCCGCATTGCCGATGCGGTCCCACTTCGGGTAGAGGGTGATGCCCGTAGAGGGTATTTCCCACGTGCCGTCGGTTGTGACCACGCCCTCGGTGGCGGAGGCAAGCGCATAGTTGCCGCTTGCGTCAGCGAAGAGGGTTGCGAATTCGTCTTCCAAGTACCATCCCGCGAATGTGGCGCCGGGGTTGGTGGGCATTTCCCATGTGCTTCCCGCTGCGGCCGTCGCATTATTGACGGTTGCGTTGGCTAGGTTCTTCCATGCGTACGTGATGGTTCCGGTGATGGGGAGTACTTTGCCCGTGAGAGTGGCCGCCGCCGACGAATCGAGTTCGCCCGATGCGATGCAGTACAGGTAGTAGCCCTCGTCGTCCGAAGTGGGTGCGTAGCTCGATTCGGTTGCGCCCTCGATGGCCGTACCGCCCGAGGTAGCGCCTGCCGTGTCGCTGCGATACCATTGATAGGTTACGAACGTTGCGTTGCTGGGGGCGATCGTCATGGTTGCTGCTTCGGCCCCTTCACCGAAGAGGGGATGCCCCGCGCTGGCGGTAAGACCTGTGATGGCGACGGGCGTTACGACCACGATGCCCTCGTCGGAAACGATTTCCGAATACGTTCCGCCACTATAGCCCGGGTCCTCTTCGCCGTATCCGCCGAATTCGACAAAGTAGCCACTGGGAGCGGGGGAGTCGATGGGTCGATCGTTCCAACGCGCACCATTGTGATGAACTTCCATATACGCTTCGTCGCCTGCGTTGTTCGGCTCGCCCGAGTTCCAGCTATAGTATCCGATTTGCGTATAGTACGTTCCAGCTTCTGGTCCGCATGTCCAATAGTATGCGTTGTTGCTGATGTCTGAAGGCAGTGCGAAAGTGCTGCGGTCAACGGTGTCGGGGTCGGCGATGCGCGTCACGCCGCTGATGAGGGCTCGCGTGCCCCCCGACCAAGCAGCTGCATTCGTGATGTTGTCGAGTACGGTGTCTTCTGCTGAGCTAGTAATGGTTACCAGATAGCCCTTCATGCCCATGTATTTATACGTCTTGGCCGTGTTGTAAGCGTTATCCCAGGACGTATTGCCGGGAACGTACATGTAGTAGTGGCCTGCGAGTGTGCCCGTACCTGCCGTGACGGTTGCTCCGTTGGGGAGGATGGTCTCGCGAGTCGAGAGCTTCACCTGCGGTTTTTGCGATACCGCGCCGCTCGTTGGCAGGTGGAACTCGAATGCGCGCAACGCCTCCTGGATTTGCGCGATGGTCGTTCCTTCCTTGAATACCATGGTGTAGGTAGTCCGTGTGAGGTCTTCGAATGTGGCTTGCACGATGCTCTGGTCCACGTTGTTGGTGGTCATGTAGCCGGCGTCAACCGAGACGATTGCCGTGGTGTAGGCGTTTTCGGCCGTAACGGTGAGCTCGGGGAGTGTGTAGGCGTTGTTTGTGTCGTTCCACGACGGCTTGCCCAGCGAGATGCTCTCGTTGGCGCCCCAGGCTTGGTTTGCTCCCGTGAGCATGCAAGCGAAAAGGAACGCTAGCGCAGCGAATACAAGCGTTATGCGAATGGATGGACTCTTGCGGTAGGTGTACCTTTCCATGGCGAATACCCCCTCGCCCAGTTACCTGGGCAACCTTAACGACCCCAGACATATGCTACTAGCTTACTGTCGTATAGGTAGTGGGGCAACACGCTCGCATCAGCTGAAATGTTCCCGTTGAGTTTCCGCATGTGGGCACAGTGCGAAGCTACATGTGAAGGAGCCGCGTTTTTCACGTTCGAACGCTCATATCGTGCTATAGTGTCCAGGTTGTCATAAGCCTTGTATGGAAACCAAGGCGCATGAAGGAGAGAAACATGAAAAAGGGTATCCATCCCGAGTACGTGGACTGCACGGTCACCTGCACCTGCGGTAACACGTTCCAGACCCGCTCCACCAAGCCCGAGCTGAAGATCGACATCTGCAACGCTTGCCATCCGTTCTTCACCGGTCAGCAGAAGCTGATCGACACCGGTGGTCGCGTCCAGCGCTTCACCGACAAGTTCGGTTCCGCTCGCGAAACCGTTGCTGCTCGCGAAGCTGCCAAGAAGGCCAAGCGTGCCGAAGAAGTCGCCGCTGCTGAGGCCGCCAAGAAGGCCGAGCGCGAGGCAAAGGCCGCCAAGAAGGCCGAGCGTGCTGCTGAGTTCGCCAAGAAGGCTGCTGAAGCCGAGGCCAAGGCTGCCAAGGAAGCCGAAGCTGCTGCCGCTGCTGCTCCTGCTGAAGAGGCTGTCGCTGAAGAAGCTGCTGAATAAGCTTCACACTTATATATACCTGCAAGAGGGCGAAGGATTTTTCCTTCGCCTTCTTCTTTTTGTCCATGAATCGTCCTGCCGTCCTGGGGTTTCCTATCTGGGGCACCGCTCCGCTGCTCGCGTGGTTTAGGCCCCGCACGGGCCTAAACCTACGCTCGTGCGCTGCGCTGGCTCATGCCTTTACTTGCGCTGTTCGAGAAGGCGCGGATTTGCGTGAGGCTTCGCCTCCCGCCCTCCGCGTCATCTCGAACGGAGCGCTTTCTTAGAATGCTTTCACAGTGCCCCCGATAGGAAACCCCGGGCCGGCTTTCTCCCGCTCAATAAGATGGCGGATGGAAACCCTTCGCCCTGCCAGCCGTAAGAGCGGGAAGCTTCTTCCTCTAATAAACCGTTGTTCCGATTGGGAATCGTTTCCATATGGAATACTGCACCAACCTAAATAACGGTTTACAGAGGTCCTGCGTGCCCTCCCTCTCCGATGCGCGATCGGGTCGCCCGGTTCGCAGCCTGCGAAGACGTGGGGTGGGCGTGGAGCGCCATCTGCGATTAGCCTGGGGCGGCGAGCAACGCGATGCTGCCCGCAAGAAGGTCCACCTCCGAGTCTGGCAGCGCGTTCAACGGGCTCCCCGCGTAGACTCGCGAGGGCGGCGCGCCCGCTTCCCTCGGGGGCACTGTGAAAGCAAAAAGAAGCGCTGAACTTGGGGTTTGCTCAATGGGGGAGGAAGCGAAGCTTCCGACTAATCATTGAGAAAACCCCAAGCAGCGCAAGTGAAAGCATGAACCAGCGAGCGCACGAGCACGGCTCCCTCGGACGCAAAAGGGGAACGCCCGGATTGACCGAGCGTTCCCTTATTCGTTCTGCGGCCCCGCCGTGCGAGCAGCGGAGCGGGTGCCCCGGAGGGGAGCGGGCGCGCCGCCCCCGGAGGGCTCCAATCTAGGACAGGGCGTAGAACGCGATGCCCTCGGCCCTCCAGCCCGAGGCCTCCACGTTGCTCGCCTCGGTCAGGCTGGTCGTGAACAGGTGGCACACCGTGCCCGGGTTCGGATTGTACAGGCGGCGCACCGGCGAGCCCTTGGCCGGGTCGGCGGAGAGGAAGGCCACGCCCTCGTCGTTCCAGCCGCCCCTCACGAGCGCGTCGCGCTCGGCTGCGCTCGTGGTGTAGTGGTGCCCGCCCACCACGGGGTTGTACACGCGGTATACGGGGTCGCCCTTCTGCGAGGGGGCCACGAATGCCACGCCCTCGTCTCGCCATCCGGCCCTGATGACGATCTGGCGCTCCTCTGCGCTCGTGGTGTACAGGTGATCGCCCGAGCCCGGGTTGTACAGGCGGTAGACCTCGATGCCGGAAAGCGAGTCCTTCACGTCGTTGGCCTGCGCCAGCAGCTCGGTGAACGAGGTGGCGCCACCATGCTCTTCGGCATTCTGGGCGATGCGCGCGTTGATGGCGGCGCGCTCGTCATCGGTGAGCGTGTCCCATACGTTTTGTCCCGAGAGGATCTGCTCGTAATTGTCTTCGGTTGCCTTATTGAACAGGTTGCCAGCTGCGTCGCTGGCAAATTCCGCCAGGAATCCCTTCACCGCTTCGCTCAGCTGCTTGGCCTGCGCCAGCAGTTCGGGGTAGGTGTCGTTGGCTGCTGCGTTGCCATTGTTGGCAAGCGCTCCATTCACGATTTCCTGGGGCTGTTCGCTAAGTGCGGGCCATTCCTCTTCGCCTGCGATAATCTGCTCGTAGTTGTTCGCGTTCACCGCGGAATGGATTACGCCTTCAACGTCGGTGAGGAAGCGATCGATGAAACCCTGTGCCGAGCTGGACATGGTGCTAGCCGCCTCGAGTAGCTCTTCGTACGTATCGGCGTCGTCGGCGTTCCCGTTCTCCCGCAGCATGTTGTTTACCAGGTCCTTTTCGCGTTGCGAGAAGGTGTTCCAGGTCTCTTCGCCACTTGCGATTTGCAGCGCATTGGCCGCGTTGGCGCCATCGTAGAGCGTGCCCTCATCGTCGCTCAGGAAGTCCTGCGCGAACTGGATGGCGCGGGAATGGGTGTAGAGACCCTCGTAGGTGTCGAAGGGTTGAACATTGCCGTTGTCCGCGAGCGCTGCATCAACCAGCAGCTGCTCTTCGGTGGTGAGTTCGTTCCAAGCATCATTTCCCGCAATGACCTGAGCGGCAGTGTCCGCGCTTGGCGCCTCGATAATTGCACCCTCGTTAGACACGTAGGCGGCAATGAATGCATCTGCGTTAGCGGCTTGCTCTTGCGCTGCCGCGAGCAGCTCGGGATAGGTGTCATATGCCTCAGCATTGCCATTGTCGGCAAGGGTTTCGTTGATGATGGCCTTTACATCATCGGAAAGCGCGTTCCAGGCAACGGCTCCCGAGAGAACCTGCGCGTTGTTTGCGGCGGTTGGCGTCTTGTAGATGCCGTTCGCGCCCGTCAGGTAGGTTCCGATGAAATTGTCGGCCTCATCTTGCAGTGCCGTTGCTTGCGCGAGCAGCTCGGGATAGGTGTCATTGTCGGCAGTGTTGCCGTTTGTGGCGAGCTGTGCGTTCACGACTGCCTTCGAGGCTTCGGAAAGCGCTTCCCAGGGCGTAGCGCCCATAGCGATCTTCGTGTGGTTCGCCGCCGTCGCGGTGGAGTAGACCTCTTCGTTATCGGTGAGATACAGGCTTACGAAGTTGGTTCCTGCCGTGGCCGTTGCCAGCAGCTCGGGATACGTATTGGCATCTGCTGTGTTGCCGTTGTCCGCGAGCATCTGGTTCACGTGCTCCTTCTGTACGTCGGAAAGTGCATCCCAGGCGTCAGACGCAGCTATGATCTGGCCGTAGTTGGTACCATCGACGTCTGCGAAGATGGTGCCGCTGCTCGTGAGGTATGCGGTAACGAATTCCTCGGCGGGGGAGTAGTCGATCGCGCCCGAGTCGCCTGCGGGGCTGCCCTCGCCGCCGGCGCCTGCCGTGCCGTTGACGGAACTGCCGCCCGCACCGCCTGCGCCGCCCGTGCCACTGGTGGAGGTGCCGCCTGCGCCACCAGCGCCTGCAGCGCCATTGGTGGAGTTGCCACCAGCGCCGCCCGTGCCGCCGTTGCCAGTGGCGGACGTGCCGCCCGTGCCGCCGTTGCCGCCTGCGCCGTCAGTGGAAGCGCCGCCATCGCCGCCCGCACCGCCGTTGCCAGACTCGGAAGCGCCGCCATTGCCGCCATTGCCGCCATTGCCGGTTGCGGAGCTGCCGCCATCGCCGCCTTCGCCGCCGGCGCCCGTGATGGACGAGCCACCAGCGCCACCAGCGCCGCCAGCGCCGTTCTCGGCTCCGCCGCCGTTGCCGCCAGAGCCGCCCGAGACTTCGCCGCCCTGCACGTCGATGCCGCCCGGTGCGGAGATGCCGCTTCCGCCATTGCCTCCGTTGCCACCGTTATCGTTGCCCGTGGCGTTACCGCCTGCAGCGCCATCGCCGCCGGCGATGCTACCACCCGTAACCTGCACGGCAGGGTTGTCGGTGGAGGTGGTGGCAATGCCATTGCCACCATTGCCGCCGCTAGCGCCGTTCTCTCCCGCGACACCATCGCCACCGGCGATATTGCCGCCCGTAACGTTCACGGCTACGTCACCGGAAATGCCGTCGCCGCCATTGGTGCCGGGAGCAGTGGAGCTGCCGCCTTCGATGGTGCCGTCCATGACGTCGACCGTGCCCGATCCGCCGCCCGTGGTGCTAATGCCCGCACCCGAATCGCCTCCGGCGGAAATGGACTTGCCGCCGCGAATCGTCGCGTTCGTTCCCACGGATACGGACGTGTCCGTTCCCGCAAGGGAGATGCCGTTCGCGCCCGTGGTGCCGTCGCCGCCTTGCACGAGGCCCTCTTCAATCGAAAGGGAAACGCCATCATTCAGGGTAAGCCCCGGCGTGCCGGCGCTCGTGGTGGAAGAGGCGCCGTAGATGGCATGTCCATCTAGATCGAGCGCAATGTCGATGCCCGAGCCGTCGGAAAGCTCGGAGAGCTCGATGGAGGCGTTCTCGATGTCTTCCTTCAGGGTCACCTTCCAGGTGCCCTCTTCGCCATCCCATGTGACGGCGATCTGGTCGCTGTCGAAGCTTTCGTCATCGCCCGAACCGCTCGTGGGTTCGGTTACGAACATCTGGGCTACGGCCTCGGCTCCGCCGATGGGCGCCCATGCCGGGTAGATGGTGATGCCAGCAGAGGGCACTTCCCAGGTCCCGTCGGTTGCAACGATGCCGCTTACAGCACCCGAGAGCGCGTAGTTGCCGCTGGCGTTGGCGAACAATGTCTCATGGCTGTCTTCCAGATACCATCCGGTGAAGGTTGCGCCCTGTTTCGAGGGTACGGCCCACGTGCTGCCTGCAGCCGCGGCGCCATTGCTCACGGTTGCCGCATCGATTCCGTTCCATGCGTAGGCCACCGTTGCGGTGACCGGAAGAACCTTTCCGGAGATTGCCGCGACGCCCGAAGATTCAAGCTCGCCCGATGCCACGCAATATAGGTAGTATCCTTCGTCATCTTCGGTGGGCTGGTATGCTGCCTCGGTGGCGCCTTCGATGGCCGTGCCGCCCGAAGTGGCGCCTGCCGTGCTGCTGCGATACCACTGGTAGGTTACGAAGGTGGCATTGCTGGGGGCAACGGTAGCCGTAACCTCGCTGGCGCCCTCGCCGAAGTAGGGGCGATCTTCGCTCGGGGTAAGGCTCGTGATGGCGACGGGCGTTACGACTACCACGCTCGTGTCGGAGGTGATTTCCGAAAACGTGCTCGTTCCGTATCCGGGGTCCTCGTTTCCGTAGCCGCCGAATTCCACGAAGTACCCGGCGACGCTTGACGATCCGTTCGAGAGGTCATTCCAGCGTCCGCTCGCATGCACCTGCATGCAGCCTTCGCCATTGGAGTTATTCGGCTCGCCGCTATTCCAATTGGAGTAGCCGATCGTGGTGTAATTCTTGCCAGCTTCGGGGCCGCATGCCCAGTAGTAGGCGTTGTTGGAGTAGTCGCTGGGATAGCTGAAACCGTATGCGTCAAGCGAATCCTGGTCGTTTGCCTTGCTGTCATTGAAGAGCGCACGAGTGCCGCCCGACCATGCGGCAGCGCTGGTGATGTTGTCCAGAATCCTATCTTCGGCCGAACTGGTGATGGTAACCAGGTAGCCCTTCATGCCCATGTACTGCCACGTCTTCGCGGTCTTGTATGCATCGGTCCAACTGAGGCTTCCGCCTACATACATATAATAGTGACCGGCAAGGTCGCCTGTGCCAGCGGTAATCGTCGCGCCGTTAGGCAAGATGGTGTCACGCGTGGAAAGCTTTACTTGGGGTTTCTGCGTGGTTGCACCGCTTGAGGGCAGATGGAATTCGAATTTACGCAGCGCTGCCTGGATCTGGGCGATGGTGGTTCCGTCTTTGAAGATCATGGTGTACGTGGTCTTCGAAAGGTCTTCGAACTTGGATGCCACGATGCTTTGGTCTACGTTGTCGGTAGTCATGTAGCCTGCATCAACCGATACGATCGCCGTGGTGTAGGCGTTGCTCGTATTGACCGTTAGGTCGGGCAGCGTGTATGCGGTGGTATTCGCGTTCCACGAGGGCTTTCCCAGCGAGATGCTGTCATCGGCCCACGCTTGTTGCGTTCCCATACAAAAGAGTGCGGTGATTGCCAGTGCTAAGCCTGCCGCGAAAACGACAAGCCGCATTCCCACCTGCTTCGCAAAGACGTTCTTTCCCATGGCGTTCGACCCCCTTGCCCGAATGGGCATACTGCGACCCCACAAATATGGAACAATTCTACTAACATATATGTGGTATTACGCGCGGGCACCACGTGCGTTGGCGTCCTGTTGCCAAGCTGAAAGAGTGGGGAAATCCCCTAATGGATAAGGGAGAGAAACGCGCTTGGAGATATGGTTGCCATGCGTATGCCGCGCGTGAGCCGAATGCGTTCCACGCATAGATCAAGGCGCTCTGCCGTTTCCAGCGAACAGGTGGTGAATCCAGTGAAGACCAGGCGGTTCGTTGCGCTTGCGGCAACGGAGGCGAGTTGAGTTTGGTAGAGCTGGGCTTCCCTTGTGCGTGCGGTGCCGATGACCTCGTTTTCGCACCAGGCGCGCGAAGGGAAGAAGCCGTTTACGAAGCCTCCAAAGATAACCAGGTCGAATGTCTGCCCCTGCAGCTCACGGGGATTGCAGAGCAAGACGCCTTCGCGCTCTGCAGGTGGGTTCGTGGGGTCGTATGTTGCCTCCGCGTCTCGAGCGTGTAGCTCGTCCAGTCCTGCTCGATAGCGGGCGAGGAGCCCTTCGACCATGGGGTCGTTTGCGCAGAGGCCATCAAGTTTGCCTGCAAGAAGAGCGTTGAGCGCCTGGGGGAGTGTAAGTCCTGCCCTAAGGGCGGGCGCACGAAGGGCATCGATGCCCACGCTGTTGGCTAGATAGTCACCCAGTGCGCACCAGGTGCGCCATGCAAGGGCGTTTTCGGGGTCGCGCGATAGTTGCTCGAGCGTTTTGCATTCCAGGGTTTTGTTTGCTTCAGCATCGCGATAATCGCGAATACGCATCCTGGTCGGTTTAGTGGTAGTGACGGTAATATTGTTGCTTCTCAGTACCCGTGCGATTGTCGCTCGCCAGACTCCGTTCGCGCCTACGATCGCGATGCGTGACAAGGACGTCCCCTGCGCATGGGCAGCATCGATGGTCCGCAGGATCGCTTCCTGTTCCTCTGCGAATCCCCCAATGTAATGCGTCTCGATGGTTCCCTTGCGCTCGTCGTTGGCGGTAAGGGGTGCGCGTCCGGCTTCCGTGCGCAGTTTGTTGATGATGCTCACGCTCGTGGTGGGGCGATAGCACGTATGCAGCGCATGCGTTTGCGTGTCGGGGGATGCTTCAAGCAGTTCCTTCACTCCTCGTTCGAAGGGGTAGGGGTCTGCAACGGGCATGCCGGGTGCATCGCTTGCAGCCATGTATAGTTCCTGCGTGGCAAGCGCGCGAACAAGTTGCTGTGAGGCGCGTCCCATAAGGGTGAAGTCGTCGACAAGTACCGCGGGAGCTTGGTAGGCATTGCGAATGCGCTCGCATTGGCTCACTACGCGTAGGGCGCATGCTTCGAGTTCGCTGCGCAGCATGCCGTCAACGAGTTGCAGATTCTCCCGCATGCGCTGCGCTACGAGCTCTTCTTCAAGCGTCTGGAGCCAGCGCTCATCTTCGTCTGCCAAGTCGCTCCAGCCGCGCTGGATGAAGCTGCAAAGGCCACGCAGGCGTCGTTGCTTGATTCCCAGCGAGCGCATGTCCTCAAAGAGAATGCCTTCCTCAACGGAGTCGAGTATGCGCGCGCTTCGGCCGATTATCTCGTGCGCTTCTGGTTCGTTGAGGATGTTTCGGGCAAGATTCTGAATGCTCGTCACTTGTATGAGACTGTCTATGGTTCCAATATGACTTTTAATGGTTTGGCAGTTCCTGTCGCATGCAGTTATGAAGAGAACGCGCGGTTGATCGATGGATTCGGCTTTATGAGCTTCCTCGAGCAGTGCCGTCGTTTTCCCGCATGCGGGGCCGCCCAGGAAGAGCGTGATGTGAGGGTGTGTGTTCTCGCATGCGGTCATGCGCGCGTCCTTTCGAAAGCTCGTCGCATCATGGTGGGCCATCGTATCGCTAGGGGATGCGTCGACGACCAACCACGATGCGCAATGTGGAAGGAGCGGGCCACTCGAGGACAATTGGGGAATCGAACGACCCGCCCTCCTCCCAAGATGGCTCTTATTACCCGCAAGAGCCATCTTGGGAGGAGCCCCGCCGCGGGTTGATGCGCGGCGGGGAAGGGCTACTTCTCGATGTTGTCAGTAATGACGACTGGTTCTGCTGCAGGGGATTCCCCGTTGCCCTTGGGCAGGAACGGCATGGTAATGGCGTTGCCCGGGCAGCTTTCCACGCAGGCGTGGCACTTCGTGCATTCGTGCATGCCTGCTCCCAGCTCGGGATGGCGCGGGTTGATGCCCACGTTGCATACCTGCGAGCAGCGGCCGCACTTCACACCGCGCGTGTCCTCGATGCATTTGGCGTGATCCACCCGTATCCGTAGGGTGCGGTTCGCGCGGGAGACCAGGCTCATGAGCGCTCCTACGGGGCAGACGTGACTGCACCACTTGCGGAAGAACACCACTTCCACGAGCAGGAGCACGGGGATGAATACGACCGACCAGGTTACGTCACCTCCGCCGAACAGCAGGATGACCGTGAATACCAGCGCGAAGGAAAGGCCGATGGGGCAGATGAGACAAAACACCGGGAATCCGAAGATCGCTGCGGAGAGCAGTCCGGCTCCCAGCACGATGTGGCGGGAATCGGAAGGCTTGCGTGCGTGGCAGATGTTGCCGCAGGACGCATGGAGGGCCTTTTGCTCCTTTTCCGTAAGAGGGGAATCGGGGTTGATCTTCGCTTTGCCCTTCAGGCTGGGATCTTGCTTATGGAACAGGTAACGCAGCTTGCGCCATACGGGAACGGGGCAAATCCATCCGCAGAAGGCACGGCCGAGAACTACGATGCCAATGACGGCGAGCACGAGCGAGATGAGCACATGCGGTACGAGGGTCTTGCTGGCGAGAAGGGTTCCCAGCGCGCCAATGGGGCACAGGACCGAGATGTCCTGCCAGCCCAGGGCGGAAAGGGTGCCCAGGCTCTGGTGCGCCGCGAAGGCGATGCCCGCGATAGCCAGGATGGCCAGAGGGATGATGATGCGTAGCTTGTTCGTTTTCATTCTGGCCTCCTTATAGTTCCGATTCGGGTACGACGACGATGGCGCGTGCGGTTGCGCCCAGGGTGATGGAGCCTTCCTGCAGGCTGACGCATACGCTCTGGCACGCGCCACATCCATTGCAGCGATCGGGGATGACCACGGGGCGGTTGTCCTTGTCGGTGAGCTCGATGGCCTCGTAGGGGCAGGCGTCGTAGCAGAAGCGGCATCCGTTTGCCTTCGACCAGGCGAGGCACCAATTCTCGTTGATGACCGCCTTGCCGATGATGGTGCTTTCCGCCGTAGCGGACGCGCTCAGCTGGAGCGCCTGCGTGGGGCAGCATTTGACGCATAGGGGGTCGCCGCCATTTGCTTCTTGGCAGAAGTCGCAGTATCCATTGTCGAAGTTGGTTACCGGCGTGCGCACGCCCAAGATGCCATCTTCGATGTGCATGGGTGCCAGGGCGTTACGCGGGCAGATCTCAACGCAACGCTCGCAGCGGATGCATGCGGAAATCAGGCGGTCCTCATCCTGGCCTCCCGGCGGTCGCGTCTTGGCTTGCGCTGGTACGGCTTTCAATCCGCCCATGGCGAGCAGCACCGCGGCACCGCCTCCGCCAATGGCGAACGCGCGCCGGGACATGCCGGCATGCGCCTGCTTCTCCTTCTCTTCTTCCATACGCCTCTCTCCTTGCTCGTCTGTATATGGAACCCTCGTTACTCCTCGAGGATGTCCTCCAAAAGTTCCACGTCTTCCTCCAGGAAGCCCTCCATGAGGAAGGCGAGTCCGGTGTAGAAGTCGGTCTGCGAGAAACGCTTCATGTCGATTGCCAGCAGTGGTGCCCAGGCGTACAGATGGTCGTCCAGGAAGTTCAGCTGGCTCTTCAGCAGGGTCGTGGCCTGGCGCTCGTCGCCTACTTCAAGGGCATTGGCGGTGCGTAGCGCAAGCACCTGCATGTATTCCAGTTCGAGCGCGATGTGGTCTTCGCCCTCTTTCCAGTCGTCCTTCTTGTCGAGGCCCGCTGCGCGGTACAGGGCGAGCACCTCATCGCGTGCTCCTTGCATGAGCAGGCGCTTCTCGTTGGTGTAAATGCTTTCGAACGGGTAGGCTGCCGCATGGCCGCTGTAGCCGTGTCCGAAGAAGGTGCGCATGTAGTCGGCGGCAAGTTCGGTGATCGTGTTGTCCCAAATGCCGGAAAGGTACGTTGCGATCAGGCGATAGCCCTCGTCGATGTTGTCGTTGCCCGTGTGCACGCGGTAGTGCAACCCATGCAGCTCATCGAGCAGTTCAGACGTGATTTCCTTGCGGAATAGGCGCGATATGAAGCCATACTGCGCTGCGCGTTGCCTGCAGGCTTCGGCTAGCTGTTCGCGGGTTTCCTGGGTTTCTTCCATCGTTGCGTTCGTCATGTTCGTCACTCCCTGCTACCACTTGATGCCGTCGGTTTCGGCTGCCACCGCGAAGGATTGCTCCTGCTCTTCGCCTGCGAAGTCGTCTTCGACTTCGGCGAGCTTATCGAGCGCCGCGCGTCCCACTTCGGTAACGGCCCATGTGGAGCCTTGCCACTCGATTGCGTCTCGGTTTTCCAGCAGGTCGGTGAAGTGCTGCACGAAGAACACACGCGTGGGTTCGGCGATGAGCGGATCGCTGTCCACGGCGGCGGAGAGCTTCGGCATGGTCGTGCCGCCTTCCTCCGATGCGAGGGTGAGCACGCGCTTGTAGATCTTCAGGTAGTCGGCTTCCTTTTCGAACAGCTCTTCGATGCGCTCCAGGGGCTTGTTTTCGGCCATGATGGCCAGGCCCGCTTCCGTGGCAAGCCAATGCACCTCGGGCGGAGTGGTGGGTTCGTAGTATTCGATGCCGTCGATTTCCACGATGGCGGGAACGGCCTCGACCGAGTCGTAGGGCGCGCCCGTATCCGTAACGCGTTGAATGGCGCCGGCGGTTTCCATCATGTGGCAGATGGTTGCGGTGGAGTATACCGAGAACTTGCGCGTGCGCACTTCGTTGACGATCTCCTCCAAGTTGCTTTCGGAAATGGGTTCGTCAGCCGCGTTCATGATGGCGCGGAGGATGGCGCGCTGGGGGCGCATTTGCGCGAACAGCTCGCGCGTGCGGTCTTCGGGCGAACGCTGCGCGTAGGCTTCCGACGCCTGGTCGATGGCGTTTTCAATCTGGGGAACCTTTTCGGGGTCGGGCGGCAGGAATTCCGTGCGGCCCTCGGTGTTGGGCAGAAATACGCCCAAGTTACCCGAGATCTCGTCCATGCTCGTTGGCTCTTCCGTCATTCCCTCGAGTTCGGGGTCGAACGTGAAGTCGAACTCCCCGAAATCCCTGAAGTCTTTCATGTCTCACTCCTCGTTATGCGTCTAGTTCAAGTTGAAGCTGCGCAGCAGGGCCTGTCCGCCTACGGTGGAGGGACGGAAACGCCCCTTGTCGCGAAGGAAGGGCGTTGGCTTGCACATGGCCATGACGCGCCCGTGTTCCATTTTTCGGCGGTCGCTCTGAATGCCCGCTGCCTTCGCGAACGTGGCATCTGCTTTCGCAAAACTCGATGCGATTACGCGCTTTGTGGCGTGGTTGAATGCGTTGCCCCATGCGGCGCGCGCCTCGTCGTTGGTTTGGATGGTCGTTCCCGATGCCTGAGCGGGCGGGATGAAGCCATCCACGCAGCCCATGAGGAACAGCCAGTCGTAGTTGTCTTCGATGGCGTTGTAATACGCGATCTTCACGTGCTTGGTGTGCAGTCCCACCGTGTTGCGATCCATGTCGTCGAGCACTTCTCGCATGCGTATTGCCCACGTGCGGTTTGGCACGGCCACGCATATGCGCCGGGGGCGGCAGATGTGCTCGCGCGTAAGGTGGGCCACGATGAGCGCGGTGCTCGATAGCTCTTCACCGGGCGTGCGCCATTTCACGTAGGTGATTTCAGGTGCGTTTGCTACCTGACTTTGCGCTGATTCCAACATGATGCCCTGCTATTCGACGAAGGATCGTTCGTTCGCGTCGAAGATGCGCGTGGTGCCGTCTTCGAACGTCACGTTCCATATGTGGTAGTCCACGTCGAAATCGAATTGCTCGGGCTCCTCCTCTTCCTCTTCGTGGGGAATGGGCGGAAGCGATTCGGAATCCGTTACGGGCACGGCGGTGTTCTCGTAGCTCTTCGCTTCCTTGTCGCGTTCGAGCCATTCTTCGCGCGTGAGCTGTTCTTCTGGTTCGCCTTCGGTTTCGGGTTCTGGCTCGGGCGTGGGCTCGAGTGCTTCGGGGTGCTCCTCGATCCATGCGTTCCAGGCGCTCTCGTTCTGGGTCTGCCATGACGCGTCGGATGGCGCTTCCACCTGGACGGCTCCTGCGAGCGTGCCGTCGTTGAGAAGCATGCGAGCCAATCCCACCTGGGCGTTGAGCTCGGGATTGATGAAGCTGATGGGGTCGGTGTGCAGGCTTACGTTGAAGGCGCCGCCCTGCATTTCCAGATTGACGCGCTCGAAGATGATTTCGGGCAGCTTGATCTTGCGCTGGCGGTCGTTGAACACTTTCATGGTGTTACCCACTTTGTGGAACATGTTTCCAATCCAGGGTTCCACGATCTCATTCCAGCGGTCATCGGCTCCCTCGTCGGAGGAAAGCAGGTACTTATACGTGCCCATATTGATGATGAAGCGTGCGGTGTTGCGCATGGGTTCATCCTCGCTTTCCGCCGCATGGGTTCGAATCACGGGCGTACACACATATGCGTAGTTCCGCTTGATTTCGAGAATGGTTTCCTTGCCCGCTGCTCGCTCGTCCAAATCGAGCACAAGGGTCAAGGATGGTCGAATCATGACCATGACTCCTCCTTTGATTCCCCAATGGCACGGTGCTCTCTCGTCGCCGCGCCCGTCCATCGGGGGCAAGTATAGGAATCCCTTTCATATGGCAAATAATATGGCCTCTATGATTTGGGATATGAAAAGCGAAATAGAATGCCTTTAGACGAGAAATTGCAGGTCAAACGTGGGTGTATCTGCAAGGTGACACGAATATGGCAGGTGGGGAATATGCCGAAGATCGCTTCCATGGTCAACTTGATCGAAGAGCTTGAAAGCTCGTTCATTACCGTTCATCGCGAACGGTGCGTTCAGGTTCGCAATCGCAATGCCGACTGCTTGCGGTGCGCGAGCGTTTGCACCACGGGGTGCATTCATTTCGATGGGGAAGAGCTTACGGTTTCGCCCGAGCGTTGTATTGGATGCGGCACGTGTGCGACCATATGTCCCACGTGCGCGCTCGAGGCGCATCATCCCAACGACGCGG
This sequence comes from Denitrobacterium detoxificans, assembly GCF_001643775.1. Classification (NCBI taxonomy): domain Bacteria; kingdom Bacillati; phylum Actinomycetota; class Coriobacteriia; order Eggerthellales; family Eggerthellaceae; genus Denitrobacterium; species Denitrobacterium detoxificans. The sequence goes on along the minus strand of NZ_CP011402.1, from coordinate 1,588,381 downwards.
AGTTCATGAATCAGTGTCTTGCGGTTGCAGGCGCGTGCGATGGCATCGTTACGGTGGCGTGTGGAACGCTGCTTGAACGTGTGGGTGATTTGGTCGATCGCGATGCGGTCGTTCGCGTGGAATGCCTGGGGCGCGTCGAGGAATCGGCGCTTACCGAGCTGGTTGCCCAGGGGGCGAAGAGCATCGTGCTCGTGCGCGGTGCGTGCGAGTCATGCGCGCATGCCACGGGCTTTGAGATGGTGCAGCGCGTGTGCGATACCGAACGCCAGCTGTTGGAGGCCTGGGGTGCGTCGGCGGACATTCGCCTAGCCGATAAGCTGCCGAAATGCACGCGTGCCAAAGATGATGGCTATGACAAGGGCAAGCGCGCGTTCTTCGAGTCGTCGAAGCGCGAGGGTGCGCGTATGGGCGCGATTGCCGTGGACTACGCGGTACGTGATGCGCTGGGCGAGAAGGCCACGCCCAAGCCGGAAGAACCGCGCTATACGAAGGTCATGGATGATGGCACGTTGCCTCATTTTCTGCCCGATCGCCGTGAGGCCTTGCTGAACTCCCTCGCTACGTTGGGTGAGCCCGAAGACGTGATGATCGATACGCGTTTGTGGGGGCATGTGATTATCGATACCGATACGTGTTCATCGTGCCAGATGTGCTCGACGTTTTGCCCTACGGGTGCGCTTGCTCGCTTCGTCGACGAGGATGGCACCTTCGGCGTGGATCATTACCCGGGCGACTGCGTGAAGTGTCGTACGTGTTCTGCGATTTGCCCCACGGGTGCGCTCACCATTTCCGAGGAGGTCTTCGCGCGCGACATGCTTGCCGGCATGACCGATCGCTATACCATGACGCCGCGCGCCGTGAAGGAGGGCACGGCGCATACCATCTGGCATAAGGCCGAGCTCTTCATGAACACTGACCAGGTGTACGAACGATAACCTTGCTTGGGGTTTGGGCTGGGGGATTATTGGGGTCCCGCGGGATGTCCCCTGCGGGGCATCGCTTTCGGGTTGGAGCCCCGACAGCCCACTGGGCTGTCGGGGCTCCAACCCTTCGCTGCTTCATGCGCTTACTTGGATTTTTTCGCTACGGCGAAAAAATCGGCGCCCAGCTAAGCTGGGCTAGGGGATTGCTTTCAGAATGCCCCCGCAGGGGACACCCCGCGGGCCCGAAGTTGCGGCCCACGACCCCGATTGGCTATCGTTCGGGGAGGTCAGTGCTCCTGATAGCTAACCGGCCGGGACCCGTGGGGAGTTCCGGGTTGAAACTCGTCGGCGCCGGATTCGCTTCGCTCTCCGGCGGGCGCGTGGGAGAGTGCTCGCGCGATTGTTCCAGGTTGGGGACGTGTTCGACCTGGCGGCCAGATGCGCTTCGCTGTCTGGCCGGGGCTGCCTTTGTTGGGTTCGGGTCGTGAGTTCCTGCGCCGAAATCGCTTCGCTCTTCGGCCGTTACGGCCGGGGCTGGGGGACTGGTCGTGGCTCCTCGGGCGAATTCGCTGCGCTCTTCGCAGTGTGGTTCTGATTGGGTTGTGAGACGTATAATAGAACTGCAAGTGCAGGGCTGTGGCTTGGGGGTGCATGATGTTTGTGGCTGGGTTCGCGCTATTTCTCTTGGGCATCATCTTCGTTATTTGTTATCCCATTAATAAGCGGAAGAATAAGCGCTGCTCAGAGCAGGTGCAGGGTACGCTGGTGGATATTCGTAGGCATCGCAATTCCCAGGGCAACGTGAGCCATTCGTATGTTTACTCGTATGCGGTGCAAGACGTTGAGTACCGTATTACCTCGACGATCATCAGTAAGGAAGCGCATAACGTGGGGGATACGTGCACCATCTGGTACAACCCCAAAAAGCCCAAGGATGCTCAGCCATTTCATTACGGCTCGAACAAGCCCTATACGATCGTCCTCATTATCGGTATCGCCATGATTCTTCTGGGATTCGTTCTCTTCGTTATTGGCTCCGCCACCATGTAATAGATCACTATTGTCGTCCCGCCGAAGGCGCCAATCGTTCCCAATCGGCCAAACGGTTTGTCTTTCCCGACTGGCCCTACGGCTCGCTACTCCAACACGCACCCTGGGCAGGCGAGCCCCAACCCGCAACGGCGACCGCCTGCCAAAGCGGAGCAGGCACCCACACGGGATTCCGTAAACCCCTCGACCGGCCCCAAGGCTTGCTACTCCAACACGCATCCTGGGCGGGCCAGCTCGCGACCCGTCCCTCCGACCGCCTGCCAAGGCGGAGCGGGGATGCCCTCGCGGGACATTCTGAAAACATTCACCAAGGCCCAGCTCAGCTGGGCCAGATTTTTCGCCGTATGCGAAAAATCCAAGTGAAAACATGAAGCAGCGAAGGGTTCAAGTTAGCGTAAAGCCCAGTGGGCTTTACGCAACGTAGAACCCGAAAGCGATGTCCCGCGAGGGCATCCCCGCTCCGCCCCGGAAGACGTCCAGCTAAGGAAGCGTGAGGCGTCCAGGGTGCGGGTTTATTCCTCTACCCAGGTACTTTCCACGAGCGTCATGAGCTCTTGCTGGCTATGCACGTTGAGCTTGCGATAGATGTGGCGCATGTGCGTGTTGGCCGTGCCAGCGCTGATGTACAGGCGTTCCTGGATGGCTGCGCTATTGTGTCCCTTGGCCAGCAGGAAGAGCACTTCGGTCTCCTTGCGCGAGAGCAGGTACGTTTCGGCGACGAGCGAGCACTTGCGCTTGAAGATGCCCTGCTTGTGAACGCCATCGTGCGCGGTTGCGGTAGAGGGTTTCGGGGTTGCGCCGGTCTTGTCCTCCGGATGCTCTTCTCCGCCTTCTGCCTTGCCTGCTTTGAGCGCGTTTGCCTGCGCATCGTCTATGGCGCGCATCGTTTGACGGCTCATGTTCACCACCTCGTGGAGCGCGAGTTCGTCAGCCGAAATGAGAGCGGGACACATGCGTCCGCGCTTCAGGGTATCGCGCAGTTCCGCGTTGGTGGGCAGCAGCGAGCGCCCAAACGAGAACAGGACGAATGCGAATGCAATGAATGCGGCTACGTTGTTCATGGAGTCGTATACGGGTACGTTGTTTATCTCGAGCAGATACGACGTGAGCGCGCCGAGCGCTAGGCTTCCACGCCCAAATCCGAAAACGGTGAATGCGCTGACGCGGTAGGTCTGCGATATGTCGGAATAGAAGATCCACATGCAGCCTTCCATCATGATGTAGGCGCCGAATACGAAGAACGTTACGTATGGCATCTGGTTGCATGCGGGGATGACCAATAGCGCCAGCAAGAGGGCGCTTACGGGCAACATCGTGCGGAACGAGAAGTTATTGTTCTTGCGCTGGAATAGCATCGACCCTAGCATTACGGCAAGGGCAAAGAGTGCTGCCATGAGGGCAAACATGATGATGTCGTTGTATTCGGCGGGGTCGTAGGGCACGTGCGCCACGCGTGCGCGCGTGATTCCCAGGATGATGCCGAACGCAATGCTGGGCAGGCATACGTGCGTTGCGAAGGGAATGGTGTGCACGGGTGTGGTGAGGTCGTTGAATTCTAGTCGGTCTACCAGGTTGTGCGAACATCTCTTCAGACACATTACTTCTGCGAGGGGCATGAGCAGCGTGAAGAGGATGCATATCACTGGATACGCGTTTCCGATCTTCGTAACCAGCACGAAGGCAACCATGGCGATAAACAGGGACACCGATACGCTGATGGTTATGGTGGGCAAATCGCACACGGATGACGATACGCCATAGCTCATGAGCAGAGCTGCCGAGCCTATGCCGGAAGTTATGCCCGCTACGAGTGATAGGGTGTACGGCGCAAAGCCCGTGGCATTTGCGAACAGCATGAGCACCATCGATGCGAATACCAGAAAGGCGGCGATGCCACGATTGCGTCGGCGCTGCTCGAGCGTTTTGAATAGGGCGCGTGCCCGCTTAAGGAAGATTCCATAGCTCAGCAGCACTATCGCGAACGTTATGAGAGAGCTGATGAAGAATAGCTTGCCGGGTTCTTCCAAATTGGGGAAGAAGAAGCGCGGCCCATTGAAGATGAATAGGTACATCCACGCTATGTGGGCGGCCATGCCCAAGATGAGCGTAATAGAAATGCGCCCCAGGGCGCAGCTCTCCTCTTCGCGGAATTCCACCGTAATGTTCGGTAGCTTCACAGCTGCCATCTCCTCCCTACGCGCTGTCCCCTTGTTGTCCTTGCGCGTGCTGGCGCACCTCGTCCCCTGCGCCATGGGCCCCAAACGCCCTTGGGCTATTCTAGCATTAGTCTAGGTGGTGTAGCAGATGGCTAATATAGCCTTTACCTGGGTAAACGCATAAATCATATGACTAATATGATACTGTCAGCGGTCTAAATCATGGGGGTGCTACGATGCCCACCCATCTCATCTTCGTACAGTTTGAATCAGCCTAAAGGGAACGCCCATGCCTTCGGGGAAGCCGACTAGGGGAGTGGTTGGACGCGGGCGCGGTCTTCGTTTTAGGAAGCAAGCAGACGGAAAGCGAAGAGAGAGAAAGGTGGGGATCTAATGGCACAGCTCACCATGTCGCGTCGTGGGTTCATGAAGACGCTGGCAATCACTGGTGCCGCTGCCGCGCTTAGTTCTTCGGCTGTGGAGCCTATGCAGGCTCTTGCCGAGACTACCAACACCTCTACCGGCGAACTGAAGCATGTACGTACATGCTGCCGTGCGTGCGGTAAGGTCGAGTGCGGTGTGTGGGTTACCGTGCAGGATGGCAAAGCCATAAAGGTCGAGGGAGACGAGAGTGCACCGCAAAGCCGCGGTCATTGTTGCGCAAAGTCGCAGTCTTCCATGCAAGCGGCGTATCACCCCGATCGACTCCGCTACCCGGTCAAGCGTACCAACCCCAAGGGTTCCGACGATCCCGGTTGGGTGCGCATCACGCTCGACGAAGCGTTCGAGCTGGCCGGTGCGGGTCTGGGTGAATGCGTCGACAAGTACGGCGGTCAGAGCATCTTCGTGATGTGCGGCACGTCGCGCGTGTGGTCGCTTGGCCCTTACCAGGGTATGAAGCAGCTCTTTGGCACCCCGAACGCGCATCTGGCATATCAGGTGTGCAAGGGTCCGCGTCACTGGGGCGGCATCATGACCGACGAAATGGGTTCGCCCTGGATGGAAGTGGAAGCCGAGCCGAAGGTGTACCTGCAGTGGGGCACCGCAGTCGAGTATTCCAACTACGACACCACGAACCGTACCATTTCCGACGTCGCGCCTCACGCGAAGTATCATATCGACGTCGACCCCCGCGTCACGCCGCTGGGCAAGGAAGCCGATGTGTGGTTGCCCCTGCGTCCCGGCACCGACGGCGCACTGGCCCTGGGCTGGTTCAACTGGATCATCGAAAACGAGGCCTACGACGACACCATGGTGCGTCGCTGGAGCAACGCCCCGTTCCTGTACTGCGATGACAAGCCCTGGCTCACTGATGGCTGGCTGGTGGAAGGCAACGGCGGCATCGATATGCGCACGAAGCTCATCACCGAAGCCGACATCAAGGAAGGCGGCAAGTACTCCCGCTTCATGGTGTGGGACGAAAACAACAACCGCCTTACCTACTGGGATGCTGAAGAGGGCAAGTGGGAAGGCGAGACCCACAAGGTTCCCATCACGGGCTCCTTCATCTCGCATCCTCTTACGGGCCTGGTGGCCGATGGCTGGCTGCCCGATCCCAGCGTGTGGTGCGACCCTGCCGACAGCCAGTTCGATTCCTACTGGGATGCTGGTAACGAGAAGGGTGCAACCACCAACCCCGCTGGCCTGCCCAAGAAGCCCGCGCTGTTCCCCGGTGTCGTCGAAGTGACCTTGCGTGACGGCAATACCTACAAGTGCCGCACCGTTTGGGATGGTTTCCATGACCTTACCAGCCAGTACGACTGGGATACGGTCGAGGAGATCACGGGCGTTTCCGGTGAGCTGAACGAGAAGGCCGTGAAGCTGTGGACCACGCGTATTGACGCGCGTCACGGCAATGGCGGCATCCACTTCCAGCTGGCCACCGACCAGAATGGCAACGCCATTCAGAACTGCCGCATCCTGCAGATGATGAGCTGTGTTACCGGTAATTCCGACGAGCCCGCCGGCAACCGCGGTTCCTGCAAGAGCCAGTTCGACGGCAATCCCGGTCGTTCCAACATGCAGGCCTCCGATCCGTATGGCGATTCCGCCAAGACGTGGACGGGCCGCGACAAGAGCCTGGACGAGATGGCTGCCTACATGCAGGATTTCGTGCAGTATCTCATCGACGAGAAGTCGCCTCTGGCCGAGCGCTACGGCAACAAGGTCCCCAGCTACGACGAGGCCATCATCATCGCCAAGCGCATGGGTGGCGCCATGAGGCCTTCCCAGGTCTGGCCGAACCCCAAGACGATCTTCACGCGCAATGCGGGCGAGATCGACGCCGAGCGCTTCCCGCTGAATCGCTTCTGGGCTCGCTGGGTCGATGCCAACTGCGTATGGGATGGCGGCTTGCAGGACCCCGACTGGTCGCTCTGCATGAAGAACGAGAACAAGGAAGTCGGCTACAACGTGAAGTCCACGCCGTATGCTCTGCATGGTGGCGTGTGCCAGTCTGGCGACATCATGAACATGGCTAACATCGCCCGTGCATGGGACGCCATGACCCAGCTCGACTTCTTCGTGGACATCAACCTGTGGTTCTGCCCCACGAATGGCAACGCAGACGTTGTATTCCCGTGCCACCACTGGATGGAAATCGACACCACCCGCGTGTCCCAGGGTGCTGGCGGCATGTTTGGCTGCGGCTGCAAGGCTATCGAGCCTCCGGGAGAGACGATCTACGACCCCGACTGGAACTGCGGCATGTACCGCGCCATGGGCGTGCCTTGGAACACCCGCGACACCTCTGCTACGGGTAGCTCCGAGGACTACATCGTGAACGTGAAGCCCGCAAGCAGCACCAACGTTGCCAAGTGGACTGAGAAGCTGGGCGATGTGTACACCGAGGCCATCAATGGCAAGGCTAGCTACCTGTGGCCCGATCACGATCGCATCCTGAAGGATAACGTCGACCAGTGGAAGACCGAGATGTACCCCGATGGTCCCACGTGGGCCCAGGCCAAGGAATGGTTCACCGAGCACGGCTGGATGGATTGTCGCAAGTGGCATCCCGAGCGCTGGGGCACCTTCCGTCGTCACGAGATGGGCTGGCGTCGTCAGCAGGGCGGCTTCAACCTGTTCCCGCTCGTCGACACGCACCCTGGCTTCATGACGCCTTCGGGTCTGGTGGAAATCTGGTCCCTCACCTGCGAAGCCTACATCTGCAATATGGGACAGAAGCTGCCCATTCTGGACAACGACCAGATCGTGAGCGACTACAGCAGCGATGCACGCTGGGCGAAGGGCGACCTGGAGTACTTCCAGGGCGACGACGACCGCTTCCCGCTCTATCGCGAGCCTACCGACTCGCCGGTCTTGAAGCCGGAGCTCTACGATGCCACGAAGGTCGACCAGGCGGACGACACGTACTTCATGAATCACAGCTATGCCGATACGCTGAAGAAGTATCCCGACAATTGCTTCCTCATGACCACGGGTTCCCGCCAGCCGGTCTACTTCCACTCCGAGCATAGGCAGCTGCCCTGGTGCCGCGAGCTGTGGCCTGCGCCGCGTATCGAGATGAATCCGAAGGATGCCGAGAGGCTTGGCCTGAAGCAGGGCGATTGGGTATGGATCGAAACGCCTTGGGGCAAGATTCGCGAAGTGCTCGACCTGTATTACGGCATTTCGGAAGGCGTGGTCAATGCGAACCATCAGTGGTGGTTCCCCGAGTTCGATAACGCCTCCCATGGCTTCGAACTGGTTGGCATCAACGTCGTTAACGACCCGTATGGCCAGTGCTGCGTTGGCGGTTGCGCGACGATGCGCTCCACCCCAACGGTTGTGTACAAGGCGACGGCGGAAAACTCTCCGTTCGGCAACCCCGTACCATGCGATCCCAACGGCACCGAGTGCATTCACGATGCATCCGACCCGCGCCTGCGCCAGTGGCTGCCCACCGGCACCGGCATTCGTTCCCGCGTGCAGGGCGAGCCCGAGTGGGATGGGAGCGTGATGTAAATGACTCAGTATGGTATCGTGACCGACCTCAACCGCTGCGTAGGCTGCCTGGCCTGCTCGACGGCTTGCAAGACGGTCAACGGCGTCCGTCCGGGCGATTTCTGGATCAAGACGCTGCGCATTGGCCCCACGCCCAAGGCGGGTGGCAGCGGCCAGTGGCCGGATGTGGAGATGTACTTCCTTCCCATTCAGTGCCAGCACTGCGAGAACCCCGAATGCGTGAAAGTATGCCCCACGCAGGCCTCCCACAAGCTGGAGGACGGCACCGTGCAGATCGACAAGTCCAAGTGCATTGGCTGCCAGTTCTGCGTCATGGCCTGCCCCTACGGCGTTCGCTACCTGAACGACGAGGAGCGCGTGGTCGAGAAGTGCACGCTGTGCGAGCAGCGTATTTCCCAGGGCGAGCTGCCTCAGTGCGTCATGCAGTGCGGTTCGCGTGCCCGCTTCTTCGGCGACGTGGAAAAGGGCATCGCCACCTTCGAGGCACCTGCACCTACGCACGATCTGTCTACCTCGTACGAGGACATGCAGGAATCGCGCACCACGGCCAAGGAATGGCTGGAGGAGTGGAGCGATAGCGACGTCTATCACCTCACCGACGTTGGTAATGGACCCCAGATTGCCTACATCCTGCGCAATCGCACGTGGCAGGGAAAGGAGTAACCCATGGAATTGCAATGGCCTCTTATCCTCTTCACCACGTTCATGGCATGGTCCGCCGGCCTGTTCGGCGCCCAGGGGCTGTATGCGCTGCGCGGTGAGGGAGCGAAGGCTCAGATGAGCGCCCTCATCACTTCGTTCGTTTTGCTGGTCGTGGGCGGCATCGCCGTATTCATGCACCTGCAGCACTGGGAGCGCATCTTCAATGGCTTCGGCCACATCACCTCGGGTATCACCCAGGAGCTCATCGCAATCGTCGTGATGGTGGTTGTTATGGTGCTGTTCTTCGTGTACCTGCGCCGTGCCGGCGAAGAAGGCGCGCTGCCTTCCTGGCTCGCCATCCTGGCGATCGTGGTTGCCGTTGCGCTGCTCATCGTGTGCGCACATAGCTACATGATGGCTTCGCGTCCGGCCTGGAACAACATCGTGCAGATTGGCTCCATCCTGGGTGCTGGTTGCGCACTCGGTGCGTCCACCATGGCGCTTCTGGCCCAGCTGAAGGGCGAAGCCGCCGAGTACAGCGGCAAGGTGAACCTCATCGGTCACGGCCTCAATGCTGCGCTCACGGTTATCTACGTAATCGTCATGGGTGCTTCCACCAGCGCGTTCTTCTCGGTGGCGAACTGGTTCGACCCCACGTCTCCTACGCGTGACGTCACCAGCTCGGCGAGCCTTTCTCCCTTCGCCGGCGATGTGCTGCCCTTCACGGCATGCGCCATCATCGCCGCCCTGGTTGGCGTGGTTGCTGCCTACATGGGCAAGAAGCAGGGCGAGTGGAAGACCTGGGGCGCAATCGGCGTAGTTGCCGCATTCGTCGCAGCCCTCTGCCTGCGCGTTGTGTTCTACCAGATGGGTGCCTCGGTGTTCCCGCTGTACTAGGACGTTTCCGGCTGGAGCGCGCTTATCGTGCTCCAGCCGGTGCCCCGCATGGGGCGAAGCGCCTTCCCCTCTGGGCGCATGTCTCCGACATATCCCTGGGATTGTGGTGGCCGCGCAACCTCTCCTCCCTCAAGCGCAAAGCCGCCACAACCTACCTCCTTTTGACGCCGCAGCACCCTCCCGTTGCGGCGTCAGCATGCTATATGCGGGGGTGTGCGTTGATGCGCGCGAAGGATGGCAAACCGCGCCCGCGCTTTGCTTGGTAACCGTTTGCGCACGGGGCGTTTCATGGCGTTACAATGCCACCATGTAGTCATCTGGCGAAGGGTGGTTTGTCATGTTGGACGCGAAGGCGCTACGTACTCTATCCTATGGGCTCTACATCGTCTCCACGAAGGGGGCGAAGGGGAACGCTGGGTGCGTCGTGAATACGTTTTCCCAGGTAACTTCCAAACCCGAACAGTGTAGCGTGGCTATCAACAAGGAAAATGCCACGTGTGGGGCAGTGCTGGAAGCAGGCCGCTTCGCGGTGAGCGTGCTCGACGAGACCGCTCCGCTCGAGCTTATTGGCACCTTCGGCTTCCACTCATCTGCCGATACCGACAAATTCGCCCAGGCGCAGACCTGCTTCGATGCGGCGGATATGCCCTACGTTGCCGAGCATGCGTGCGCGCGCTTTTCCGTAAAGGTGCAGCATAAGCTCGATTTGGGTTCTCATATGCTCTTCATCGGCCTGGTCGAGCAAGCCGAAACGCTCTCGACGCAGCCTCCCATGACCTATGCCTATTATCATCAGGTGAAGGGCGGTAAGACGCCTCCGAAGGCCTCCTCCTACATTGCCGAGGAGCCTGCGCCGGCCCCTGCAGATGCTGCTCCCAAGGTGGGGTGGAAGTGCATGCTCTGCGGCCATATCGAGTACGTCGATGAGCTTCCCGATGATTTCACGTGTCCCATCTGCGGCGCTGGCAAGGAAATGTTCGAGCGCATCGAGCTGTAGTGCAGCCTATATCCCTGGAATGACGAATCCCGCCGGATAGATGATCCGGCGGGATTTGCTTGCATCGGGGCCGAGGGAGGGATTGACCCCGTGCTTTCGGAATGTGCTGAGCGTGAACGAGGAACGGAGGTTCGTTCACGCGTTTTGCGGATGAGATGCACGATGCTTACGTGAACGGATCTCCGTCCCTCGTTCACGTAAGGGCATTTGGTTACGCCTTCAGGAACTTGCCTACGCTTTTACCGGCTTCGCGGCCCAGCACGATGGCCATGCCCAGGCTGCAGCCGGGGATGGGCGTGATGTACTCGTAGCCGAAGCGCTTGCCGCAGTCGTTTCCGCTTACGTATAGACCGGGGATGGGCTCGAAGTTCTCGTCCAGGGCGTTCTGCTCGCCGTCGGTGATAATGCCCCCGCAGGTGACCATCGTCTCGCCAAATTCGGGCTCGTAGGTGCAGGCGTAGAACGGGGGCGTGTCAACGGGGAAGAGTACCTTCGCGTCGCGGCCGTACTGGGCGTCGGCGCCTGCCGCGCAGTAGGAGTTCCACTGTGCAATCTGCTCCAGGAAGTTCGTCTTGGCATCGCCCGTCAGGCCCATCTGGCCAGCCAGGCCCTCGAGCGTGTCATCGGCGATGTAGGTTACCGTGGTCATGGGGCCAGCGGCGGCTTCCGACGATGCGTCATCGGCAGTAGCTTCGCCCTTGAAGACGGCATATGCCTTGTCCAGGCTTTCCTGCAGGCTGGCGATGTTCTCTTCGCTTGCGGTGAAGCCAGCGTGCTGGGGGATGGTGTACTGGCGGTACGTGGGGAAGTTCGCATCGCAAACTGCGAACTTGGTCTTGCGGGCGCGAATCTGGGTCGTCAGGCCGCGCTGCTCGCTGGTGGGGTAGTACTCGTTGCAGAAGCGCTTGCCGTTTTCGTCAATCCATACGGCCTGGGGCAGGCAGTTCATCTTGCCGGGCACGGAAAGGCCGCGGAAGTTCATGCCGGGGACGGGCGTGGTCTCCAGGTGTGCGCCGGCCCAGTAAGCCATCCTCACGCCTGCGCCGTCGTTGGTGCTCATGCTGGAGAGCTGCTCGTCGCCTACCAGGTTGCCGTAGGCATCGTACATCAGGTCGTTCATCATTTCCTGGTTGCCGCCGAAGCCGCCCGTGGCCAGCACGACCGCCTTGCACTCGTACTTCTTGTAGCTCGATCCGCTCTTCGTAACGATGCCCGCTACCTCGCCATTGTCCATAACGACGTAGTAGCCTTCTTCTTCCCAGTTCACCGTGCCGCCGGCCTTTTCGCCCGCTGCGCGGTTGTATCCGATGAGCTTCGTCTCGTTGCAGTCGCCGTAGAAGCTGCATACGCTCGGCCAGAACTTGATGCCAGAAAGCTCGTCCATCTGATGCTCGGTCTTGGGGAAGAACGAGGTGGTCATGGAAGCCAAGTCCTCTTCGGTGCACTGGTCGAGGTACCAGTTGCAGTTCGCCTCGGAGTTCTGGGCGAATTTCATCACCAGGTCCTGGTTCGCGCTGTTGCCCGTGATCTTCATCCAGTTCTGGTAGAACTCAACCGGGTCGATGTGCGGTACGCCGCGATCCTGCAGCACCTTGGCGTTAAGCGAGGCGAATTCGTTGCCAACGGCTGCGAAGGTGTCCTTAGCCTGCTTTTCCACCAGGATGACGTCGTAGCCTTCTTCTGCAAGTTCGCGGAATGCCGTGGTGCCTGCGTAGCCCATGCCCACGACGACAACGTCGCAGGACGTGGTGCTCTCGAAGCTCGTTACCTCGCTCGGTGCGGTCTTCCAGGAAGACTCGGCTGCTTCTGCAGTGCTCTCGGTCTTGGCCTTGGGCGAAGAGCACGCGGAAAGCGCGCCGGCTCCACCGAGTGCCAGCGATGCAAGGGCGCCGCCCTTCAGGAAATTCCTGCGCGAGAGCTGTACGGGTTCGGTCATGGTTCCCTCCTTTGTGGTACGCGCCGACCTCCCTTGTGTGTCGGCGCTGACGCTGTTGCGTCTGTCTCCTAACCTGCCTCAACCCTAGGCTGCTCGGCTCTTTCGCGTAATTGCGGAAATGGGGTATTTGCCTTGGGGGCGCCCTTTTGCGGCATCGCGGATTTGGGGTATTTTCGCAAAGTGCCTGGTCAGTGCAAATCCTATTGTGGTGGGTCGAAGAGGGGGAGGGTATAATCGCGCTACCGTCTAGCTTGTAGGGAGGGCTTTTCGACGTGTCTGGTTTGTCTCGTTCGCTTGTGTGGCGCATTGCGCTCTTTGGCCTGTTTGCCGTAACCACGCCCATTTTCTCGCCCAACGCGTCGATCTTCCGAGGAGCCGTCGCAACGGGGTTCATGCCGTATTACATCTTCTCGATGTTCATTTCCTTGGCTTTGTCATCGCTTGTACTTGTAGTTTCCTCGCGCCGCGTTTCCCGGAAGCCTCCGCGGGGCGTGCTCCTTTGCGCAAGCGTTTTGTACGCTGCATCCATTGTGGCCTTCGCGGCATTGTCGTTGGGGTGGGCCGTTCCGTCTGTTGCCGTTGCAGTTGCGGGCGTGGTGTGCGGTGCTTCTACCGTGGTGATCACCGTGCGCTGGGCGGCGTTCCTTTCGGCGCTCGACTTTCGAGAAGGTCTCGTTTGCAGCTCTCTTCTCTGCATTGCCACGTCAGTGGTGGGCATTGGGTTTCAGGCGCTGCCGCTTTATCCGCGTGCGGTTGTCTATGTGCTAATCGCCATTGCCGGTGGAATATGTCCCGTCCTCATGGACCCGCCTCGTCGCGATGCCTCGGCTGAAAGTGCATCCTCGGAAGGCGATCTTACTTCGACGCGCAATCTGTTTCATGTCTTGCGTTTGCCCGTTATCGGATTGGTCATCTATGCATTCATGATGAGCATTAACAAGGTGTTGCTGTGGGGTGCGGTCGACGCCGAGTTCATTGGCGCAATTGTTGCGGCCCTGCTCATCGTGCCCATTTTGCTTATTCGCACGGATAAGCCCGCTTCTGCCTTCATCTATCGCGTGATTGCTCCCATCATCGGTGGCGTGGTAATTGTCTTCGTGAGCTTTCCCGCAGGTACGTTTCCGCATGGGGCGGCGCTTTGGCTCGTGTATATATTCCTATCGGCACTTGCCATTGTCGCGCTGGGGCAGATCATTGCGGTCATTCATGCGGGGGAGTTTCGTTGCGAGTTCGTGGTGGGGCTCGCGCTGTTCCTGGGTGGCACCGTCTCGTTCTGTGGTCTTCTGTGGGTGAACGTATTTGGCGGCTTGGATAGCTACGAGCCTGTGATTTACGTGATCATCGCTGTGTACTGCGCCCTCATGGTCATTTCACTGGGGTGGGAATCATGGCGCACCATTACGGCCGTAGCGGATGTGGATGGGGAAGGCGAGCTTGTCGCTTCGCGCGCGGAGCATGCCGATGGCTCTCAGCTGAGCTCCCATCGTGCGTCAACCGTGACTATTCCCGCTGCCATTTCGCAGAAGCTTACGCGTCGCGAGAACGAGATCCTATCGTATTTGGGGCGTGGCCATTCGAACGCCTACATTGCCGAGAAGCTGTTCATCTCGGAAAGCACGGTGCGCACGCACGTGAAGCACATCTACCAGAAGCTCGAAGTTCATTCGCGCGAGGAGCTGTTCGTGCTGCTCGACCATGGGTGCGCGTAGCGGCTATTTCGTTTCCCAGGAAATGAACGCCCAGGTGATGACGCGTGGGTTGCGCAAGCGTAGGGCCTTTTGGGGAATGCCCTTGCTGTCGGGCTTACCTACGTTCTCGTTCGGCACTAGGTTGTTTTGCAGCCAGGTTTCCAGGTTTCGCTTAGCCTGGGCGATGCCTTCCGTGTCGTTCTCGTCGAGCGTGTCGGTAATCATCCGCCCGAAGTCAACGGCGGCATCTGCCAGGTCGTCAAACGTGTCCAGGCGCGTGCTGCGGATGTAACTGCACGTTGGTTCGAATCCGTCGTTCGTCAGGATGTTCCAGGCGTATTGCGCGTCGTTTCCGTGACGATTGCGTACGCCAATGGCCGAAAGGACGTTGCGGTCCATGCGCGGGCTGCAACCTGTGGTAAGCGTAACGCAGCAGCGACGGCTTGCTACGTGGTTCAGCTTCATGAGCGCTTGGCGCAGATCGTGGGTGGCAATGGAGCGCGAGGCGATGGCAACATCGACGCAATGGGCGCCCATGCCATGCTCATCCCAGTTGTCATCCCAGCTCATGAGCTTCGTCTCGATGCGGTCGGCGATATGCGCGTCGTGTTCGCGTTCGGCCACTTCCACGCGCGCGGCGGTTTCGTCGAGCATGCCCTGGCTGAAGTCGGCGGCGATGACGTGGCTTTCTGCCAGTGCGAGCGGTACGGCGATGCTGCCCGTTCCGCAGCCCATGTCGAGCACGCGTTCGCCTGGTTGCACGCTGGCCATTTTCAGGAATTCCGAAACGTAGGGGCTGGGGGAGTCCTTGCTGCTGAAGTTCTTCGACCGCTTGTTCCAATACTGCGCGTCGTCGGCACGACGGCGTATGCGCTGGAGCCGCTTCCATTCCTCGTTCCAGTCGGATTCCTGGAGGAGGGATATCGTTTCGCCGTTGGACTGCGAGTTATGCGGATTCGTCATCTTGCTCCCTTTTTCGGTGCCTACCAAGGGTATTGTAGAACAAGTAGAAGGCAGACTATTCTCGAGTGGGAAGAAGGTAGATTATGCACGTTGAACTTCTGTATCATACCCCCGACCCCGAGCGCGCCATCGCTACGGCGGCGCGTCTGTGCTATGCCCCCGTGGGTGCTTCGGAGCTCATGGAGACGATGTCCGAAGAGCGCGTTCACAGCGTGCTTTCTACCATCATGAGCAGCGGGCATTTCAGCACGCTCGAGCATGCTTCGTTCACGTTTGCCATCGATGGCGTTTCTCGTGCACTTACGCATCAGCTCGTGCGCCATCGCATTGCCAGCTATAACCAGCAGAGCCAGAGGTATGTGAAGTTCAAGCAGGGCGTTGCCGTTGTTACGCCGAACACCGTTTCGGAAAGCGCCGAGGCGGCTGAAGTCTACCAGCAGGCCATCGATGCGGCTACCGACGCCTACGTCAAGCTGCTCGAGCTGGGCATTCCGGCCGAAGACGCGCGTTACCTGCTTCCCAATGCAGCGGAGTCGAAGATCGTCGTCACCATGAACGCGCGCACCCTGTATCATTTCTTCTCCGAGCGTTGCTGCAATCGTGCGCAGTGGGAGATTCGCGAGCTTGCCTGGCAGATGCTCGCGCTCGTCCGTCCACTCGCCCCGTTCGTGTTTGCCGATGCGGGCCCGGGCTGCGTACGCGGCCATTGCCCCGAAGGTAAGATGACCTGCGGGGAACCGTATCCGCGCATCGATCGCGCAAGCCTGTAGCGCTTCGTTTTGTCGTGTCCCGTTCCGTGAAGTAGGTTCCATGAAGAAGAAGTCCGACCTGTCCCGCGCGTTTTCCGAAGACGGCGCCCTGAAGACCCATGTGGGTGGTCAGGCGCTCCTGGAGGGCGTCATGATGCGAGGCAAGTTCAATTGGGCGGTTGGCGTGCGCGAACCGCAGGGAACCATCTACACGGAAGAGCACGATCTGGCCAGTGGCCGCGCGAAGAACGGCTGGTTGCGCGTTCCCGTCGTGCGTGGATGCACGGCCTTCGTGGAATCGCTTGCCCTGGGCTACAAGGCGCTCGAAATCGCCGCTACGCATGCCTTTGCCGACGAAGACGAGGAAGACGAGCAGGCAAACGCTGAAATGACGCCTGTCGTAAGCGAAGCTGCGTCGTCCGCGAGCCAGACGGATGACCAGCCGTTTTCCTGGTCGCGTGATTTTGGTAATCCCGACGAGATGGTCGATGGCCTGGGTGCCCAGCGTACGTTGGAAGTGGTGACCGAGCCGGGTACCGCAGAGCCCAGCGACAAGGGCGCGCCCGAGTTGGGCGGCGAATCCGCAAGTGCCGCAGATTCCGAAGAGGCGCCCGCTCAGGAAGGCCAGGATGAAGGCGTGCTCTCCCATGGAGCCATGACGGCGAGCATGGTGCTGGGCCTGGTGCTGGGTATTGTGCTCTTTATCGTGGCGCCTGCGGCCATTACGAACGTCATCGTGGGTGAGTATGACCAGGCGACGCTCGCATGGAACCTGGTCGACGGCTTGCTGCGCGTGCTCGTCTTCGTGGGATATATCGCCCTCATTGGCCTCATGCCCGACATTAAGCGCATGTTCGGCTACCATGGCGCCGAGCACAAGACCATTCATTGCTTCGAACATGGCTTGGAGCTTACGCCCGAAAATGCCCGTAGCTTCCCGCGCTTGCACGTGCGCTGCGGCACGGCGTTCCTCATTATGGTCATGGTCATTGCCATTTTGGTGTATACCCTTACGCCCATCAACGCGCTCATTGGCGCTTGGGGCGTTCCCGACGGGCTGCCCAAACTGGCGCTCGTCATTGTTACGCGCATCGTGCTTATGCCCGTCATCGCCGGCATCAGCTACGAAATCACGGTGAAGTGGGCGGGTAACCATCCCGATAACCCGCTGGTGAAGGTCGTGTTGTGGCCGGGTATGCAGATGCAGTACCTCACTACGCGCGAGCCGAGCGACGACCAGATCGAATGCGCCATTGCGGCCATGAAGCTCGTGCTCGAGCGCGAGGAGCGCGAAGCTGCCGCCGGCGTAACCGCTCGCGCGAATTAACGTATTTTCGTTTGAAAGCAAGGGGGCGACGTCCATGATTGTGGACGTCGCCCCCTTGCTTTGCTTTTGTGCGTGCGGTCTACTCGTACCCCAGGTAAGCCAAGTATTGCTGGGCGTTTTGCGGCACCGAAAGGGTGGTTGCTTGGCCCTGCAGCGAAATGGTGAGGTACGATTTGTCGAGGTACGTGGTAAGTGCTGCGGTCGTGTCGTCGTAGCTAATATCGTACGTGGCACTTTCCGTGGCAGTACTCGGTAGGTCGACGGCCGTCCAGCTGGGCAGGTCGAGTGCCGTAACGCTTGCCTCCACGGCAGACTGGGACATGCCCGTTTGCTCGGCAATGGCATCGGCATTGTCGAAGAGCGCCTGCTGGGCGCTCGTCTTTACGCCCGTGGTGTCGAAGACGGTCTTCGGCGCGCGCGCCGCAAATGGCGCTTCGTTGGGAGTTCGCACCGTTTGAATGAGTTGTGACGGCGACGCCACGCTCTTGGATGCCGTAGGTCGCTCGTTCGGAAAGAGCGACAGATACCCCGATACG
This sequence comes from Denitrobacterium detoxificans, assembly GCF_001643775.1. Classification (NCBI taxonomy): domain Bacteria; kingdom Bacillati; phylum Actinomycetota; class Coriobacteriia; order Eggerthellales; family Eggerthellaceae; genus Denitrobacterium; species Denitrobacterium detoxificans. Next base: position 1,570,554 of record NZ_CP011402.1, on the reverse strand, counting down.
GCGATAGCCACAATGATGGCTACGCAGCAGCCCATGAATAGAAAGCGTCTTACATACATCTTTAGCCCCCATGCTTTCTTATTTCCCCTGCGCATACTATAGGTCTAGGCAAGGGGTTTGGGGATGTTTACTCAGAAGATGCGTGCGACATTCAGCGTGAGCGGACAAAGAAAATACGAAATCGACAACTCCGCCTGCTTTAGGTATGATTACGCACTGTTTAGCCGGGCCGCCCGATGCGGCGCGGTATCCCCACGCACGTTAAATCAAAGAGAGGGGCTTCGTGTGAAACTGGTTGTAACAGAGAAGAACGACGCAGCCGAGAAAATCTCGCAGCTGCTTGGCGCGGGCAGTCCGAAGCGTGACAAGGTGTACAACACCCCCGTGTATCGATTCACCGTTGAAGGGGAGGAATGGGTCACCATTGGTCTGCGTGGCCATATTCTGGAACCCGATTTTGCTCCCCAGCTTGTATATAAGAAACGCGGTGGTTGGCGCGGCGTCGACGCCAATGGTGAGGTGCTCGAGGCGAACGTGCCCGACAGCCTGCCCAAGCCGCCCTTCAAGAAGCGCAAGCCGTTTACGGAAGATGGCGTCTTGCTCTCCACGTGGAAGATGGATGCGCTGCCGTATTTGGTGTACGCGCCCATCGAAAAGCTTCCCAAGGAAAAGGACATCATCCGTTCGCTGAAGAACCTGGCCAAGAAGGCCGACAGCATCGTGATCGCAACGGACTTCGACCGCGAGGGCGAGCTCATCGGTTCCGACGCGCTTTCCCAGATTAGCCTGGAGAATCCCGATGCTCCCGTCTCGCGTGCCCGCTATTCCGCCTTCACCAAGGAAGAGATCACGCATGCATTCCAGAACCTGGTGGAACTCGATGACAACCTGGCCTCGGCCGGTGCATCGCGCCAGGACATCGACCTCATCTGGGGCGCCGTCCTCACGCGCTACCTTACGCTCGTGAAGTTCGCTGGCTACGGCAACGTGCGCAGCTCCGGTCGCGTGCAGACGCCCACGCTTGCCCTCATCGTGGCGCGCGAACGTGAGCGCCTAGCCTTCGTTCCGGAAGACTTTTGGGTCATCCGCGGAAAGTTCGACGACGATGGCATCGAGTTCTTCGCCCCGCATTCCACGGCTCGCTTCAAGGTGGAAGCCGAAGCCCAGGCCGTGATGCAGCATGTCGAGGGCGCTACTACCGCCAAGGTCGTCGACGTAGCCAAGCGCAAGCGCAAGCAGAACCCGCCGGCTCCGTTCAACACCACGTCGCTCATGGCCGCTGCCGCTGCCGAGGGCATTCGCCCCGCGCGCACCATGCGCATCGCCGAAAGCCTGTACATGGATGGCTTCATCAGCTACCCGCGTGTCGACAATACGGTTTATCCCGATTCGCTCGACTTGGCCGATGTGGTGAATCGCCTGTCCGAGAACCCTGCCTATGCCCCGTACTGCAAGCAGCTGCTGGCTTCCGGCCCGCTGCACGCCACGCGCGGCAAACAGGAAGACACCGACCATCCGCCCATTTATCCCACTACGGCTGCCAGCCCCGACGTGCTGGGTCCCGCGGAGTTCAAGCTGTACAACCTCATCGCCCGCCGCTTCCTGGCCACGCTTTCCGATGCGGCCGAGATCGAGGGCACCAAGGTGAGCCTCGACGTGAACGGCGAGATCTTCGCTGCCAAGGGCGACGTCATGGTGCATAAGGGCTTCCGCGAGATCTACCCGTATGGCATGAAGAAGGACGAGCAGCTTCCTGCGCTCGAAGCGGGGCAGGTCATAGGCTTTGGCGGCGCCGAGCTCACCAAGAAGCAGACGGAGCCTCCTGCGCGCTATTCGCAGGGTCGCCTCATTCAGGAAATGGAGAAGCTTGGCCTGGGTACGAAGTCCACGCGCCACGCCATCATCGAGCGCCTGTACAACGTGAGCTACATCGTGAACGACCCCATCGAGCCTTCCGCGCTCGGCATGGCCGTCGTCGACGCCCTCGACCGCTTCGCGCCGCATATCACCACGGCCGATATGACGGCCGAGTTGGAAAGCGAGATGGACAACATCGCCAAGGGCGAAAACACGCGCGAGAGCGTGGTGGCGCATAGCCGTGCGCTTCTGGGCGAGCAGCTCGCCGAGCTCATGCCTCATTCCGAAGAGGTGAAGGAAGCCCTGGCCGACGCCGTGGCCGCCGATGCCTACGTGGGCAAGTGCCCGAAGTGCGGCAAGGACCTGCAGTTGCGCGCCAGCCAGAAGACGCGTTCGATGTTCATCGGCTGCGCCGGCTGGCCCGAATGCGACGTCACGTATCCGCTGCCCAAGGGCAAGGTGGAATCCACCGACCAGCTGTGCGAGACGTGCGGCATGCCCATGATCAAGGTGACGCCGTTCCGCAGCAAGCCTCATATGCAGTGCATCGACCCGGAGTGCGAGACGAACCGCGAGCCCGACGTGGAAGTGGGCGTCTGCCCCAAGTGCAAGGAACTGGGCAAGACGAGCAAGCTCATCGCGCGCAAGAATCCGCGCACGCTGAAGCGTTCCATTACCTGCGAGAACTTCGACGAATGCCAGACGCGCTATCCGCTCCCGCAGTACGGCGAGCTCACCGCCACCGAAGAGGTGTGCGAGCATTGCGGTGCGCCCATGGTTATCGTGACCACCAATCGCGGTCCGTGGAAGCTGTGCCCCAACTTCGAGTGCCCCGGTAGGGAAATCGCCGCGAAGGAGAAGGAAGAGCGCAAGGCCGCCCGCGCCGCGAAGAAGGCCGCGGCCAAGAAGACGCCCGCGAAGAAGTCCTCGAAGGCGAAGAAATAGCCTAGGGGTCGCGTTTGCGCGGATGGCACGCTTGCGCGCGCATCTGCGATAAACGGAGATTGAACGATGTTACCGCCGCGTTGCGAACGTGCAGCGCGGCGGCTTCTATAATCGTTGCAGGAAACCAGGCGGGTTGTGCCCGCTTTTCGAATTGGGGAAGGACCTCACGCCTATGGAGGGCACGTTCATAACGTTCGAAGGCGGCGATGGCGCGGGCAAGAGCACGCACATCGCGTTTCTGGCCGATGCCCTGCGTTCCCAGGGGCGCGAAGTGCTGTGCCTGCGCGAGCCAGGCGGCACGCTCATTGGCGAGGCCCTGCGCGGCATCGTGCTCGATCCCAGTCATGGTGCCATGACGCCAGAAGCCGAGCTGTTCATCTACGAGGCAGCTCGCGCGCAAATTGTTTCCGAAGTCATCAAGCCCGCGCTCGAAGCGGGCAAGGTCGTGCTGTGCGACCGCTTCTACGATTCCACGGTGGCATACCAGGCGTACGGCCGGGGCCTCTCGCTGGATTTCGTGCGTTCTGCGAATGCGTTCGCTTGCCAGGGCATCCGTCCGCATCGCACCGTTCTGCTGAAGGCCGCTTCTTCCGCCGATTCCCTGCATCGCGCCACGCGTGCCCAGGGGGCCGACCGCATGGAGCAGGCGGGCCTCGATTTCCACGAGCGCGTAAACCAGGCGTTCGAGGGGCTGAACCAAGTCGATCCGCAGCGCGTGCGCGTTGTGGAGTCCTCGGGCCCGAAGTCGGAAACCGCGCGCGCCGTCTTTCGCGCCGTGGCCGATTGCGTCGGCTGGGATCCGGATAACCTGCCGTTTAGCGAAGATTTCTTTCAGCAGGCCAATAAGAGGCGCAAGCGCGTCGAATCGGGTGCTCGCTCGTGAGTGATTCGTTCAACCGCATTCTTGGCCAGCCTCAGGTGCGTCGCTTTCTTCGCGCCGTCATCTCGTCGGGTCGCGTAGGCCAGACGTACCTGTTCACGGGCCCCGTGGGGTCCAACAAGACGCAGGCTGCATACGCTTTTGCCCAGGCCATCCTTTGCGAAGAGGGCGGCTGTGGCACGTGCGATACCTGCAAGCGCGTTATGCGTCATCGCCATCCCGACGTGCGCTTCTACGAACCCGAAAGCGCATCGGGGGACTACCTGGTGGGGCAGATTCGCGAAATCGTCAGCGATGTCACGCTCGCTCCCATTCAGGCCAAGGGCAAGGTCTACATCATCAATCGCGCCGACCGTCTTTCCGTGCAGGCTGCCAATGCATTCCTGAAGACGCTCGAGGAGCCGCCCGAGGATTGCACCATCATTCTCATGGGCCGTACGGTCGACGGAGTTCTGCCCACCATCGTCTCGCGTTGTCAGGTGGTGCCGTTCAGGTTCATTCCCGCCGCGGAAGCTGCTGGAATCGTGGTGCAGAACAGCGGGTGCTCGGAACAGCATGCGCTTGCCGCCATCCAGGCGTGCAATGGTTCCATCACGGGTGCCATCGAGTTCGTGAAGAGCTCCGACCGCTTTGCGTTTCGCGGGCGTGTCATCGACATTCTGCAGGCGCTGCCCCTGGCTGACGACCTCGATGTTTTGGAATACGCTGCCGAGCTGCTGGAAAAGACGAAGGCACCGCTCGACTTGGTGCGTTCCAAGCTGGAAGAGGAGCTCGCCGCATCCGCCGATTTCATGGCGGCTTCGGCGCTGCGTCAGATCGAGGCGCGCAACAAGCGCGCGCTGTCGTCGAAGAGCCGCTCCATGCTCTTCCAGACCACGTCCATCATTCGCTCCTGGCTTCGCGACGTACTCATGGTGCGTAGCGGGGCTGGTCAGCTGGTTATCAACGAAGATTATCGTGGCGGCATCGAAGAAGCCGCCGCACGTGCCGACACGGCCGCCATTTCGCGTGCGCTCGTGGCGGTCGATGAAGCCGATAAGGCTATTCGATATAATGTTTCCCCTGAAACGTGTATCGATGTGCTTCTATTGCAGATAAGAGAGGAACTGTATGGTTCGCATTGCGCCCGTGGCGTTGCAATATAACCCTCGTACGCTCTGGTTCGACCCAGGTGACCTGGAAATTGCCGATGGCGACCAGGTCATCGTGAAGACGGAGCGCGGCACCGACTACGGCCGCGCGAAGGGCATCATCGAAGTTGACGAATCCGAGCTCGCCCGCTTGAAGAGCAAGCTCAAGCCCGTGGTGCGTGTTGCCACGGAAGAAGACCTGGAAAAGATTGAAGAACTCCGCCAGCTGGGCCGCGATGAGTTGCCCATCTTCCGCGAAATGGCGGCCGAATCGAACCCCGACATGCATCCCGTCATGGTGGAGTACCTGTTCGAGGGCGACCGTGCGGTGTTCTTCTTCGAGGCGGAAGAGCGCATCGACTTCCGCGATTTGGTGCGCAAGCTTGCGAGCGAGCTGCACGTGCGCGTCGACATGCGTCAGATTGGCGTGCGCGACGAGGCGCGCCTGGTGGGTGGCCTGGGTCACTGCGGCCAGGAGCTTTGCTGCCGCCGCATGGGCTGCGAGTTCAAGCCCGTGTCCATCCGCATGGCCAAGGAGCAGGATCTTTCCCTGAACCCGCAGAAGATCTCGGGCGTGTGCGGCCGCCTCATGTGCTGCCTGCGCTATGAGTTCGACGCGTACAAGGACTTCAAGAGCCGTGCGCCCAAACAGAACGCGAAGATCTCCACGCCGCAAGGCTGCGCGAAGGTCACCTCGCTCAACGTGCCCAAGGAAGAGGTCACGGTGCGCCTGGAGGAAGGCGATGGCAAGCAGGTCACGTTCCCGCTTTCCGCCATGGACCCCGTTCCCGAAGATGCCGAATCCAAGCGTCCGAAGAGCATCGGCGACGTGTTCGACGAATACGCGAATCCCGATCCGTTCGCCAGCTCCGTGGGCCTGGCCTCGTTCGATACCGCTGGATTCACCACCGAAGACAAGCTCGCCAAGCCGGAAGCGCATCACAACCCGCAGCGCAAGAAGAAGCGCGAGGAAGAATCCTCGGAATCGGGCACGCGCAAGCGTCGCCGCCGTTCGCGCGGTCGCGGCAAGGGTTCGTCCTCCTCGCAGGAAAAGCAGTCGCGCAGCAATGCTTCCGAAAAGCAGTCGCGTGGCGGCAATGGCAACAAGCAGGAATCTTCGCGCAAGAAGAGCTCCGCGCAGGAAGGCAAGCAGGCGAAGTCGTCGTCGCGCAAGCCGCGCACGCGTAGCGGCAATGGTGGCTCGCAGGGCAAGCCGCGTCCTGGTCAGAAGTCCAGCGCGCTTTCGCAGTCACGCGACGCGAAGGGTCAGGGCGGCCAGCAGAAACAGGGTGGCGGCACGCATCGTCGCAGCCGTCGCCGCAGCCATACGTCGGGAGGCGAATCCAATGAGTAATGCCGGTGCATGCGTCGATTACGCGATGTTCACCGATTTGTACCAGCTCACCATGGCCCAGGGCTATTGGCAGAGCGGCAAGGCCGATGAAGAGGCCTGCTTCAACATGTATTTCCGCGCGAATCCGTTCGCGGGTGGCTATACCGTAGCGTGCGGCATGGCCCAGCTGGCGGAAATGTTCGAGACGTTCTCGTTCAGCGATTCCGATATCGAATACCTGGCTGGCCTTTCCGCTCCCGCGGGTGGGCCGCTGTTCGATGCCGACTTCCTGCAGTACCTGAAGGGCATGAAGCTTTCCATCGACGTCGACGCGGTCCACGAGGGAACGCTCGTGTTCCCCAACGAGCCGCTCGTGCGCGTGAAGGGCCCCATCATTCAGTGCCAGCTGGTTGAAACGGCCCTGTTGAACTGCGTTAACTTCCAGTCGCTCATCGCCACGAAGGCTGCGCGCGTCTGCCTGGCCGCGGGTGGTCCCGTAGCCGAATTCGGCCTGCGTCGTGCCCAGGGCACCGGCGGCCTGTGGGCCAGCCGTGCTTCCGTGGTGGGTGGCTGCGCCTCTACCAGCAACGTGCTTGCCGGCAAGATGTTCGATATCCCTGTTTCGGGTACGCATGCCCATTCGTGGGTCATGGCCTTCGAAGACGAAATTACCGCCTTTCGCGCGTATGCGAAGCTGTTCCCGCGCAATTGCGTGCTGCTCATCGATACGTACGACGTGAAGCAGGGCCTGGAAAACGCCATTACGGTGGGCCTGGAAATGAAGGAGCGCGGCGAGAAGCTGCTGGGCGTGCGCATCGACTCGGGCGACCTTGCATGGCTTGCCAAGGAATGCCGCGCGCGCCTCGACGAGGTTGGCCTTACCGAAACGGGCATCGTGCTCTCCAACGACCTCGATGAATACGCCATCCACTCCATCTGCGAGCAGGGTGCCATCGTGGGCAGCTGGGGCGTGGGAACGAAGCTTGCCACGGCGTACGATCAGCCCACGTTGGGCGGCGTCTACAAGCTGGCTGCCACGCGCAACCCGGGCGAGACTCGCTGGCGCGAACACGTGAAGGTCACGGAAAGTACCGCCAAGCTCACGTTTCCCGGCGTGCTCGATATTCGCCGCTACTACCAGGAAGACGGCTCCATCGCCGGTGACATGGTATTCGACGTGAACGAGCCCATCAACGAGCAGGAACGTATCGTAGACCCCACCGACGAACTGCGTCAGAAGACGCTTTCCGGCCTGCGTCACGAAACGCTGCTCCATCCGCTCGTGAAGGGTGGGGAAGTGGTGCTTCCCGCGGAATATCGCGATGCCATGCAGGCACGCGAGCGCGCCGTTCGTGGTTTCTCGGAACTCGACGAATCGCGCAAGCGCCTGTATAACCCCCATTCGTACCCCGTTGGCCTGGAAGCAGGCCTGTTCGCCCGACGCCGCGACTTGGCGGCTCATCTGCGGGGCCTGAAGTAAGGATTGCCGTGATTCGCGTTCTCGTAGACTCCACCGTGTATCTGCCGCCCGAGGTGCGTAACGCTCCCGAGCTGCGCGTGCTTTCGCTCTTCGTGCGCCATGCGGGTAAGGAATACGTGGAATCCCAGATGGATATCGATGAATTCTATTCCCATATCGGCGATATGATCGAGGATATTCCCACGTCGAGCCAGCCTTCTCCGCTGGAAGTGGAAAAGGAGCTGGAAGACGCCGCCCAGGCAGGCGATAGCGTAATTGGCCTGTTCCTCTCGTCGGGCCTTTCGGGCACGTATGAGGGCGTAATTCGCGCGGCTCGCGTGGTCGAAGCGCGCCATGCTTCGTTCCGCTATGCATTCATCGACACCAGCGCTACGGGTGGCGACTCCACGGGTGGCGTGCTTGAAGCGCTCGACGCCGTGCATGCGGGCCATTCGCTCTCGCATTGCGTGCAGCGTGCGCTTTTCGGCGTGCAGAGCTCGCGCATCATCTTCTCGCCCGATTCGCTCGCCTTCCTGCGTGCGGGTGGCCGCATTGGCGCCGCCAGTGCGCTGTTGGGTGGTCTCATGAACGTGCGTCCCATCCTCACCGTTACCGATGGCAGCGTGCGCGTAATCGCAAAGGTGCGTTCCCAGAAGAAGGCCCTTTCGCGCATGCTTGCCCAGCTCGACCAGGACATCCAGGAAGCTGGTGGCCTGAAGCACCTGGTGGTTCACTATATCGGCAGCAAGGAGCGCGCCGTTGAGTGGGCTCGCGAGGTGGTCGAGCCGCACATTGGGCGCTCCGTTGACGTCGTTCCCGTTAGCCCCGTCGTGGGCTGTCACGTGGGCCCGGCCATGGGCTTGGCCTACCAATGCAATAATCCGCTTGCCCTGAAGATCACGGGCAATGTGCAGCAGCTAGCGTGCACGCATTAGCAGAATAGAGGTGTTATGCAGCCGAAGTGCAACCTGATCGTGGATTCCTGCTGCGATCTTCCCCTGAGCGCCGTCGACAAGTCTGGCGTTACGCTCATCAAGTTCCCGTACGTCTTCGACGGCGTGGAGCATATCGACGATTTGTACCAGACCACGTCGCCCCGCGATTTCTTCGCCGCCATGCGCGACAAGAAGCGTCAGCCTCCCACGACGTCCCAGCTGCCCGCGCGCGTGCTGCACGACGAGTTCGAGAAGGCGTATGCAAGCGGTGTTCCCACGGTGTACCTGAGCTTTTCCAGTGGCCTTTCTGGTAGCTACGACGCTGCGGTGCTCATGCGCGATTCGCTGGCTGCGCAGCATCCCGACGGCAAGCTGCTCATCGTCGATACGAAGCTTGCCTCCATTGCCGAGGGCCTGCTGGTCATGGGTGCCATCGAGCAGCGCGCCGCTGGCCTTTCCGCCGAGGAAATGGTTGCATGGGTCGAAGAGGCGCGTTATTTCGTGAATGCGCAGTTCATGGTCGACGATTTGGATGCCCTGCGTCGCGGTGGTCGCATCCCTTCGGGCGTTGCGCTTGCGGGTGCCAAGCTCGACGTGAAGCCGCTGCTCGGCTTCGACTTGGAAGGTCATCTTTCCCTGGTGGGCATGGCGCGCGGTCGCAAGAAGGGCATTCGCCAGCTGGCCGAATACTACGACAAGCATTTCGACGCTTCCGGCGGCTCCAACCAGGTGCTTATGGGCAACGCCGATTGTCCGAAGGACATGGAGCGCCTGCGTGGGGAAATCGGCAAGGTGAACCCCACGGCCGTGTTCGTCGATTCGAGCATTGGCCCCGTCATTGGCAGCCACGTGGGCTCCGGCATGCTCGCCGTGGTCTTCTGGGGGCCCGACCGCCGCGAAGAGCTTTCCGTGGCCGACCGCATCGCACGCCGAGTGAAGGGTAAGTAGCAACCATGAACTATAAGTGCAATCTCATCATCGATTCTTGCTGTGACCTGCCCAAGGAAATGTGGGATGTTCCCGGCGTGACCATGCTGCCGTTCTCGTATTCCGACAATATGGCCAGCTACGTAGACGATTCGTTCCAGTCGCGCACTCCTCATGAGTTCTACGAGTGGATCGGCAAGGGCGCTATGCCCACCACGTCGCAGCCCAGCCAGATGGTCTACGAGGAAGCCTTCCGTGCTGCCGTGGAATCGGGCGTTCCCACAGTGTACCTGTGCATGTCGAGCGGCATTTCGGGTGCATACGATGGTGCCCTTATGGCCCTCGATCGCATGAAGCGCGAATTTGGCGAGGGCATCGAGCTCTACGTGGTCGATACGCTTATTGGTTCCACGCCGCTTGGCTTGCTCGTGCAGGAGGCTATGCGCCTGCAACAGAGCGGCATGACGGCCAGGGAACTTGCCGATTGGGCGCTCGAGGCCCGGTACTTCACGCACATCATCTTCATGGTGGAAGACCTCGAATGCCTGCATCGCGGTGGTCGCATTCCCGCCAGCGTTGCGGTGGCGGGCACCAAGCTCGACGTGAAGCCGCTGCTTACGTTCGATCTGCAGGGCAAGCTGTCCATCATCGGCGCATCGCGCGGCCGCAAGAAGGGCATGAAGCGCATGGTCGATTTCTATATGAAGAACCGTGACGTTGACTCGCTTGGCAAGCCCATTGCCGTGGGCAATGCCGATGTTCCGCACGATGTGGATAAGCTTGAGGCGCTGCTCACCAAGCAAGACGAGGGGGCGATGTTCTTGAACTTGAACATCGGGCCCACCATCGGCTGCCACGTGGGGCCGGGCATGCTTTCCTGTTGCTTCTGGGGCAACGATCGCAGGAAGAACCTTTCGGTTTCCGATCGCATCGCCAACAGGGTTAAGTCTAATTAGTCTGAACAACGCGGGATGCCAAGGCATCCCGCTTCGACGAAAAGGAGGGCATATGCCCAAGTCTTTTGTTTTCGTGGGTCATCAGGGTATCTGCCAGGTACTCGCCCAGAACCTTGCTGCCGCTGGCTTTCCTGCGGCATCCGACGTCGACAGTGCCGACGTCATCTTCACGTACTGCACGTCGCAGGAGTCGCTCGAGAACGTCTATCTGGAAGAGGATGGCATCATCTCGAAGGCGAAGCCCGGTGCCTATCTGGTTGATTTTAGCGCCGCCACTCCGTCGCTTGCGCGTGAGCTTTCCGCGGTTGCCCAGGTGAACGACCTGCATGTCGTGGAGGCGCCGCTTGTGGTGCGCGACGTTACGCTGCCGAATGCGTTTGGCAGCCCGCAGAACCTGCTTGCCCTGGTGGCAGGCGAGGAAGCCGATGCCAATGCTGTAGCCGAAATGCTTGCCGCTCTGGTGGGTACGGTGGAACCCTGCGGTGGCTCGGGCGATGCCCAGCTGGCCAAGTGCTCGTTCACCATCCAACAGATCATGGCGCTTCAGGCGTTCATGGAAGCCGATGCGCTCTGCCGTGTGGCGGGTGGCTTTTCCGCTTCCGTGGCTGAGGCCGATCGCGTCGTGCGTGCCCAGATGGTATCGCCTCAGATCGAAAGCCTGGCACATGCGCTCGAGGAGAATTCCTTCACGAGTACGTGCACCGTGGAGGTGCTGCTTGGCGAGATCGAGACCGTCATGGCCTGCGCCGATGAGTTCAACCTTATTGTTCCGCTGTCTGAAGCGGCCGATTATCTGCTGCGCTTGCTTGCCACCATTGGTGGTGTCGACATGGCCGCATCTGCGCTTTCCCTCGTGTATCGCGACGAGGAGGAGAGCTCGAAGTTCGGTCTCGACTGGAATCGCGCGCAGGAGGCCTATACGTCGCTGGGCGCTACCGACGATTACGATGACGATGATGATGGCGAGTGCGATTGTGGGCATCATCACCATCATCATGAAGAAGAGGATTTTGGCGGTTTCGGTGGCTATTCTGCCAACTAAGTGCGAACTCTGCCCTCGCCGGTGCGGTGCGAACCGCGCGGCGGGGGAGCGCGGCGTGTGCGGCGCGGCTAGCGAGCTGCGTATTGCGCGCGCCGCGCTTCATGAATGGGAGGAGCCTCCCATTAGCGTGGGTGCGGGTAGCGGGGCTGTGTTCTTTAGCCATTGCCCTCTGCGGTGCGTCTTCTGCCAGAACGTCGAGATTGCCTGCGGCAACCACGGCACCGACGTGAGTGTGGATCGCTTGGCGCGCATCTTCGTTGAGCTGCGCGAGCAGGGCGCGGCGAACATTAACCTGGTTACGCCCAGCCATTATTTTCCCTTCATTCGCCAAGCGCAGCAATTGCTTGCGGGCATGGAAGACGCGCTGCCTGAGCAGCGCGTGCAAGCGGGTGCCCTTTCCGAATTCGAGCGAAAGCGCGTTGCCAAGCGTCACTTCGAGCTGCCGTTCATTTGCAACACGAGTGGCTACGAGAATGCTTCGACCATACGCGAGTATTCCGATTGCATTGACGTGTACCTCACGGATTTCCGCTATTGGCGCGATGGCGAAAGCAATGCTGCACGCACGTATTCCCATGCGCCCGAATATTTCGATGTTGCTTCGCAGGCTTTGGCTGCGATGGCGGAGGCAGCGGGCGAGCCCGCGTTTGGCCTCTTTGGTGGGGAAGAACGCCTGGAGCGCGGTGTCGTCATCCGCCATTTGCTTATGCCCGGCCGTTTGCAGGAAAGCAAGCACATCCTCGACTACCTCTGGCACGAATACGGTTCCAGCGTGCTCTACAGCATCATGAACCAATACACGCCCATGCGTGATTTCCCCAACCTGCCCGAGCTCAACCATACAGTCCCCGAGCATGAATACGACCAGCTCCTCGACTTCGCTGACACTCTGGGAATGGTCGATTACTTCTGGCAAGAAGGCGGTGCTGCTACCGAAAGCTTCATCCCCGCCTTCGACAATACGGGAGTGGTTTAGCGTCTCAGCAATATCCAGCTCCGGGATGGAAACGGGTTCCCCAACCCCAGAAGTACAAACGGCAGATGCGCGATCGGAACTAACGCTGTCGGCCCCATTGTCATCGCGGCTGCGCAAGAACCCCAACCCATAACGTTTTCGGGATGGAAACGGGTTCCCCAACCCCAGAAGTACAAAAGGCAGATGCACGATCGGCCTTAACGTTGTCGACCCCGATTCAATGCGGCTGAGCAAAGGCGCAGCCGAGCGAAGCAGGTAAGGCCCCAACCACTTCGGTTCCTGCCCGTACCGTCATGCGGCTGAGCAAAGGCGCAGCCGAGCGAAGCGAATCGAGTTCCAGCCCCTGATGCTTGCGACCCGTACCCGCCGCTGCGCCGTGCAAAGGCGAAGCCGAGCACGGCGGGTTTACCCGATCGTGGCAGTGGGACCCCGAGGGGCGAAGCCCGCAGGCGACACTGTGAAAGCATTCTAAAAGGCGCTACGTTCGGGATGGGGCCGGCGAGGGCGGGAGGCGAAGCCTCACGCAACTCGAAGGCCCCATCCCGAACAGCGCCCAGTAAAAGCATGAACCAGCGCAGCGCACGAGCGTAGGTTTCGGCCCGTGCGGGGCCGAAACCACGCGAGCAGCGGAGCGGTGCGCCAGCGGGCTTCGCCCCTCGGGGTCCCCGGGACGGCCTGGAACGACTCGGGATGCCCCGGGGATGGACCCGCAACCGGAACAGACCTGCAAGACTGTGATGTTCTTGTCGCGCGACGGGCGGAAAACGGTACAAGTGTGGTAAAGTATTCTGCTGTATCTCTATGCCCTGTTTCACGTGAACAGGGTTGGTAAAAACAGCTGTGAAGGGAGTAACGTGGCAGCAGCCTCTCGTAAAACTTCTGAAAAAGCGCTAGATGTCGAGCATGAAGAGTCCATCGATCTGGAAGACGTCGAAGCACCCGAAACGGTAACCGACGAAGCTCCCGAAGACGAGGGCGTGTCGAGCGAGGATTCGCTTGACAAGGATGGCGACGACCTGCTCGAAGGTATCCCCGAGGAAGAACTCAAGGCAACTACGAACGTCAACCTCCCGAAGGTGACGCATGCGCGTTCGCGCACGGGCCGCGGCCGTCGTTCCTCCGATACCTCCGTCGCATTGCTCACCGGCGATCCGGTGCGCATGTACCTGAAGGAAATTGGCAAGGTTCCTCTGCTGAATGCCTCCGAGGAAATCGACCTCGCCATGAAGATCGAAGCTGGCGTGGAAGCCACCGAAAAGCTCGAGGCAGCTGAAGCCGAGGGCATCGAGCTCGAGCGCCGCGAGCGCCGTCGCCTCACTCGCATCGAGCAGGTGGGCCTCGACGCCAAGCAGCAGCTCATCGAAGCCAACCTGCGTCTGGTCGTTTCCATCGCGAAGCGCTACGTGGGTCGTGGCATGCTCTTCCTCGACCTCATTCAGGAAGGCAACCTGGGCCTCATTCGCGCCGTCGAAAAGTTCGACTACACGAAGGGCTTCAAGTTCTCCACGTATGCTACCTGGTGGATTCGCCAGGCCATTACGCGTGCTATCGCCGACCAGGCCCGCACCATCCGCATTCCCGTGCACATGGTGGAAACCATCAACAAGCTCGTGCGCATCCAGCGTCGTCTGCTGCAGGATCTTGGTCGCGAGCCAACCCCGGAAGAAATCGCCGAGGAAATGGATCTCACGCCCGATCGCGTGCGCGAAATCCAGAAGATCAGCCAGGAGCCCGTTTCCCTGGAAACGCCTATCGGCGAGGAAGAAGACAGCCAGCTGGGCGACTTCATTGAAGACGATGCCGCCATCGTGCCGCCCGATGCCGCGAGCTTCAGCATGCTGCAGGAACAGCTCACGAAGGTGCTCGATGGCCTGGCAGAGCGCGAGCGCAAGGTCATCATGTTGCGCTTCGGCCTGCAGGACGGCCATCCCCGCACGCTGGAAGAAGTGGGCAGGGAATTTGGCGTTACGCGTGAGCGCATTCGCCAGATCGAGAGCAAGACGCTCGCCAAGCTGCGTCATCCCAGCCGCAGCTCGAAGCTGAAGGATTACCTGGAGGATTAATCTTCCGCTTTCGCTTTTTCGCTGGCATTCCGCGGTATGGCATTGTTCGTGCCTGTCGGAATGCCAGCTTTTCTTTTGTTAGCTGCGCCTGGGGCGCCCGTACTGCAAGGAGCCGGTATGCCCACGATTTCCGTACCCGACGCCCATGGTGGAGCCGAGCATGTGGTCGAGGTGAATGATGCGAAGGTGCGCCAGTTCGTCGATCGCGTGCGCAAGGTGGCCAAGGAACGCCGCAAGTGGGCAAAGCGCGAGCATATTGCCTGCTATCGCGTGTACGACGCCGATATTCCCGAGTACAACGTGGCCATCGAGCTCTTCGAGGGCAAGGGCGAGTCGGAAGGCAATCGCTATTGCGTGGTAGCCGAGTATCGGGCCCCTGCATCCATCGGCGAAGACGAGGCAGCGGTGCGTTTCGAAGACGTGCTCGCCGTGGTTCCCTTCGCGCTCGACGTTCCCGCCGAAAACGTGTTCGCCAAGCAGCGCCGCAAGGCCAAGGGTGGTGGTCAGTACACGCATGAGCAGCACGAATCGCACGTGGCGTTCACCACCGAGCCCGATTATCTGAAGCAGACTGATTACCTGGTCGAACTCGATTTCTCAGGGTATTTGGACACGGGCTTGTTCCTGGATCATCGCGTGACGCGTCAGATGGTGGGGAAGATGGCGGAAGGTGCGCGCTTTCTGAACCTGTTCTCGTACACGGGTACGGCTACGCTGCATGCGGCTGGCGGCGGGGCGTTTTCCACGACGACCGTCGATATGTCGCAAACGTATTTGGACCGCGCGCGGCGCAACATGCAGCGCAATGGCTTCACGGGTGCGCCGCATCATTTCGTGCGTGCCGACGTCACTAGTTGGATCGTGCAGGAGGCTGCCACCTCACATCGCTACGACCTGGTGTTCTGCGATCCGCCCACGTTCAGCAACGGCAAGGCCATGGGCGAGCGCACGTGGGACGTGCAGCGCGATCATGCCAAGCTCCTGCAGGCTATCGCACGCGTGCTGAAGCCCGAGGGCACCATCGTATTCAGCTGCAACCTGCGCGGGTTCAAAATCGATGCCGCGGCGCTTGATGCGGCGGGGCTTTCCGTGCAGGACATAAGCGAACAGACCATCCCACACGATTTCGAGCGCAATCCCAAGATTCACCGCTGCTTCCTGGTGAAGCGCGCAGGGTGACAGGGGGACGTACCTTCTGTCACCTTAGTCGGGTAGTAAGGGTGACAGGGGGACGGTTATCCTGTCATCCCTTTTACCTAGTTGAACGGTGATACGCGATTTCGAGGGGTGACAGTAGAACCGTCCCCCTGTCACCCGCTTCCAGCAAAAACGCCGCCCCAATCGGAGCGGCGTTTCTCGTGTTGGGTTTTGGGTTGCGCTTAGCGGTTCTGAACCTCGAAGTCCTTCATGAAGGCGATGAGCGCTTCCACGCCCTTGCGCGGCATGGCATTGTAGATGCTCGCACGCAGGCCACCTACGCTGCGATGGCCCTTCAGGTTCGTAAGGCCTGCGGCGGTGGCTTCCTTGGCGAACTTCGCGTCGAGGTCGGCATCGCCCGTAACGAAGCAGACGTTCATCATGCTGCGGTCTTCCTTCGCGGCTACGCCCTTGAACAGCGCGCTTTCGTCGATGGCGTCGTAGAGCAGCTGAGCCTTTTCCTGGTTCATCTTCTGCACGGCTTCCAGACCGCCCAGTTCCTTCAGATGCTTGAACACCAAGCCGCACATGTAGATATTCCAGCACGGGGGAGTGTTGTACAGGCTCTTCTTGTCCACGTGCGTCTTGTAGTTCATCATGACGGGCACGCCGTCGATGTCGCCTTCGGGTACCAGGTCGTGGCGTACGATGACGATCTGCACGCCTGCGGGCCCCACGTTCTTCTGAACGCCTGCGTGGATGAGGCCGAACTGGCTTACGTCAACGGGTTCGGAAAGGAACATACTGCTCTGGTCGCTTACGAGCACCTTGCCCTTCGTGTCGGGCAGTTGGGCGAAGCGCAGGCCATGCACCGTTTCGTTTTGGCACAGGTACACATAATCGGCGTCTTCCGAAAGGGGGAGGTCGGAGCAGTCGGGCAGATGGCTGAAGTTGTCCTCGGCGCCGGTTGCCACGATGCGCGCGTCGATGAAACGCGCTGCTTCCTGCTGCGCCTTCTTCGACCACTGACCCGTGACGATGTAGTCGGCCACGCCATGCTTGGCAAGCGCCAGGTTCATGGGCACCGCGGCAAACTGCAGGCTGTCGCCGCCTTGCAGGAACAGCACGTCGTAGTTTTCGGGAATGCCCATAAGGTCGCGCAGGTCGGCTTCGGCAGTGTCGATGATGCCCTGGAAGGCGGGGGAGCGATGGCTCATTTCCATCACTGACATGCCGCACCCCTGGTAATCCATCATGTCGGCTGCCGCCTGGGCGAGCACGGGCTCAGGCAGAATTGCCGGTCCGGCCGAGAAATTGTAAACGCGTGGCATGTACCCTCCTTCGCATCGGTTGGCTCAATAGGTTTCAACGACTGTAGCACTCTCTGGGGCGCGTGCGGATGACTTTCTGCCTGTTCGGCGAGAACATTCTCGCATCTACATGGATGGCATCGGTATTTCGTACTTTAGTCTGCGATAGTATTGTGTAATTGCGGTAAGCTGTACCAGTAAGCACTAGAATGTGCAAAACCACCGAAGGGCGGTGGGCCGGTTCCCGGCTACAAATGAGGAGGTTCAGGATGACCGAAGAAAACAAGCTCGGCGCTAAAATCACCACGCTGCGCGAAGCGCACCATCTCTCTCAGCAGGATCTTGCTGATCGCACCGGTGCCGATCTTGCGACCATCCAGGGCCTTGAGGCTGGCGAATTGCCCCCGTCGCTTGCCCCGCTTATTAAGATTACCCGCGCCCTGGGCGTTCGCCTGGGCACGCTCATGGACGATGACGACAATCTGGGCCCTGCCTACATCTCGCAGTCGCAGATGAAGGAAGTCGTGCGCATGAAGAGCCTGGAAACCGCCAGCGATGCCGGCGACCTTTCCTACTTCAGCCTGGCCGCGGGCCATCCCTCGCGCCACATGGATCCTTTTATCATCACCATCTCCCCCTCGGGCGAGCTCGATCACAAGCTGGTGGGCCACGAAGGCGAGGAATTCCTCTTCGGCCTGGAAGGCGAAGTGGAAATCGAGTATGGCAAGGAACTTTACGTGCTGCATCCGGGCGAGTCCATCTATTACGACTCCATCGTGCCTCATCAGGTGCGCGCCCATAAGGGTCAGACGGCGAAGTTCCTGGCGTGCGTGTACACGCCGGTGTAGGGCTGGGGAGAACCATGTCGGAAGAACAGAACAAGCAAACCAACCGCGACCATCTGCGTGAGGAATTCGGCTGGACGCCGGCCGAAATCGCGCATCGTCGCGAGCAGCAGAAGGAATTCGACAACCCGTCTCCGCGTGCCGATGGTACGCCGGTGCTGCCGGGCGACCAGGATTTCCCCATGCATTCCGAAAAGACGATCGGCCAGTACTTGCGCGAACGTGCGGAAATCGAGCCCAATCACGAGTTCATGGTGTATCCCGACCGCGACCTGCGTTGGACGTACGCCGAATTCGACGAGCGCACCGACAACCTGGCGCGCGGCATGCTCTACATTGGCATGCGTCCGGGTGATCATCTGGGCGTGTGGGCGCGCAACGTGCCCGACTGGGTCACGTTCATGTATGCCTGCGCGAAGATCGGCGTGGTCATGGTTACCATGAACCCCGTGTTCAAGAGCCACGAACTCGACTACGTGCTCAAGCAGAGCGACATGAAGGCGCTGTGCATCATCGACTCGTTCCGCGATATCGACTACAAGGAAATCGTGCGCGAGCTCATTCCCGAGTCGCTCACGCAGCAGCGTGGCTACCTGAACACGGAAGAGTACCCGTTCCTGAAGAACCTCATCTACATGGGGCCTGAAAAGCATCGTGGGTTCTACAGCGTACCCGAGCTGCTTCTGCTGGGCCAGCACGTAGCGGAAGAGGAACTGTACGAGGTCACGAAGTCGTTCGACAACAACGACGTGGTCATGATGCAGTATACGAGCGGCACCACGGGATTCCCCAAGGGCGTTATGCTCACGCATCGCAACATCCTCAATGATGGCTTCTTCATTGGCGAGGGCATGAAGCTCACGCCGAACGACCGCGTCTGCCTGCCCGTACCGTACTTCCATTGCTTTGGTTGCGTGCTGGGCATCATGGCCATCCTCACGCATCGCGCTACCATCGTGGGCGTGGAGAGCTTCGACGCGGAAATGGTGCTGCGCGCCATCGACCGCGAGAAGGCCACGGCTGTCTATGGCGTACCCACCATGTACATTGCCGAGCTGAATCACCCGAACTTCAGCCAGTACGACATGAGCAGCCTGCGCACGGGCATTATGGCTGGTAGCCCCTGTCCTCCCGCCACCATGGCCGAGGTCATCGAGAAGATGAACATGAAGGACATCACCATCTGCTACGGCCTCACGGAAACGAGCCCCGTGTTCACGCAGACGAGCGTAGACGACGACATCGACCACAAGTGCCATACGGTGGGTCGCAAGCACCCGCCCGTGAGCGTGAAGGTCGTCGATCCGAACGATGGCCACGAGTGCGCGCCCGGCGAGCATGGCGAGCTGTGCTGCAAGGGCTATAACGTCATGAAGGGCTACTACAAGATGCCCGACAAGACGGCCGAGGCCATCGACGCCGACGGCTACTTGCATTCGGGCGACATGGGCACGGTCGACGAAGACGGCTACTACCGCGTCACTGGCCGCATCAAGGACATGATCATCCGCGGCGGCGAGAACATCTACCCGCTGGAAGTCGAGAACTTCCTGCTCACCATGCCGGGCGTGCTCGATGCGCAGGTCGTCGGCATTCCCGACGAGAAGCTGGGCGAGATCGTGGGTGCCTTCATCCGCACGCGCCCTGGCTTCGAGGACATGACGGAGGAAGACGTTCGCGCCTACGCCATCCCGCGCATCGCCCGCTTCAAGGTGCCCAAGCGCGTGTTCTTCGTGGACGAGTTCCCCATGAACCCGGCGAAGAAGGTGCAGAAGTACAAGTTGCGCGAAATGGCCAAGGAGCTTACCGACCGCGTGAACCAGACGGTTTTCGCCGACGAGGAAGCCCTGCGCGCCAGCCAGGAAGACGATTCCAAGGGCGGCATGTTCCGCGAGCACTAGGCGAACTTTAAAAGAGCCAATGGGGTGGGGTGGTCGAAATGCTTCGGCCACCCCGCTATTTTGTGTGGCGCGTGCGTTTATTTTGCAATCTTTTGTATCCTTCGCCCCAAGACAGGTATCGTATACGCGCGTTGGCAGAATACGCGCGGGTGTGGCGGAATTGGCAGACGCGCCAGATTTAGGTTCTGGTGGGGAAACTCGTGAAGGTTCAAGTCCTTTCACCCGCACCAACACATTAAAGCGTTTAGCTGCACAAACGTACACGAATGCGCTTATGCGCATCTTGGGTTAAGAAAACAGATGGAGGATTTCGAGTGGAAACCAAAGTTCAGGCTCTGGACGGCAACCAGAAGAAGCTGACGATCACGATCGACGCCAAGGAAGTCGATGCGCGCATCAAGAAGCAGTACAAGGACTTCGCGTACAAGTACAATTTCCCCGGGTTCCGCAAGGGCAAGGCTCCCCGTCCCGTCATCGACAACGTGCTGGGCAAGGAAGCCGTGGTGGCCACCGTCACCGACGATGTGCTGAACTCGCTGTATCCCCAGGCTATGGATGCTGAAGACCTTATCGCCATCAGCCAGCCCAAGTTCGAGGACGCCGAGGCCATGGTCGAAGCCGGCAAGCCCTTCAGCTTCACCGTCACCGTGGAGACCCGCCCCGAATTCGAGCTTTCTAGCTACGATCAGATTTCCGTGAAGCTCCCCTCCGAGGAAGCCACCGACGCTGAAATCGACGACCAGATCGAAGAGCTGCGTAATTATTACTACACGTTCGAAGATGCTGCCGCCAACACGAAGCTCAAGGAAGAGAGCTTCGCCGAGCTGGCCATCTCCGCCAAGGACGAAGAGGGCAACGCCATCGAGTCGCTCGAGAGCGAATCTCGCCTGTACCAGCTTGGTCAGGGCCTGTTCCCCGCTAGCTTCGACGCCGAACTGGTGGGCATGAAGAAGGGCGATTCCAAGTCCTTCGAGATCGACATGGCTGCCGAGCCTTCCATGATGGCTGCCGGCACCAAGGGCAAGGTTGCCTTCGAGGTCACGGTCAACCAGGTCAAGAAGCGCATCCTCCCCGAAATCACCGACGAGTGGGCCCGCGAGACGGCTGGCTTCGAAGGTGGCGTCGAAGAGCTGCGCAACCGCGTTGCCGATAGCATCAAGGATCAGAAGTCCCAGATGATGCCTCGCCTGCGCGAGAACGAAGCACTGTATGCCATCCAGGAGCGCCTGCAGGGCGAAGCTCCTGCCTCGCTGTGCGAGCAGGAAGAGCAGAACCTGCTGCAGAACTTCTTCATGCAGATTCAGCAGTCCGGCATGACCTTCGACGCCTACCTGGCTCAGATGGGCATGACCCCCGACACCTTCAAGGACGACCTGAAGCGTCAGGCCAAGGATGTCACCGAGCAGGATCTTGCTCTCGACGCCTGGGCTCGCAACGCCAAGATCGAAATCACCGATGAGGAAATCACCGCTGAATTCGAAAAGGCTGGCTCCGACGACGCTGCTGCCCTCGAGCGCGAATGGCGCGAGGCTGGCCGCATCGCTTCCCTGCGTGCGGGCATGCGCCGCAGCCGTGCTCTCGATGCCATCATCGAAGGCATGAAGGTCGAAGAGCTCAAGCCGGGCGAGAAGCTGAACAGCGTTGCTGCGGAAGAAGCCGAGAAGAAGGCTGCCCCCAAGGCTGAAAAGAAGGCCGAGAAGAAGGCTGCCGCCGAAGAGCCCAAGGCCGAAGCTGCCGCTTCCGACAAGCCGAACAAGACGGCCCTCAACAAGATGAAGGTTGCCGAGCTGAAGGAAATGGCCGAGGGCATGGGCATCGACGTCAAGGGTCTGAAGAAGGCTGAGCTGGTCGACGCTATTCTCGCTGCCGAATAAGCAGCACGGGGAACCGTAGTTACGTTACGTCGCATTAACACGATTGCGTAAAGATAACGGGTTGGCGGCATGGGTCGTCAACCCGTTTCACTTACGTATAATGTCTGCAGTCAATTAGGAGTCAAGGAAGAACAGAGGTCGTTTATGAACGAATTTGTTACCCCGCAGTCTGCGCTTATTCCTTATGTCATCGAGCAGTCGCCCCGTGGCGAGCGCAGCTACGACATCTATTCCCGCCTGCTGAACGAGCGCATCGTTTTCCTGGGCGAGGCGATCGACGATAACGTTGCGAATTCCGTGGTGGCTCAGCTGCTGCATCTGGAATCCGCCGATCCTGAAAAGGACATCTCGCTGTACATCAACAGCCCCGGAGGCAGCGTCACCGCTGGTCTGGCCATTCTGGATACCATGAACTACATCCGTTGCGATGTGAGCACCATCTGCATTGGTCAGTGCGCCTCCATGGCTGCCGTGCTGCTGTCCAGCGGCAAGAAGGGCAAGCGCTACGCGCTGCCGAACAGCCGCGTTATGATTCACCAGCCTTCCGGCGGTGCTCAGGGCCAGCAGACCGAAATCGCCATCGTGGCCAAGGAGATCCTCTACATCCGCGAGCGCTTGAACCAGATCCTGGCCGACAACTCGGGCCTGAGCCTGGAAACCATCCAGCGCGACACCGAGCGCGACAACTTCATGAGCGCTACGGAAGCCATGGAATACGGTCTCATCGACCAGGTGGTCTCTTCCCGCGTCGCTCAGAACGCATAGACAATCCCAGAGGGAACATAGGGCAGGATAGAATTCAATGACGAAAAACAGGAACGACGGAACCCGCGAGGAAGACATCAGGTGCGCCTTCTGCGGTAAAACGCCGCAGCAGGTCAATTCCATGATTAGCGGCCCCAATGGCATCTGCATCTGCGACGAGTGCATCTCCGTATGCGCAGAGGCCATGATGCGCGATATGGGTATGAACACCCACGATGCGTACGAGAACCCCGAGCTCGCTGCGTCCTACGAGTCCAGCGAGCCGGCTCCTGCCGACGTCTTGGAGAACCTGCCCACGCCGCACGAGCTCTACGATCGCCTCAGCGATTTCGTGGTGGGCCAGGAAGAAGCCAAGCGCGCGCTTTCCGTGGCCGTGTACAACCACTACAAGCGCATCAGCCTCGATGCTGATGCTTCCGACGACGACGTCGAGCTCGCCAAGAGCAACATCATGCTCCTGGGCCCCACGGGCAGCGGCAAGACGCTCCTGGCGCAAACGCTTGCGCGCACGCTGCGCGTTCCGTTCGCCATCGCCGACGCCACCACGCTCACCGAAGCGGGCTACGTGGGCGAAGACGTCGAGAACATCCTGCTCAAGCTCATCACGGCCGCCGACTTCGACATTCCCCGCGCGGAAATCGGCATCGTCTACATCGACGAGGTCGACAAGATCGCCCGCAAGGCAGAAAACCTGTCGATCACGCGTGACGTGTCGGGCGAGGGCGTGCAGCAGGCCCTGCTGAAGATCGTGGAAGGCTGCGAGGCCAGCGTGCCCCCGCAGGGCGGCCGCAAGCATCCCCAGCAGGAGCTCATTCACATCGACACCACGAACATCCTGTTCATTCTGGGTGGTGCCTTCGTGGGCCTGTCCGACATCATCGCCGAGCGCGTGGGCAAGAGCGGCATTGGCTTCAATGCGGAACTGCCCGAAAGCAAGAAGCACGAAGACGCCGAGCTGCTGGCGCAGGTGCTCCCCGAAGACCTGAACAAGTTCGGCATGATTCCCGAATTCGTGGGCCGTATCCCGGTTATCACGAACCTGAAGGAGCTTTCGGAAGCCGACCTGGTTCGCATTCTCACCGAGCCCCGCAATGCGCTGGTCAAGCAGTACCACCGCATGTTCGAGTTCGAGAACAGCGAGCTCATCTTCGAGCAGGAAGCTCTGCTTGCCATCGCGCGCAAGGCGCTCGAGCACAACACTGGTGCTCGTGGCCTGCGTTCCATTTGCGAGAATATCCTGATGGATATCATGTACGACTTGCCCGAGTTCACCGAAGCAACTACGGTTGTCGTACGTGCAAGCGACGTTACGGGCGAAACCAAGCCCGAAATCAAGCCCCGCGCCAATGTCATTGCGTCGGGCGAAGCGGTAAGCGCATAGTTTTCCGGCCTTCGCATGTTCGCTTGCGTGCATGCGAGGGTCGTGTTGTGTACGGATGAAAGGTAGAAGCGGCAATGGCCGATAAGAAGAAAATCGACTTCGATTTCGCGGCGCATGAAGCGCCCCTGTTCAAGGCATGGAACGAGGGTGGCTACTTCCAGCGCACGCCTGGTTTTGGCAAGCATCAGAACGATTGCTACACCGTGGTCATTCCGCCTCCCAACATCACTGGCATGCTGCACATGGGCCATGCGCTCGACGACACCATTCAGGACGCCTGCATCCGTCGTGCCCGCATGCAGGGCTATCAGACGCGCTGGGTCCTGGGTACCGACCATGCTGGCATTGCCACGCAGACGAAGGTCGACAAGAAGCTGGCCGAAGAGGGCATTAGCCGCCTGGAAATTGGCCGCGAGAAGTTCATCGAGGCCTGCTACGACTGGCGTGCCCATTACGGCACCACCATCGTCGAGCAGATCAAGGGCATGGGTTGCAGCTGCGATTATTCCGACGAGCACTTCACGCTCGACCCCGATTACATCGACGCGGTGCGTCGTCTGTTCGTGGAGTGGTATCACGACGACCTCATCTATCGCGGCAAGCGCATCGTGAACTGGTGCCCGCATTGCACCACGGCCATCGCCGATGACGAGGCCGAATACGTAGACGAGCCCGGTCATCTGTGGCATCTGCGCTACCCGCTGGTCGAGCCCATCGATGGTCTCGACTACATCATCGTGGCCACCACGCGTCCGGAAACCATGCTCGGCGACACGGGCGTTGCGGTTTCCCCGAAGGATCCCGACAAGCAGAAGTTCGTGGGCGCCAAGGTGAAGCTGCCCATCGTCGACCGCGAGATCCCCATCTTCAGCGACTACTACGTCGATGCCGATTTCGGCAGCGGCTTCGTAAAGGTCACGCCTGCTCACGACCCGAACGACTGGGCCATGGGCGAGCGCCACGACCTGCCGAAGATCAACATCTTCGACGAGACCGCCCATGTAGTGGAAGGCTACGGCGAGTTCAGCGGCATGTCGCGCGACGAAGCACGCGAAGCCGTGGTTGCCTGGTTCGAGGAGCATGGCCTGCTCGACCATGTGGAAGACCACGACCATTCCGTCATGACGTGCTATCGCTGCCATACGAAGCTCGAGCCCTGGCTGTCCGAGCAGTGGTTCGTGTCCGTCGACCGCCTGAAGGGGCCTGCCGCAAAGGCCGTGGAGTCGGGTGAGATCACGTTCCATCCCGCGCGTTGGAGCCAGGTCTACCTCGATTGGCTCGAGAACCTGAAGGACTGGTGCATTTCCCGCCAGCTCTGGTGGGGTCATCGCATTCCCATGTTCTACTGCGACGAATGTGGTTGGGAAGACGCCAGCGTAGAAGACATTCACACGTGCCCCAAGTGCGGCGCTGCCGTTCGCCAAGACGAAGACGTGCTTGACACTTGGTTCTCCAGCCAGCTGTGGCCCTTTGCCACCATGGGCTGGACGCGCGAGGGCACGCAGGCTTCCGAACTGCAGAAGGCGTACCCCACGCAGGTGCTCGCCACAGCGCGTGACATCATGGGCCTCTGGGTTGCCCGCATGGTCATGGCCAGCGAATACTGCATGGGCACCATTCCGTTCGAAAACGTCATCATCTATCCCACCGTTATGGGTTCCGACGGCAAGCCGATGAGCAAGAGCCGCGGCAATGGTGTCGATCCGCTGAAGCTCATGGAAGACTATGGCGCCGATGGCATGCGCTTTGGCCTGCTCATGCAGGTTACGGGCGCTCAGGACTTGAAGTTCAACGAGAGCAAGCTGGAAAACAGCCGTAACTTCTCGAACAAGATTCGCAACGCCGCGCGTTTCGTCATGATGAACCTCGAGGGCTTCGAGCCCGGCGAACCGGAAGTCTCCACGCCGGCCGACCGCTGGATCTTCAGCCGTCTGGCCCGCCTGGTGGCACGCGTCGACGAGTCGTTCGATGCCTACGAGTTCAGCGACGTCACCCGCGAGCTGTATGCGTTCTTCTGGAATGAGTTCTGCGACTGGTACATTGAATTCTCGAAGAGCCGCCTTTCCGGCTCCGATGCGGCCGACCGCCTGGCATGCCAGCGCAACCTGGTGTTCGTGCTCGACACGGCGCTTCGTCTGCTGCATCCCATCATGCCGTTCATTACGGAAGAGATCTTCCAGGATCTGCCGGTGGAAGGCGAGGACCCGTACCTGATCGCCTGCGCTTGGCCCGAAGCCGAAAGCCTGGCCAAGTATCGCGACGAGCAGGCCGAGCGCGCCATGATCATGGTGTGCGACGTGGTTTCCGCCGTGCGCGCCACGCGTTCCCGCTACGGCATTTCGCCCAAGCAGGCGCTTTCCGTTACCGTGAAGGTGGAAGCCGCATCCGACGCCGCGCTGCTCTCCGAGCAGGAGCAGCTCATCTGTGGCATGGGCAACATCGAGTCGCTGCAGGTTGGCTGCGACGCCGAAAAGCCCGCCGAGTCCAGCGTCACGCTGGGCACGGGCCTGGAAGTCTACACCGTGCTTTCCGGCCATGTGGACTTCGAAGCGGAACGCGCGCGCCTGGAAAAGCAGCGTGCTTCGCTTGCTAAGGACATCGAGAAGTTCGGCCGCAAGCTTTCGAACCCCGGCTTCTTGGCGAAGGCGGCTCCGGAGGTCATCGAAAAGGACCGCGCTAAGCACGCCGATTTGTCCGACCAGTTGAAACGTGTAGAAAGCCAGATTGCGGAACTTAACTAGAATCCGTTTGCTATAATTGCACAACGGTTGGCTTGCGGGCCGCCGTTGTGCAATCGTTTATACGCAAGGAAACGTTTATGCAGGAATTGCTATCACAGTTCATAACGCCGCAGGTGCAGGGCGTGTTCATGGTTATCATCGCCATGCTCGTCATCCTGTACGTTCTGGTTGTCGTGTGGGTTGCCCGCGACGCGTATCAGCGTGGCGCCGTCTGGTGGATCTGGGCCATCGTCGCCCTGGTTCCTGGCTTGGGCGTTCTGGCATATGTGCTCCTGCGTCCGTCGTTGCTCGACGTCGACCGCTCGGAACAGGAATTGGAAATTGCGCTCAAGCAGCGCGAGCTCATGAAGTACGGCGAATGCGCTAGCTGCGGCTATCCCGTGGAAGCCGACTACGTCATCTGCCCGAACTGCCATCAGCGCCTGAAGAACCTGTGCACCAACTGCGGTCATGCCCTCGACCCTTCGTGGTCGGTGTGTCCGTATTGCGCAAAGCCGGTGGGTCAGCAGCCTCGTCGCCGTCCTCAGGGCGCGCGTCGAACTACTGGTGCGCCTTCTCAGGGGCGTCCTCACAATCCCACGCAGGCTCGCGGTTAATTCCGCATATCATAGTGTAAATGGGGCGTCCTGCGTATGTTGCAGGGCGCTCTTGTATTTGCAGACGTTTTGTCTACGTCCGGCGAAAGGAAAGATTTATGAACATCGTACTACCCGACGGAACGGTCAAGGAAGTCCAGGAAGGGGCCACGGTTGCCGATGTGGCGGCATCTATTGGCGCCGGCTTGGCGAAGGCGGCCATTGCTGGCAAGATCAATGGCGATCTTGTCGACCTGAACACGCAGGTTGCCGCTGATGCCAAGGTGGAAATCATCACCGCGAAGTCTCCCGAGGCACTCGGCATTCTGCGCCATTCGTGCGCGCACATCATGGCGGAAGCCGTGCAGGAGCTCTATCCGGGTGCCCAGATTGCATTCGGCCCCGAAACGGCCGATGGCTTCTTCTACGATTTCGGCTTGAGCGATTCCATCTCTTCCGACGATTTCCAGAAGATCGAAGCCAAGATGGCGGAAATCATCGCCGCCGACGAGCCCTTCGTGCGCGAAGTGGTCTCGCGCGAGCAGGCCAAGGAAATCTTCGCTAACCAGAAGTTCAAGGCTGAGCACATCGACGACCTGCCCGAAGGTGAAGAGATTAGCATCTACCGCCACGGCAGCTTCGTCGACCTCTGCAGCGGTCCCCATATCCCCAGTGCGGGTGTTATCGGTGCCTTCAAGCTCATGAAGGTTGCAGGCGCCTACTGGAAGGGCGACGCCAACAACGAGCAGCTCCAGCGTGTGTACGGCACGGCCTTCTTCAAGAAGAAGGAACTGGCCGAGTACCTCACGAACCTGGAAGAGGCCGAAAAGCGCGACCACCGCAAGCTGGGCCGCGAGCTTGGTATCTACATGATGGACGACATGGCGGGCGTGGGCCTGCCCATGTACCTGCCGGCTGGCGCGCGCGTCATTCGCCTGCTGCAGGAATGGCTGCGTCGCGAGCTGTATCGTCGTGGCTACGACGAGGTCATCACGCCGCACATCTACAAGGCCGATGTCTGGAAGACGAGCGGTCACTATGGCTACTATCACGACAACATGTACTTCTTCCAGATCAACGAAGGTGACGAGGAAGAGCCCCGCTACAGCGAGTATGGCGTAAAGCCCATGAACTGCCCGGGCCACGTCATGCTGTACAAGAACGCCATCCACTCGTATCGCGAGATGCCCATCCGCTTCTTCGAGTTCGGCACGGTGTATCGTCACGAGCTGTCCGGTGCCGTTCATGGCCTCATGCGTGCTCGTGGCTTCACGCAGGACGACGCGCATGTGTTCTGCCGCGAAGACCAGGTAGTCGACGAAGTATGCGCCATCCTCGATCTTGCCGACAACATCATGGGCGAGTTCGGCTTTGAGTACACGGCCGAAATCTCCACGCGTCCGGAAAAGTCCATTGGTACCGACGACATGTGGGAAAAGGCGGAAAGCTTCCTGCGTCAGGCCATCGAGCGTCGCGGCATTCCGTACGAGATCAATCCGGGCGACGGCGCGTTCTACGGCCCGAAGATCGACATCAAGGTGAAGGACGCCATCGGCCGATGGTGGCAGTGCTCCACGGTGCAGGTCGACTTCAACCTGCCCGAGCGCTTCGACATCAGCTATCGTACGGCCGACAACTCCGAAGAGCGCCCCTGGATGCTCCATCGTGCGCTGTTCGGCTCCATCGAGCGCTTCCTGGGCATCCTCATCGAGCACACCACGGGCAACCTGCCTCTGTGGCTGGCTCCCACGCAGGTCGTCATCATCCCCATCGCCGACCGTCATCTGGATGCTGCGAACGAAATCGCCCGCAAGCTCCAGCAGGTGGAAGGCCGCGTGAGCGTATACCAGCAGAACGAGCCCATGCGCGTGAAGATCGCCAAGGCTCAGGCTCAGAAGGTTCCGTTCATGCTCGTCATTGGCGACAAGGAAGTGGAAGAGAACACGGTTTCCGTGCGTACGCGCGAAGAGGGCGACAAGGGCTCCATGTCCGTTGACGAATTCGTGTCCATTATCGAAGGCGCGCGCATTCTCTAAGCGCATCGCGTTATAGATATCGAAAGGGGAGCGGCCATGCGGCTGCTCCCCTTGTTTGCTTCGGGTAAAGCCCGATGCGTATGAGCGTGGGGCTATTCCTCGGGCAGTTCGGCGAGGTACTTTGGCTCGGGCGTGGGCGCAAGGTCGGTGGCATCGTAGTCCTTGTAGGTGTTCACCAGGTTCAGGATCATCTGCGCGCCGCTGCCGGTAACGCCCACGGAAATGGTGGCGTTCGTGATGTGGTTGCTCTCGTCGATCGTGAACGACAGGGCGGCAAGCTGCGCCTCTGCGTTGAGGGGCCACGTGCTCGTATCGAAGAGGCCCAAGTCGACGACGGCCTGGGGCTCGATCATGGCGGCGGCTTTCGTCTCGTTGTCCTTTACTTCCATCTGCCAGCTTTGGGCGTGGTCGAGCAGGGCGTCGACCCAGGTTGCGTCGAGGTACAGGCCCGGGCGCGTTACGAGGGCTTGCATGCTGTTGCCGGCAACGTTTACGCCTATGGAGTCTTCGCCTTGGATGACCACCGCGTCATCGCCCTGGATGTACACCTCGAGCGGGATGGGCTGGCCGTCTTCGCCAGGCACGTCGTAGGACGTGTAGTAGCGATGCGGGTTAGAAGTGGCGTCGATCTTCACTTCGGTCTTGGACGAGCCGTTGCTCTGCAGCTGCCCTAGCGTGGTGGTGGTTTCGGTGCTGCATTCGCACGTGACGTTCTTGTAGCTGGTGGCCAGCGCCTCGTCGATCTTGGCGCGCACGGTGGGCCCGTCGGTGATGCTGGATGCCTTGGTTTGCGTGTTGCCATCTTGCGATAGCGCGCTTGTGTCGGTTTGCGTGTTGGCCGAGGAATCGGCTTCCTGCTTTCCGCCGCATGCCGTGATGCCCACGGCGAGCATAGTTGCGATGATTCCGGATGCTGCTATCTGAATGACCCTATTCATGATGGCCCCCTTTATCCAACTATTTAGATTGTATGGGAAAGTGGGATATGTTTCCATTCCCATTGTTCTTCGCAGGGCAGGGAAGTATGATGAATAGGTTGCTTTTGCGGCCTCCACGCAACCGCATGGGCAGCCATCCGCGCACTCTCGCACACGTGTGCGTATTATGCGCAGGTGCAGGATTTTCTTGAATAAGACGTTGACTATCGGTTTTTGCGCCGATAAACTAACGCCTTGCGTTTTGACACTTTCAAGGAGAAATATACATGTACGCAATCGTTAAGACTGGCGGCAAGCAGTACAAGGTTGCCCCTGGTGACATCATCGAAGTCGAAAAGCTTGATGCCGAGGCTGGCAGCAAGGTTGAGCTCCAGGCCATTTGCATCGTCGATGGCGATAAGGTAGAGCCTGTTTCCGCAAAGGCCGGTTCCACCAAGGTTACCGCTGTTGTTCTCGAGCAGTTCAAGGGCAAGAAGCAGCTCGTCTTCAAGTTCAAGAAGCGCAAGAACTACAAGAAGCTTCGTGGTCATCGCCAGAACCTGGTTCGCGTGCAGATCGAATCCATCGGTAGCGAAAAGGCTGCCAAGAAATCCACCAAGAAGGCTGCTGCCAAGAAGGCTGAAAAGGCCGCGGCAGACGCTGAGTAGTAACGAGGGAGTTGAAGTAAGATGGCACATAAGAAAGGCCTCGGTTCCACTCGCAATGGTCGCGATTCCCGCGCACAGCGTCTGGGCTGCAAGAAGTTCGCTGGCGAGCAGGTAATCACCGGCAACATTCTGGTCCGCCAGCACGGCACCCACTTCCACCCCGGCGAGAACGTCGGTCGTGGCAAGGACGACACCCTGTTCGCTCTGTGCGACGGCGTTGTCGAGTACACGAAGGGTATCAAGCGCAAGGTTCACGTCCGTCCGCAGGCGTAAACCGCACGCATAATCTGTAGTGTCGGGGCTCCCCAGAATATGGGGAGCCCCTTTTGCATTAGAATGGCTTACAACCGTAAAGCCCGATAGACAGGCGAAACGACTATGTTCATAGACAAAGTGCATATTCACGTGAAGGGTGGCGACGGCGGCGCTGGCTGCATGAGCTTCCGCCGCGAGGCCCATGTTCCCAAGGGCGGTCCCGACGGTGGCGACGGCGGCCATGGTGGCAACGTGGTCATCCAGGCTGACGGCAGCGTTTCCTCCCTCATCGACTATCGCTTCAAGCACCATTTCAAGGCGCAGCGCGGTACGCATGGCAAGGGCAGCCGCATGCACGGCGCCAATGGCGACGACCTTATCCTGAAGGTTCCCATGGGCACCATCGTGCGCGAATACGACGAGGAAACGAAGGAAGTGGGCGAGACCATCGCCGACCTTACGCACGACGGCGATGCCGTCGTGGTGGCCCAGGGTGGCGTAGGCGGCCGTGGCAACATCCACTTCGTCACCTCTACGCGACGTGCTCCTGCCTTCGCCGAACTGGGCGAACCTGCCCACGAAGGCTGGATCGAGTTGGAAATGAAGCTCATGGCCGACGCTGCTTTGGTGGGCGTGCCCAGTGCGGGCAAGAGCTCTATCATCTCGCGCGTGAGCGCGGCGAAGCCCAAGATTGCCGATTACCCGTTCACTACGCTGCAGCCCAACCTGGGCGTCGTGCGCAGCGACGACTACGACTACGTTATTGCCGACGTTCCCGGCCTCATCGAGGGCGCGCACGAGGGCAAGGGCCTGGGTCACGAGTTCCTGCGCCATGTGGAGCGCACGGCCATCATCGTGCACGTGGTCGATATCACGGGTGGGTTCGAGGGCCGCGACCCCGTGGAGGACTATCGCATCATCAACCGCGAGCTGGAACTGTATTCCGACGAGTTCGCCGCACGTCCTCGCATCGTGGTGGCGAACAAGGTCGACATGCCCGGGTTCGAGGACAATCTGGAGCGCCTGCGCGAGGCCGTGAAGGCCGACTCGCTGGCTGCTGCGGGCGGCAACGAGTTTGCCGAAAGCCCCATCGACCCGAAGCTGTACCTCACCAGCGCCGTTACCGGCAAGGGGCTCGATGCTCTTGCTGCCGCCATCGGCACGCGCGTACACGAGATCCGCGAAGCGGCTCGTGCGGCCCAGGAAGCCGAGCCCCATTACGATCACGTGTGGGAGCGCAAGCGTCAGGCACGCGAGCAGAAGTTCGAGGTCGTCAAGCTTTCCTCCGACGTCTACCGCGTGGTGGGCACCCAGGTGGAGCGCATGGTCGTGCAGTGCGACTGGGAAAACGAAGAAGCCATCGCCTTCTTGCAGCATCGTTTCAAGCGCCTGGGCATCGATGCCGCCCTGGAAGCGGCAGGTGCGCGTGATGGCGACGAAATCCGCATCGTAGGCCGTTCGTTCGAATTCGAATCGTCCCGCATGCACGAAGACATCTACGCAGGATTGGACATCTAGTGAAGCACGCGCGCAGCAAGGTCATCGTCGTAAAGATCGGCTCGTCCACGTTGGTGGGGGAAGACGGCGCCCTCGATAGGGGGTACCTGGAGGCCTTGGCCGAACAGGTTGTCTCCCTGCGCAAGGCGGGCTGGAAGCCCATCATCGTCTCGTCTGCGGCCATTGCCTGCGGCGTGCAGGTGCTGGGGCTCGATGCGCGTCCCACCGACATGCCCAGCCTGCAGGCCGCCGCATCGGTGGGGCAGGGTGCCTTGGCCAGCGCGTACAGCGAGGTCTTTGGCGCGCACGACGTGGTTACCTCGCTCGTGCTGCTTACGCGCCACGACACGGCCAGCCGCCATGCCTACGTGCACGCGCGTGAAACGCTGCGCGCGCTTCTGGAATACGACGTCGTTCCCGTGGTGAACGAGAACGACACCACTTCGGTCGAGGAAATCCGCTTCGGCGACAACGATACGCTGGCTGCGCTTGTGGCGTGCCTTATCAAGGCCGACATGTGCGTTATCTTCTCCGACATCGACGGCCTGTACACGGCCAACCCGCGCGAAGATGCGAATGCGCGCAAGCTCGACCGCGTCGATTTCATCACGCCTGAAATCATGGCCTCTGCCGGGGGCGTTGGTTCTTCGGTGGGTAGCGGCGGCATGGTCACGAAGATTCGCGCCGCACGCGTGCTCATGATCGCCGGCATTCCGCTCGTGGTGTGCAATGGCCACGAACCCCATGCGCTCGAGCGCTTGGTGCAGGGCGAATCGGTGGGCACGTGCTTCGAAGCGCGTCGCGTGCCGCACGAAATAACGAACTACAAGCTCTGGATTGCCCTGGGCGATTCCGCGAAGGGCTCGATCGTCGTCGACGACGGCGCGCGCGATGCCCTGGTGGGGAAGGGCAGCTCGCTTCTGTGCGTGGGCGTAACCAACGTTATGGGCACGTTCGACGCGGGCGATATCGTGAACATCGAAGACGCGCGCGGGCATCTGTTTGCCCGTGGCAAGGTTTCCGCTTCCAGCGACGAAATCCTGCTCGCGCGTGGGTATAGCCAGGCGCAGATGGCGGCAAATCGCCTGCTGGCACCTTTGGCGGAGTCTCCTATAGTCCATCGAGATGAATTGGTGGTGTTTGAATGAGCGTGAAGGAAATTGCCCTAGCTGCGAAGAAGGCCAGCGTTGCCTGCGGAAAGGCGTCGCTTAGCGTGCGTAATGGTGCGTTGCATACCATGGCGCAGGCGCTGCGCGAGCATGTGGCCGACATCGTGCAGGCGAACGAGCTTGACATGCAGGCTGCCCGCGAGGCGGGTACGGCCGAGCCGCTGCTCGATCGCTTGCAGCTTACGGCCGAGCGCATCGAGGGCATGGCATGCGGCCTCGAATCGCTTGCCGAGCTTCCTGATCCCCTGGGTCAGGTGCAGCAGGAGCGCACCCTTGCTTCTGGGGTGAACCTCACGCGCGTGAGCGTTTCCATGGGTGTTGTCGCCATGGTGTACGAAGCGCGTCCCAACGTCACTGCCGACGCTGCCGGCATCTGCGTGAAGACGGGCAATGCCTGCGTCCTGCGTGGTGGTAGCATGGCGTTCAATTCGAATGTGTATCTTGCTCACCTTCTGCATGATGCCGCGGTTTCTGCCGGCATGCCCATCAACTGCATCTGCGCGGTGGAAACGAAGGACCGCGCTGCTACCGACGAACTGCTGCAGATGCGCGGCATCGTCGACGTGCTCATTCCGCGCGGCGGCGCCGGCCTCATTCAGCATTGCGTGCAGAACGCCACGGTGCCCGTCATTGAAACGGGCGTGGGCAACTGTCACGTGTATGTACACGAACCCGCCAACGTCGAGATGGCGCGCGACATCGTGGTAAACGCGAAGACGCAGCGCCCGGGCGTGTGCAATGCCATCGAATCGCTGCTTGTCGATGATTCCATCGCCGAGCAGGTGCTTCCCGTTATCCTGCCCGAACTTGCATCGCGTGACGTGGTTATACACGCCGACGAGCATGCGTATGCCATCGCCCAGCAGCTTATCGAGCAGGGCGTTTCTATGCAGCTCGTTCCCGCTACGGAAGACGACTGGGCTACCGAGTACCTGAACCTCGACATTGCCGTGCGCTGCATGAGCGGACTTGATGCCGCCATCGAGCACGTGAATCGCTTTGGCACGCGTCATTCCGAATGCATCGTCACGGAAGACGAAGCTGCTGCTGAGGAATTCCTGGCCAGCATCGACGCAGCTGCCGTGTATTGGAACGCATCTACGCGCTTCACCGATGGCGGGGAATTTGGCCTGGGTGCTGAAATTGGCATCTCCACCCAGAAGCTTCACGCCCGCGGGCCCTTTGCGCTTGCGGCACTTACCACGTACAAGTACCTGCTTCGTGGCTCCGGCCAGGTGAGAAGCTAGTGAGCGTCATTAGCGACAACTTCGACCATCTGGGCCTTGCGCCCGACGGCACCGTCGATACCAGTCGCACGTATCGCCTGGGCATCATGGGCGGTACGTTCGACCCCATCCACATTGGCCATTTGGCGTGTGCCGAACAGGCGCGCGATGCCTTCGACCTAGATGCCGTGCTCTTCATTCCGGCGGGTCAGCCCGTGTTCAAGAAGCACCAGAAGGTCACCTGCGCGGCCGACCGCCTGGAAATGTGTCGCTTGGCCTGCGCCGACAATCCCGCCTTCGACGTAAGCCCCATCGAAATCGAGCGCGGGGGCGATACGTATACCATCGATACGCTTCACCAGCTGCGTGATTACTATCCGGAAAACGTCGAGCTCTACTTCATCACGGGTGCCGACGCCATGCTTTCCATTGTCAGCTGGCGCAATTCGCAGGGCCTTTCGAAGCTTGCGCATCTTATCGCCGCCACGCGACCAGGATTCGTAATGTCCGACGAATATAGAAGAACCCTAGCCGAGCATGGGTGTTTTGACGTAAGCTATCTAGAGATGACCGCGTTGTCGGTTTCGTCGAGTATGCTGCGCGAATGGGTAGGCCAGGGCAAGTCGATCCGCTACCTTTGCCCGCAGGGTGTTTGGCAATACATTCAGGATCGCGGCTTGTACCGCGCGTCTGGATTGGGGGAATAGACGTATGGGCAAGAAGAAGAACAAGAAGCAGCTGCAGAAGGAGCTCGAAAAGCTCGAGAAGAAGCAGCTTGCGAAAAAGAAGAACAAGAAGGCGAAGAAGGCCGCCAAGCGCCAAGAGCTCACGCGCGAGAAGCTTATCGAGCTTTCAGGTGGCGACCTGCCGTATCAGCCCGCGTCGAAGAAGGTCTTCGGCAAGAAGAACTACAAGCGCATGAAGGTGCTTCTGGCTGCCCGCGTGGGCAAGAAGCGCTACAAGCATTCGGTTGGCGTGGCCAAGACGGCCAAGAAGCTTGCCAAGCTGTATGGCTATAACCCGAAGGTTGCTCGCATGGCGGGCATCCTGCACGACTGGGACAAGGGCCTGGGCGTGTACGAGATTCGCGAGCGCGCTCAAACCCTGGGTGTCGACCTCGACCCCCAGATTTCGGAAAACATGCCCTGGTTGCTGCATGGCCCCACGGCCGCCGCGGCCCTGCGCTTGGAATACCCCGAATTCGGCGAGGAGGTCTTCCAGGCCATCGCGCGTCATACTTCGGGCGCAGCCGAGATGTCGCCGCTCGATTGCATCATCTACGTGGCCGATATCATCGAGCCCAATCGCACGTTCGGCGATATGAAGGGCATCAAGCGCTTGCGCAAGGAAGTGGGGAAGGTTCCGCTCGAACAGCTCTACTTCGATGCGTTCAAGTACACCTTCACGTTCCTGGTCAACCGCGACCGTCAGCTCTACCCGGAAACGGTGGACATCTGGAATTCTCTCATGTGGAAGTACGGCTTCGTGCGCACCATGAAGTTCTAGGCGCGCGGGGATCATACGCAAACGAAACGGGGTGGCCGATTGGTTCGGCCACCCCGTTGCTATTCGTGCGATGTTCGTTCGCGCTATTCGCGACCCATGAGCTTTGCGATGCGGTCGGAGTACTCGGCGTCGGTGATGCCGGCTTCGGCCAGGTCGATAACGGGTGCGTCGTTCCAGAGCGTTTCCAGGCGATAGAAATCGCGCGCTTCGGGCTGGAACACGTGTACCACGAAATCGCCGTAGTCGAGCAGGGCCCACGTGCCGGCTTCGATGCCCTCGCGGTGGATGGGCTTCACGCCGATCTTTTCGCGGCAGTCTTCTTCGATGGCGTCGATGATGGCGTCGACCTGGCGGTTGTTCGCCGCCGTGGCGATGACGAAGTAGTCGGCAACGGAAGAGAGTTCGCCCACTTCCTGAACCATGATGTCGGTGGCCTTCTTCTCGTCGGCTGCCTTGGCCGCTACCAGCGCGGCTTCGCGTACGTTGTAATCAGTCATTGTTCTCCTTAGCTTGGTGCTGTGGGTATTCTACCGCATTAGGCACGTTGGAATATACTCACCACTTCGCAGTGGAAGGTTTGCGGGAAGAGGTCCACGGGCGTGGCCTTCGTAAGGCGATAGCCTTCGTTGGAAAGGCGCTCCACGTCGCGGGCCCAGGTGCACGGGTCGCAGCTGATGTAGGCCAGGCGCTGGGGAGCGGCCTTCGCGATGCTCGCGGGCACGCCGTCGGCCAGGCCGGAACGGGGCGGATCGACCAGCAGGGCGTCCAAGTGACCCATGGCGGGTAGCTCGCGGGCGCTGTCGCCGCCAATGATGTCGACCCACAGCTGGGCGCTATCGGCGTTGGCGCGTAGGTCGCGCACGCTGGAGCCAGCGCTTTCCACGGCAAGCACGTCGCCGCAGCGCTCGGCCAGGGGCAAGGTGAAGGTGCCCACGCCGCAGTACAGGTCGGCGATGCGGTCGGTTTCGGTTACCTGCAGGCCTTCCAGGGCAAGCTCAACGAGCTTTTCCGCCTGGGCGGTATTTACTTGGAAGAAGCTGGGGGCGCTTGCGCGGTACGTGAATCCGCATAGGTCTTCCGTCCAGTGGCCCTTGCCAGCTAGTACCTCCACGCCCTTCACGGCGCGCGCCGAGCCCTCTTCGGCCATGACGCGCACGATGCTCGTGGCCTTGAGCGTGCTGGCGAGCGTCTTTGCCGCAGCGGCACGCGGGAAGCTGCCGGGGCGCGTCCACAGGGCGATTTCCGTATCCTTCGTGCGCAGGCTGCTGCGCACGCCCACGCGGTAGATGCCCAAATCGCCGGAACCCTGCAGATAGCGCAGCGCACCGCGTAGGGCCTTGGGCGCCTTTTCGATGGTTCGATGGGCCAGGGGGCAGGCGTTGGCGGGGCAGAGCTCGTGCGAGCCCGGCTTGCGGAACCCCAGCTGCAGGCGCCCCTGCGCGTCGGTCTCGCAGGCCATTTCCAGCTTGTTCCTGTATCCCATCTGGCGCTTCGAGGGCACGCAGGCCGCCACCAGTGATTCGGCTTCCAGCGCGTCGACGTGCGCCACGCGACGCAGCTGCGACACGACATTCGCGCGCTTGGCTTCCAGCTGGGCCGAATAGGCTACGTGCTGCCACGAGCAGCCGCCGCATGCGCCGGCAAGCGGGCAGGTGGGGGCTACGCGCGCTTCGCCTGGCTGCAGCACTTCGACTACATGGCCACGCGCGAACGACTTGCGTTCCTCCGTGATTTCCACCAGGGCCGTATCGCCCGGGGCGCCGCCTTCCACGAACACGGCGCGGCCATTTTCATCGCGCCCAATGGCTGCCGATCCGTATGCCAGCGTATCTATGTGCAGTTTCGTTTGCATGTACTTCCTTCTGTTTGCCAATGCGCCCATGTTACCAAGTGGCTATGCAGTTCAAATGTGCATGGGATGATAAACAGGGAAGATAGCGTATAATCACAAATCGTGTATGCGCCCTCGTAGCTCAGGGGATAGAGCGTCTGCCTCCGGAGCAGAAAGTCGCAGGTTCGAATCCTGTCGAGGGCACCAGGTTTATTACGGGTGCATACGTACCCTATGAATTCGGAAGGGAGCGCACATGGCGCAGTACACCCCGGCTTATCAGCCCAATGGAAACGAAATCGCCGTTATCGAAACGTCCAAGGGCACCATCAAGGTGCAGCTTGCGGGCGCCGATGCCCCCATTCACGTGGGCAATTTCGTCGAGCTTTCCCAGAAGGGCTTCTACGATAACCTGAAGTTCCACCGCCATGTTCCCAACTTCGTCATCCAGGGCGGCGACCCGAACACCCGCGACCTCGATTCCGCGCAGGTGCAGATGGCCGCCAATAACCCGTTCGGCGGTCTGGGCACGGGTGGCCCCGGTTACACCATCCGCGAGGAGTTCACCACGAACCCGAACAACTCGCATGAAGATGGCGCGCTGGCCATGGCCCGTTCGCAGGATCCGAATTCCGCTGGCTCCCAGTTCTACCTGTGCCTGGGCCCTCAGCACTTCCTCGATCCGAACTACACCGTGTTCGGCCAGACCATCGAGGGCAAGGACGTCATCGGCCAGCTGCGCGTGGGCGATGTCATCGAGCACATTACCATCGAAGGCGCGAACGACTAGTCAAGCCCCTTTGCTTGGCAGTCATTCGGCACGAGAGGACAGATCGGCATTATGAACAACGTCTTATTCCAGAGGGCACGCGAAGCCTACGGCGTGAACGACTACGTTTCCGCGCTCGAGGGTTTCACCCAGTGCCTGCAGGGCTTAAGCGATG
The DNA here is from genome assembly GCF_001643775.1 of Denitrobacterium detoxificans. Taxonomy (NCBI): domain Bacteria; kingdom Bacillati; phylum Actinomycetota; class Coriobacteriia; order Eggerthellales; family Eggerthellaceae; genus Denitrobacterium; species Denitrobacterium detoxificans. The sequence continues at coordinate 1,531,473 of NZ_CP011402.1, read as the reverse complement.
GGGAAGAAGTAGCGGAAGGCGAACTGGGCCTGCTGTATCACCAGATCGGCAACTGCCTCATGAAGCTGCACGACTACGAGGAAGCCATCCATGCCTACACGCAGGCCACGGCCGATAACTCGTACGAGGGCATCGGCGCCGTGAACTGCAATCTGGGCAATTCGTATGCCGCGTTGCACGACTACGAGAATGCAGTCAAGCATTTCGAGATTGCCGTTTCCGATGCCAAGTACGATTCCGTGTACAAGGCATATGCGGGCATGGGCAAGGCCTATCTGAAGCTGGGCAAGTCCGCCGAAGCCGGTTCCGCGTTTCGCTCCGCCGCGCTCGACGAGGCGAACCCGAACCCTGCTCAGGCACTTTTGAACCTGGGCATTTGCTTCATGGCCCTTGACCGTCCGGCCGACGCCGTGGCTTCCTACGAAAGCGCCCTGCAGTTCGACATGAACACTGCCACGCGTAACAAGCTGTACGCGAACATGGGCCAGGCCTATACGGCCACGGGCCAGTTCCAGCAGGCCGTGAATGCGTTCGAGGAGGCTCTTGCCGACAAGACGTACTTCCTGAACGACGCCGCCAGCGTCGACTACCAGCGTGCCATTGGCCAGGTTGCCCAGGGCACCCAGGTGCTGGCCGCCGTGGAAGACGACCCTGCTGCCACCGCCGACATGTCGGGCCTCGACGTGCCGGGCGACGGCGCTCCCATCTACCACGAAACCGACATGGCCGCTGCGGCTCAGAACCCGTACTACTATGCCGACAGCTACGGCGTGTCCGACAAGTACAATTCGGGCGACGAGCGCTTCTTCAACGCAACTGAAGAGGAAATCGAGCAGTGGAGCCGTGGCGTGGCCAGGCAGGATCGCAAGCGCCGCAACGTGGGCCTGAAGATCCTGGTTGCCTTCATCGTGGTGCTCGTGCTTGCCGCGGGCGCTGGCGTGTTCGCCTATTCCCAGGGCTATGGCTATCCCACGCAGGAAAGCGTGGTGAAGCAGCTCTTCGCCGATCCCACCAACGCTTCGTCGGTGTTCTCCTCCGACCTTTCCAGCGAAAAGGTCGAGAAGATGCTCGACCCGGTGGTGCAGGACGCCAACGTTACCGTCAACGGCCAGGAAGCTTCCATGAATTCCAGCGTGGAGTACGTAACGGCTTCCACCAGCGAGGGTGGCGAGGTCCAGTACAAGATCACCATGTCGCGTGACGGCATTGGCTGGAAGATATCGAATATCGAGCTCTATTTCGCGAGCCAGAACTAATCGTTAGCAGTGCTATCAGGAAAGAAAGGATTATTGATGGCAGTACAGAAGACTTACACCATGATCAAGCCCGACGGCGTGCGCAATGGCCACATCGGCGAGATCGTGAATCGCTTCGAGCGCGCTGGCCTGAAGGTCGAGCGCATGGAGCTGGGCATGGTTACCATGGAGCAGGCTCAGGCCAACTACGCCGAGCATGAGGGCAAGCCCTTCTACGAGGGCCTCATCTCCTACATCACCAGCGGTCCCGTGGTGAAGATGGTCGTTTCCGGCGAAGGCGCCGTTGCCAAGGTTCGCACCCTCATGGGCGCCACCAACCCTGCGGAAGCTGCCCCTGGCACCATCCGTGGCGACTTCGGCCTGATCATGGACGAGAACGTCATCCATGGTTCCGACTCTCCCGAGTCCGCTGAGCGCGAAATCGGCATCTTCTTCAACTAATTGCCGAGAAATCGCAGTTTGGGGCCGGCTCTTCGGAGCCGGCCTTTTTCGTGTCGTGGGGTAGGGAGCGCGCATTGCTCGCAACGCCTGGGTTCGCTCCTTCGGGGCCCAACGCGCATGCGCCAGACGGATTCCCGGGTGTACGTGGCTTCGCACCAGCGGGTATGCATTATAGTTCGCGTATGAATTTACGTGGTGCGCCACGTCGCTGTGTTACCATTTGCATTTGGAAATTCCGAGTATGAAGGACTGCCTTTATGTCGTTTATGGATTGGTTCAACTCGGCGGGATCATCGTACGATATGGCAATCGACCTGGGCACCGCAAATACGCTGGTTGCCATCACGGGCGAAGGCATCGTTATCAACGAACCGTCGGTTGTTGCAATAGAAAAGAGCACGCACCGCGTTCTTGCCGTTGGTCATGAAGCCAAGAACATGATCAACCATACCCCCGATGCGTTTTCGGCGGAACATCCGCTGCATGACGGCGTTATCGCCGACTACGACGTCACCGAGGCCATGCTGTCCGCATTCATCAACAAGGCGGTCGAGCGCAAGTACCCCTGGCAGCCCAAGCCGCGTATCGTCGTGTGCATTCCCTGCGGCGCTACCAGCGTTGAAAAGCGCGCGGTATTCGAAGCCACCATTCAGGCGGGCGCGCGCCAGGCATACCTCATCGAAGAGCCCATGGCCGCTGCCATGGGTGCCGACCTGCCCGTAACCGAGCCTACCGGCTCCATGGTCGTCGACATCGGTGGCGGCACCACGGAAGTGGCCGTCATCTCGCTGGGCGGCATCGTTACGTCGTCTTCGCTGCGTCTTGCTGGCAACCGCATGGACGAGGCCATCGCCATGTACCTGCGCGACC